>CAYSKJ010000266.1:0-1584 GCA_964431655.1 uncultured bacterium | reverse complement strand
CTCCTGGGTTTTTTTATAGCATATACCCGAATATTAAATACAAGCAAAAAAATTTGACAAATTTCAATAATGTGCAATCATAATAACATATGGAAAAATAATTCAGAACGGGATTTAAATGGTGGATCAGAAAATTCTCATAGTGGATGACCAGGCTGTCGTAAGGGAAGATCTCAAAGATAAATTTGAGAAGAGGGGCTTCACTGTGAAGATAGCCAGAGACGGACTGGAAGCACTGTCAGACTACCGCAGTTTTGCTCCTGATATTATACTTCTCGATGCAATGATACCAAAGCTGCATGGATTCCAGGTATGCAAAGCCCTCAAAGATCAGGAAAAATGCAGGATACCGATAATCATCATGACAGGCGTATACCTGAAGTCGAATTATAAGTATGAAGCAATAAATAAATATAAAGCCGACAGCTATATAACCAAGCCCTTTGACTATGACCAGCTTTTTCAGGAAGTTTATAAGCTCCTAAATATTGAGTCTGAGCTCAAATCCGAGGATGACGATAATGATCTCAGATTTTTCTTTCAGGACAATAAAAAACCGGAAGCTGAAATAAATCTTACAGAAGACAAGCCCGAAACCGATGATGATATTGATAAATTGCTCAAAAAGACACTGAAAGACTATTTTTGACTTTAATAAAATTTTATTGTAATTTTTTTCCAATTGTGTTAAGTTATGATATTGACATAAAGACTTATGTTAGTTATGGATAGTTATCAGTATTACAAAATATGATGTAGGGTACCTAAATGGCAAAAAAAATTTTAATAGTGGATTACGAACCAAAAAGCTTGGAACAAACTGTAAAACTTCTGCAGAACGCCGGATATGATATTATCAAGGCGAAAGACGGTCTTGCAGCCATAGAAATATTCAATAATGAAAAACCGGATGCTGTTGTTTTAGCTGCCATGCTGCCTAAAATGCATGGATTTGAAGTCTGCAGGACCATTAAAAAGACAGAAAAGGGGAAACAGACCCCCCTGCTTATAACAACCGGTGTATATAAAGGAGAGAAATATAAAAGGCAGGCTCTTACCGAGTATGGAGCTGACGGTTTTTTTGAAAAACCATATAACCCTAATGAATTTTTATCCTACCTGAATGAACTATTAAACCAGAACATTGACAATAATTCCCAGGCAAGGCCGATTGACCTTGATACGGATCTTGAGGCAAAACTGGAGGACACCCTGTCTGGTCTTATGGAAGTAGGTTCAGACAGTGATGTGATATCCACCGATACCAACCTGGAGGCGAAACTGGAAGATACTCTGGCCGGCCTTATGAATGTTGAAGAAGCCGAAACTCCCAAAGAAAAGGAAGCCGACACCTATTTCAATCCCCTTGAGCTTTCCGGTGAAGATGAGGATATAAAAGCAGACCAGAGAGCCCAGGCATCAATTCCTTCAGAGGAAGATATCAGGGAAGCTGAAGAGAAGTATAATATCTCTGATATTGATGAAAGGCTTGAAGACACGCTTTCTTCCATGCTGAATGATGAAGAAGAACCTGAAATAAGAGATGATACGGATATCGACAAGAGGCTCCAGGAGACTCTTTCA
>CAYSKJ010000265.1:0-1632 GCA_964431655.1 uncultured bacterium | reverse complement strand
AGAATCGTGTCTTATGACAGGGAATCTGTTATATTCCTTGACTTTGTCTGCACCCTGCTGTAGATAAATAAAAAAAAATGCAGGTATCAAAAGATGATAAGAATTGGTATAATAGGCGGTTCAGGGCTGGATGACCCTGATATAATAAAAAATCCTGAAGACCTTGATGCTGATACAGAATACGGAGCACCCACCTCTCCCATAAAAACAGGAGCGATTGACGGAGTTGAAGTAGCCATCATAGCAAGGCACGGAAGACATCACCAGATCCCTCCCACCCATGTAAATTACCTGGCCAATATAAAAGCCCTGAAGGACCACAAATGCACCCATATTTTAGCCACAACAGCCTGCGGAAGCCTTAGAGAGGAGATTGGCAGGGGAGATTTTGTCATACTGGACCAGTTCATTGATTTTACGAGATTGAGGAAGCTTTCTTTCTACGATTCTTTTCCCGGAGGTGGAGAGAATGCAAAGCATACGGCAATGCCCTATCCATTCAATGAAGATCTAAGGCAGATAATGATAGAATCTGTGCGGGAGCTCGGCATAAAACACCATGAAAGGGGAACGGTAATAACCATAGAAGGTTCGCGATTCTCTACGGTTGCAGAGTCAAAGATGTTCAGGATATGGGGTGCTGATGTAATTAATATGAGTGTCGCTCCTGAGGCCATTCTGGCTAATGAAGCAGGTATACCCTATGCAGCGGTTGCTATGTCTACGGATTATGACTGTTGGAAGCAGGATGAAGAACCTGTCACCTGGAAGGAGATCCTTGAGGTATTTGGTAATAATGTGGAAAAGGTAAAAAAAATGCTCATCCTGACTGTACGGAAGATGAAAGAAAGGTTCTGAACCTGCTGTTTATGTTTTAAGGATTCATATTAAGAAGACGTTCGCTAAGAACTGCCGCTATCTTTTTCATGAATTTGAAACCGAGCTCGCAGTTATTATTCAGCACCTTCAGCAGTTCATCATATTTAAATCCAATGACTCTGGAGTTCCCAGAAATAACAACATCCGCACTTGCTTTCCGCCGGTCGACAAGCTCCACCTCCCCGAGCACCTGAGGAGCTTCCAGGGAAACAATAAACTGCCCGTGGGAAAAGACAGAAGCCCTGCCTTCAATAAGTATATACAGGCTATCGGACATGATTCCCTGGGTAAAGAGGTATTCTCCGTCGCCGGCAGGTCTTAAATCGGCAATCCCTGCAAGCAGTTCCAGTTCTGACTGCTGGAATCCAGAAAAAAAATCGATGCCCGATAAGGTCATGGCAATTTCATCAGACTCTGCATGGGTAATATTTGTAAAAAAGCAGACATACAGGGCCAGCAGAAATATTGCCCTGCCTGGCTTCAATATATTCAGCATAATTAACCTCCTATTTTTATTGTGGGGGTATATTTTATTCGCATTCTATGGCTTTACGGCATGCTTGTCAAAATATTAAATATATGTATAAAATTTTTTCTGCCTCTTAGCTTAAAACAGTCCAATTCAGTCAATAAAAAGATATAATTCATTGAAACTATTTGCCTATATTCTGATTTTAGCTATCCTGTATCTGTATTAATAACTGGCGGTATAATATGCAGACACATCTCTGGTCTTCAGAGGAAAAGAACATT
>CAYSKJ010000264.1:0-1769 GCA_964431655.1 uncultured bacterium | reverse complement strand
CCCTGGCTGTTCTGCCGAAGCCTGACAATATCCTAGTCTTAACGGGCCTGGTGATTCATGAGGGCATAATCTATACCAGGGATGAAAAGGGATATTATCACAAAATATACAATATTTATGAAAAGCAGTTTGAAGACTATATCCAGAATATTAAGGCAGTTTACCAGAAAGGTGAGTTTGTCCAGGCCTTTTTGGTAAAGGAGGATGCAAACAGCTTCAAAATAATAATTGACCAGATAGACGAGATAATCTTCAGGTATGATGGCCACCTCGGGTCTGCGCAGATACTCTATGTCTCGGACTATTATGTGCTGGTACTTACAGAGGAGCTTTTATCCTATGATCCCATTAAGGCAAAAGAAATGCTTTTATATGTCGACTATGCTGGAAATACCACCGCCAGGCTGGATATACCCTTTCATTATTTTTCCTGGTTCCCGAATAATATAAGGGTCTATGATGATGAGCTTTTCTACCTTCTCTCATCAAAAACCGGCATACATGTCCTGAAAGAGTCAGTTGACAGCGTTTCTTATGCAAAATCTGGCGAACTGCAGGATATTTTCAGCGATGAATATCACTATAATGACTTCCTTCTCAAGCTGGATGAGCCGCAAGACGATGGGTCCGGAGCACCAAAGGCTGAAAGCTCAATTACAAGGACTCAGATACTTAATAATGCCGTGCCCTATGAATCAGCCGCCTGGACAGCGAAATCATCCAATCTCTCCTACGGAATAAAAAAGCTTCCTGACGGAGCTTATATAAGAACCCCTTCATGGGTGACTGTAGGTAGCAAGAAGGGCGTGCCCTATAAATGGGGCGGGTGGACAAAACTTTCAACCTTCCTTTCAGGAGTATCAGCCGGAAAGTATGCCGGCGACAATTATACCTCATCGGTTTCCTGGACTGACAATTACTGCGTGGGTGTTGACTGTTCGGGCTTTGTCTCCAGGGCATGGAACCTCAGCACGAAATACGGGACATCCACCCTTCCCAATATATCAACAGCCTACAGCTATTTCAGCAGTTTAAAAAGGGGAGATATTGTCAATAAGGCCTCCAGCCATGTAAGGCTTGTTATAAATGACAACCCGTCCGGCACAGTAAATACCATAGAGGCTTCGGGTACGGACTGGAAGGTATCATACAGGAATTTTTCATATTCCAGCCTGTCCGGGTACAGCCCTAGGTATTTCAAGTATGTCATAAATGATTCGCCCCCGGCAACCAACAAGGTTATGAAGGTGACAGCCTCCACCCTTAATATCCGCTCAGGCCCGGGCACCGGCTACACAGTCCTTACAACCATAGCAAACGGGCAGAAATTTGTTTCCTCACAGGAGAGCGGTGGCTGGCACAAGCTTCATATGCCTTCCGGCGACGGTTTCAGCTATGGATGGGGATCCGGGACCTATCTTACCTCAAGCCCTGAATACGGCTATGTCAAGGTTATAAATACCACAACCCTTAATGTAAGAACCGGTCCGGGCACCAGCTATCCAATCATAACCACCATATCAAAGGACCAGATGTTTGCCGTGACAGGCTCCAATTCCAACGGCTGGTATGAATTCTCCCTGCCTGCATCCAGCGGGGCCACGAGGGGATGGGCATCGGGAAGCTATCTTCAGAGATACTACTAGGCACTTCTAATCATAAAATATCCAGGCATAGCGGGTATTCCCGCTATGCCTTTTCTGTGTAAGGCCGGGTTCTTTCTTAAATATATCTTTTATTTTTACCTGTGCTATACTCGAGCCATGATA
>CAYSKJ010000263.1:0-1894 GCA_964431655.1 uncultured bacterium | reverse complement strand
TTACTCAAAATCGACTCCCTGGGGCAGGACAGCGGGACCAGGACTGTCCTGGAATTCACAGATTACAAGATAAATACCAGCAGTGAAGACCTGTTTATAATACCTGCTGAACTTCTGGATAAAAAACCATCCTCTCCTTCAGCATTTTATGAATGATCCTTCTGACAGACTTCAGCCCCTTGCATTCCGAACCAGGCCAAAAAACCTGGATGATATCTACGGCCAGGAGCATCTGACCAAAGACAGCATCCTTTACAAATATATCATCTCTGACAGGATACCTTCCATGATACTGTGGGGTCCTCCGGGTACAGGCAAAACATCAATTGCCAGGGTTATTTCTGAGATTACCGGCTCTGTATTCAAAAGGATACTGGCAACAAGGAGCGGGGTATCAGAGCTTCGCAAGATAATGAAACATGCACAGCAGGATTTTAAGGTGGGCAAAAGGACAATATTATTTATAGATGAGATACACCGGTTCTCAAAAGTCCAGCAGGATTTCCTCTTAATGTGGGTAGAAACCGGAATTATCACCATGATTGGTTCAACTACTGAAAACCCTCGATTTTCAGTGATACCTGCCCTGCTTTCAAGGCTCATGCTTTTTATGACCCGGTTATTAAAAGACAGTGACCTGGACAGTGTCCTGAAATATATCCAGAATCATCCCCAGGCCATGCTGCCGGATGGTTTTGTCTTAAGCCGGGAGCTGGCTTCATACCTCAAAAGATCCAGCGGGGGTGATGCAAGGAAGTTTATAAATTTCATAGAAATGGCTGTGTCCTGGTATACAGCAGAGAACAGGATGCCGGAAATTGAGGATATTAAGGATATTATCCAGGAAAACCTGAATAATTCAAATGATATCAACCTGACGGATACAAAATATGACTGTCTGAGTGCCTTTATAAAAAGCATGAGAGGGTCAGATCCCGATGCCGCCCTATACTGGGCATGCAGGATTATCCATATGGGAGAGGATCCCATGGTTCTGTTCAGGAGAATGCTTATATTTGCATCAGAGGACATAGGAAATGCCGACCCTGATGCAGCAGTGCTTGCCGGAGCTCTTTTCAATACATACAGGAACATAGGCATGCCGGAAGGGATAATCCCCCTGGGCCAGGGTATTATATACCTTTCCATGGCTCCCAAAAGCAACAGCTCCTATAAGGCTATCAAGGATGCTCTTGATTTTGTCCGGCAAAGCGAGAAATACCCTGTACCGGAGCATCTCAAGAACTATCCCCTGGAAAAGGATAAAGAATACAAGTATCCTCACAGCTTTTCAGGATTTGTCCACCAGCTGTACCTTGATGAAAAAATCCGGGATAAAAGATTCTTTTACCCGGGAAAGAAGGGATTTGAGAAGGATTATATCGGCCTTTTAAACAGCTTCTGGAAGGATATAAAAGGCGAATTATAGCAGGTTATTCTTTTCTTGATTTATTCTTATACAGTGATTAGTATTGTTAATCGAGGTGCTCTGATGGCAAAAAACCTGGGCAAGGTAATTACCCTTGTCATAGTAATTGTAATCCTTTATGGAATAGTTGATATATACCACTATCAGTATAATATAATAAAATTTGCAAAAAACGCCTCCCAGGACATAATCAGTTCTGATAACATTCTGGGAATCAAACAGCAGATAATAGGCAAGTCCTATGAATACGGAAATAAGCTGAAGGTAAACTCAGTCAATGTAGAATACAGAAGGCAGTATAACCATAATACAGAAACCAATGGAAGAATACCCTATCAGGTGGACATAGAGATAGACTGCAAACAGTCCTTTTTAGGACTGTTTGCAGTGGAAAGAAAATTCAGCACGAAGTCATCAATCCTGCTTCTTCCATGAATCAGTCAAACTTCCTCTGAACTTCCTCGC
>CAYSKJ010000262.1:0-1948 GCA_964431655.1 uncultured bacterium | reverse complement strand
TAGGTCTTCCCTGAACCGATTTTTTTGAACAAGGTCCTGAAGGTTCTGGTTGGTAGCAGATACAAACCTTACATCAACGCTTATATTCTTTATGCCCCCGAGCCTCATGAACTCCCCGTCTTCTATGACCTTCAGTATCTTGGACTGGGCTGATATATCCATATCTCCTATCTCATCAAGGAATATTGTCCCTCCGTCAGCCATTTCAATCTTGCCTATCTTTTTCTTATCTGCTCCTGTAAAAGCCCCTTTTTCATAGCCAAAAAACTCACTTTCAAAAAGCGTATTGGGAACTGCTGCACAGTTGATGCTCACAAAAGCCCTATCCCTGCGGTCACTAAGGTTATGGATGCTCCTGGCAACCAGTTCTTTTCCCGTTCCGTTCTCACCGGTAATAAGAACGCTTGCACTAGTATTTGCTATCTTAAGTATCTGATCCTTGATATCCAGTATTTTAGCGCTGCTGCCAAGAATTTTCTCATGATCCTGCATTATGGATTTGAATATAAGGTTTTCATTCCTAAGCTGTTTTAATTTTAATGCATTTTTAATAACAATGAATATCTTCTCTGCGCTCAGGGGCTTTTCCAGGAAATCAAAAGCCCCCTGCTTAATGCATTGAACAGCAAGGTCGATTGTGCCGTGCCCCGACATCATTATAACCTGAATACTCTCATCCAGCTTTTTAATCTGTTCCAGCGCCTGTACCCCGTCTATACGGTCTTTAAGCCAGATATCCAGCATGACAAGGGCAACAGGATTGGTCCTTATGAAATCCAGGGCTGTCTGAGTATTTGAAAAGGCTGTAGCATTGTATCCTTCATCACTTAGAAGCCCTGACAGGGTAAGGCGTATATTTTTCTCATCATCAATAATTACTATGAAATCCTTTTTCATCATATACCGCCAGTTATATCAATTATAGCTTTTTTAAGGTTATTTGACAATTCTTTTATTGCTTCTGGCCTGGTTCGGACTGCCTTTTTATTTTCATAGATATGAATATGGCTGTCGAACTGTATGTGTTCGGACGAACCTGAAAGAAAAATAAGGCATTTATCATGTTTTTCAGCCATACGGATTATCCTCCCGGGAGCCTTGCAGCTAAAAGAAGTAGAATCCAGCCTCCCCTCACCGGTGATAACTATATTGGAGTCGCTAAAATGCTTTTTGAAGGCATTGTTCAGGAAAATATCACTGCCATTATGAAACACTGTCTTAAATATATAGAACAGCGATACACCGGCTCCGCCAGCGGAACCGAAGTATCTCCTGTCATAAAATCTTTTCCCTGCATTAAATGCAAGGATCTGGGCATAATGACGATGGGCTTTTTCCCACAGCCCCATGCACTTAACGCTTATACTCTTCTGTGGGCCATAGACCCGGGTACTGCCGTAACTGCCAAGGAGCCGGTTATTTACATCGCAGTAAACATTTATTTCTAAATCATTAAAAGTTCCCGGGTTTTTTACGCTGCTTGTCCTTGAAAGCAGCTGTACAATATCCTTCTCCCCGGTTATCTCATTTCCCCCGCTGTCATAGAACCTGAACCCCATGCCCCGCAGGATTCCGGCACCGCAATCGTTAGTGGCTGAACCTCCAATGCCCAGGTATAATCTCTTATAGCCTCTTTTGTATAATTCACCGATCAGCCTTCCCATAGAGTCAAGGGCAAGCTTCCCCGCCTCAGGGACGATTCTGTCAAATAGCCTGATACCGCTTATTTCAGCAAGCTCAATGAATGCAGAGCCATTATTATCGGTAAGATAAATAATCTTCCTCTTTCTGCCGGTTATATCATCAAGAAGAATATGATCAGGTCTGTAGTTGAAATGGTAGTGCAGGCATTCCAGAAAGCCGTCGCCTCCGTCAGAAACAGGATATATTTTCAGTTCCGCCCCTGGCAGATTTTTCTTTAATAAACTGTAAATTATCCTGGATGCTT
>CAYSKJ010000261.1:0-1996 GCA_964431655.1 uncultured bacterium | reverse complement strand
GGGGACATTTCTATTTTGCTCAATGGGGACATTATCATTTTGGTACAACAGGGAAATATTATTACCCTGAAAAGTAAAAATTGCTTTGCCGGAAAGCGGCCCGGGATTCAACAGCAGGTACGGGCCCTAATTTTCAGGCCAGGGTCCATCATTTAACCTGTTATTGAATGACTCGCTTAAAGCCACCTCTTTGGGTACATATGGCACTGAAACTATGGAATCATTTAAATAGCATGTTTTAGACAGTTGCTTGAATATCTTTCTTATATTTATACCATAGAATGAATAATAAAATAAATATGCAGTACAGATACCGATTAATGCACCGATGATAATGTCGGAAGGGTAATGTACACCGCTGTATACTCTTGAGAGAGCTCCTAAAAATGCCATAGCATTCATAAAGATTTTTAACCTCTTTTTTTCTTTGTACAGCAGAAAATAACCGATTGAAAATGAAAAAAAATTGGATGAGTGTGCAGATGGGAAGGAATATGAATGTTTACGCCTGGAATTTCCTGCTGTAATATACCATTTTTGTATATTTGCATCAAAATAGCGGACATCAGTATAATTACATGGCCTGGGCCTTTTGATAAGGGGCTTGATTGAGGCTACAGCCTGATCAGAAAAAGCAATAATTAGCATTAAGACAATGAATTTCTGAATATCCTCTTTTGTCCCCACAATAATAAAGACCACCGCAAAATATAAAGAAAGGAATATCCAGAGATCAGGACTTGCAATAAAAATCATCACTTTATCAAAAGCGCTGTTGGCAATAAGCCTGTTAAGGAATTTAAACAACCATTGATCAATAATTGTATACATTAAATCCCTCTGAACACCTTATAAATAAGAATCCTGGAAATAGATGCCCGGGAAAAAGGCTTAAACATTAGAGTGCCTGTTTTTAAATTTTTGTCAAACAAATTTATCAGCTGTTGTCCTTTTCCAGGACAAAACCGCTCCAGTTGTCGGCATACTGGAGCAGGAGGGTCAGAGGCTCCTCCCTGCTGGCAGAGGAACGGTTATCTTCCACATACTGGCCGTCATGGTATACTATGGCCTGGGCTTCGGTTTCCGACAGATTTATAAACCTTGAAACAATATAAAGGCTTCTTACCGGGACGCTGAGATATACCAGGTCAGTATTGAAGCGGTAGGGGTATGTTGCCCTGTATCCATACATCTTCTGCTTTTCAGAAGGCTCATTGGGCAGATACTGCGGCTTTCCCGGGACCCCCGCCTTGCCCAGGTCATGGAGAAGGCCTGTAATAACACAGGATTCATCCGGTATATCAGGAGCAAGCAGTTCTTTTAATTTAAGCAGGGTCTCCGCTACGTTAACCGAGTGGGCAAGAAGCCCCATCTCCTCGCAGAGGTGAAACCTCGTACTTGCCGGCGACCTCATCCATTCGGTCTTGCTTTCAAGAAAGTCCATGAGTTTGTCAAACTGCTCCTTCCTGTCAACTACCTTTTTCTTAAGCTCTCTGTACCTTCTGAGTATATCTTCCCTGTCCATATTTCCTTCCTTGCATTTTTTTATAATTAATAGCATGGATTTATTTATGCCGGAAGTAATTTATTGGCCTGTTCATCCCGTCAGCATTTAATATGAAAATTCTATTAATTAATTATTGAATGTTTTGGTCATAGCCTGTATAATACCTGCATATGATAAACTCAAGGAGGTTCCCAATGAACCGTATAACTGCCCTGATTACTATATTTTTATTATTCCTCGGATATGGCTATGCAGGTGATTTTCATGATAAGGCATATTTCAGCACCGGTTTCTGGGTAAAGAACCAGGGGCAGATGCCCCCGGATATCCTTTATTATTCCAGTTCCACCACAGGAAGGGTATATATCAGGAAAAATGACATAGTTATCCAGGAGATAGAGCCTGCCAGCCGGGTATTAACTGATCATGCCCAGCCTGATAAAAGAAGAAGGATTCATGCATCAGAACGCAGGGTATTCAATTCCTTCC
>CAYSKJ010000260.1:0-2005 GCA_964431655.1 uncultured bacterium | reverse complement strand
CTTTCCGGATTTGGGAAAAGGATACGGGAGGGTATGTATCCAGGCCCGAAACCCTTCTTGAGGATGAGATATCAGTTGAATCGGTCAGAAAACTTGCCCTCAGCGGAGGGTATGTCATGAAAAAATGGAATTCCACCGGCGGTAAAGGTGTATTCCTCTACGCTTACATGCCCAGTTCAAAAAAGGCATTTGACATGCTTTATCATAAATATGACGGAATCCATATGGTTCTTCTGGATGAAAAGACTCTGGATAATGAACTCAAAACCTTCGAAAACTTCAGAGAGGATACTTCTATCCAGCAGCTGCGTTTTCCTGATGCAAAGGTGCTCTCAGAAAAAGAAAAACTTGTTTATGACACAAGGATTAATGTTGTTTATAATCCCGTTATCAAAAAATGGATCTTTGTTTCGGGGATATCAAGGAGCGTTAAGTGCGGTCACGGGGTTGAAAAGGGCAATAGCCTGCTTACTAATGTCTCTTCAGGAGCAGAGGTTGCTCCCCTGGTAATGGGCTATACCAGAAAAGGCCAGACAAGGGATCACATGCTTTTCGGACCCCTGGCAAAAACCCTGCTGTATGATAAAAAGAAGAATATTATAATGTGATATCCAGGGGGCGCTTAATGCTCCCCCTGCTATATTATACCCTTTTCAAGCCTGTGAATTCTCTTTTTATACTCATGCCTGGGTATTTTTTCGTGCAGTTGATGATAAAGCTTAAGGGCTTTTTCCCTGTAGATTTTCTCTTTAGTCAGCATCCACAATTCATAAAGGATATTAGCCCTCTGCCCTTCATCATTGTATTTTTCCAGCATATTCAGGTATGATTTTTCTGCTTTCACGGGATTGCTGGCCGCTAATATCCTTAATTCCAGAATATGAGCGTCAAAGGCATGCTCAGCATCAAATAAATCCTTCTGGATCTTTAATGCCTCCTTATTCAGAAGTTCTGCATTCTGATAGTCTTTGAGAAAAAGCATTATCTCTGACTTCAGGTTTAAAAGGACCCCATACTCCTCCTTAAAGCCTATTTTTCCGGCATTATCCAGGGCATCATTGAGAAAAAGAAGGGCATTTTCAATGTCGCCAAGCTCAAAATAAACAGCAGACATATTGCTTTCTGCATTGCAGAGACCCTTCTTATCGTTTATCTGTTCACATATATCTTTTTTTATAAGATAACAGTCAAGAGCGCTGGCAAAATTACCCAGGTCCTCATATATATTTCCTATATTGCCCACTGCATAGCTGTAACCGCTTTTATCCCCCAGCCCGGAACATATATCCCTCTGGGTTTCATAGCATTCCATGGCTTTTTTATAATTTCCCTCTGTGAAATAAATACTGCCCATATTCCCTACAGCATTGCTGTATCCATTTTTATTGCCTGTCTCAACGCATAGGTCCCTCTTTGATTTATAACACTCCATGGCATTCTTGTATTCTCCGCGCTGAAAAAAAATATTGCCTATGTTTCCGGTGGATGTAGCCAGCCCTCTTTTGTCACCTATCCTTGTGCATATTTCTTTCTGTTTTGCAAATAATTCCATGGATTTATCATACTCAGCCCTGTGGTAATGAAAAACCCCCATATTCCCAAGAACATGGCTGAATCCCCTTTTATCCCCCAGTTCTTCGCATATGAGCTTCTTTTGTATAAAGTGTTCATAGGCTTTATCGTATTCACCGGTATAATACAAGATACTTCCAAGATTTCCCACCGCATAGCTGTAAGAGAATTTATCTCCTATTTCTGATGCAATTTCTTTCTGTCTTTGATAATAATCCAGGGCTCTTTTATAGTCACCCGTGCTCCAGTAAGTATTACCGATATTTCCCAGTGCATTGCTGTATTCCTTTTTATTTTCTGTCTCCAGGGCCAGTTCTTTATATCGGCTGTAGTATTCCATGGCTTTCCGATAATCACCTTTGTAGTGATGATTCGTACCCAGCTCACATAAAATTTCCAGCATATTGTTCTTGTCTTTCTGCTTTTCAAAAAA
>CAYSKJ010000259.1:0-2019 GCA_964431655.1 uncultured bacterium | reverse complement strand
AGAATGGCGTCAGGCTTTATTTGCTTCAGTTCCTCCTTCAGCCAGGAACAGAAGGATTCAGTGCCCATGGCCTCTGCATTAACAGAGAGCTGGACCATGGGACTGGTCTCAATTTCATAAAATTTCCATGAAGACTCTTTTTCAGGCCTGGCTTCTATAATCATATAACCCTTTTTTTCACTCCTTTCAGCAAAAGATGTACGTTCCAGGGAACCTGAATAAAGGATTGGAACCGGAAATTCCCGGCCTTTCAAGTCTTTGTTGAGGACCTGATGTCTGTGAATATGGCCTGAAAGGACCATGTCCAAATTTCGGGGTATATTTATGATATCAACAACATCGCTTTTCCACCGGAAAATATAGTTTGACGGGCCTACAGCCGCACCGTCCACACTCTGGTGCATGCAAAGTATGTTAATATCGGCAACGGCATTTTCCCATCCGGTTTCCCTGAGTATCTGGCTGAATTTGCTCCTTACATCATGCCTTACAAAGGGAAAACCTGCAAGAGACAGAGATATTCCCCTGATTTTTGTTGTATATGTCCTGGGATAATCAAAGATGAGTATATTCCTGTGATAGACAAGACCATTATGAGGGATGCTTGAGCGCTCGTGGTTGCCAGGCACAATAAAGACGGGAATGCCTGTATCAGCAATTCTTCTTAAGGGTTTGAATGCCATCTCAACGAGCCCGGGAGGTATCCTGCTCCTGTAGAATATATCCCCGCAGTGGACAACCAGGTCGATCTTTTCATTATATACTGCCTGGAGGGCTGTTTCATAGTTCCGGAAAAAATCATAACCGCGCCTTCTTTTAACTGTCCTGGGCCGTAAGGGAAGATCAAAACCGAGATGGGTATCAGAAATAAATAGTATTTTTATCATATCCAGAAGAAGAGCCTCCCCAGCTTAAGGCTGTCCAGGCAGTTTGTCCTGCCCAGACGCACCCTTACATAGCATTTCCTGCTTACCAGCTTTCTTATTTCTGTGCTCAGAACCCGCATGCGGTCCATAACAACAGCATCAAAACCGATTTGCCTTTCCAGCCGGTTTTTTAAATACCCGGGGGGCAAAGGGATCTCCTCTTTTTTATATATATTTTTGCATACAGGGCTCCCCCCTTCCAGTACCATGATAAACCTGTCACTTTTGCCAAAACCGCATTCCTCCCATTCAAGAGAGGATTCGCTCAGCATCAGCAGCCATGAAGCTCTACGCATCTCATAAAATCCCCTCATTATATTTGATTCAAGAAGTCCGCAGACCGCTTCCGGCGACCATGAAGGAGATGGCTCTTCAGTAGTCTCTTCCTCAGGCATTTCTTTTTTTTCAGCCTTTTTCCTGAGCCATGTCTTGATGCTTATATTCTTCATGGCTGAAAGGGTATTGCCGCATGCCAGCTCATAACCGTGGGAATCAAGAAAAAGATCCATCCCCTCAGACATGCAGGCCATATCAGGCATATATTCCGGTAAAAGGCCTAAAGCTGATGCTAAAGCCTTTTCCATTATTTCCCTGCTGGCTGTATTAAGAAGCTTGAGCATGGCTGACAGCTTTTCTGCATGGTCCCGGGATGAAAAGGGACCCAGTCTGCATTCAAAGGAGGGTGCTGTATCCACTCTCTCAAAATCGCTGGAGTAGAAATACGGACTGCCTGGTCTGATTTTCAGGGCGATATTATAAGGAGGAGATACCCTTTTAATCTCATCAGATTCAAGCAGGGCAGCTTCAAGAACAGACGGAGTTTCCCTGACATCAACTGCCTTTGCCTGGGACAGCATCTCCAGTATATGTTCAGGGTGTTTCCTGCTCTTGTGAAAATAGCTCTTAACACGGCTTTTAATCGAACCGGCCTTCCCTATATACAGAATATCGCCGTTTTGCCTGAGCATACGGTATATTCCTGGCCCGACTGGAAGGCAGGACAAATACTGCTGAGGCATGGGATAGCTTTTTTCTGCTGGTACAGATTCAGCTGTTTTATCCATCCACCTGACAAGCTCCTGCAAAGTCAAAA
>CAYSKJ010000258.1:0-2058 GCA_964431655.1 uncultured bacterium | reverse complement strand
GGTCGAGGAATACAAGAGGAAGCTTCAGGATGCTGTGGGTGAAGTGAACAAGATGATAGCTGTTGCCGATGGAGATTATGAACAGGCAAAGATTGAAGCCGATGCCTATTATGAAAAGCAGGGCAAGCTTGCCCAGGCCATTGAAAACGAAGGCATTGCAGAGGCTGAAGGCATAAGGAAAATGAATGAGGCACTTTCCGGCGCCGGAGGTGAAATCATGGTAAAGATGAAACTCGCCGAAGCCCTTAAGGACAAAAAGATAATACTTATCCCCACATCAGGGGAGGGAGGTGTTAACTTTAAAACCCTCAATATAAACGAACTGCTCTCCATGCAGGGGTTGAAAAGCATATCAGATAAGGATAAATAGGCGACAGGGGCGGTTTTACAAAACCGCCCCTCACCGCTTCTATTAAAACAGGGTATAAATAAAAGGTGCAAACGCGGATTTCTCTCCCAGGAGAATAAGGACTCCCAGTAAAAGAAGTATTACTATTATCGGAATCAGCCAGAATTTCTTCCTTTCTTTCAGAAACATTAAAAATTCCTTAACGATTGTCAGCTTTCCCATATCCAACTCCTATTTCTGTCTTTCAATTGCATATATAAGCATCTGGGTATAATTGTCAAACTTTTTATATCCCCCGGGGGGCAGCAGCTCATCACCATTATCTTCAAAAGAAATATTCCTGAAGTTAAATATAAGTTTTACATCCCTTTTTTCAGAATAAAGCTCAGCCTTTACCGGGAAATTCATATACCTGACTGATTCCAGGATATAGCCGGCCCAGTCATCTGTACCCTGTTTGTGCTTTATCCGGATGCTGAACCTGTTGTTCTGGTTCTCAGAGCTCTCAAAGACTTTTTCATATTTATAATTCTTCTTATCTGAAAAAAATGTAAAATCAAAAAGGCTGTCCTCTGGATCAAAGGATTGTATCACATATGACTGGATATCCGGGAAAATAAAATATACAAGCAGATCGTCCATATCATAAAGCACTGTATTGCTGTTGATGCCAAGCTTTTTAAGGTTTTCAGCCTCATATGAGTCATCAATAAAGGAGGAAAGATCAAAGCTTATCTTAATGATATTTCCCTTTCTGTTTATAAGATAGAGAAGGTCTGAACGGTTCCCGTCTTCAATTACAGAAATATCCGCCTCGCAGTAAAAATTCCTCTGCATATTTTCTTCCAGGACAAGTATGGGCTGAGATAATGTTTTCCATGGCTGAACAAGGATAATTAAAAAGAAAAGAATGGGTAAGGATTTTATTAATCTTTTTGATTTCATATGGCCTTAAATTCGATTATTATACTATTAGACAATGCATGTCAAATTAATTAAATTACATGCAGGTATCGGCATTCACTTAAAGAACAAGGCTTATTATGTCCCTGTCCATCCTGTTGATGCACTCTTTGATTTTTCCGAACATTTCCTGGTTATCCCTGAAAGCGCTCATAACCTGGCGCAATATGTCTATGCTCCTCCTGAAAGCATATACAAGGTCGCCGGATACTGAAATCGGGTTCTCGTAGGTGCTTAGATAATCCATCATATCGCTCCAGGGTATGCCTGACGACCACATATAAGCATAACCGCCAAGTCCGAAGTCATATTCAATATCCTTTCGGGATGCGACTGCACCGGTTTTTATTAGCTTGTCAATAATACTGTTGACCAGCCCCATGGCAGGAACAAGAACCTCTATTTGATAATCAAATACTGATTTCTTGCTGGATCTGGAGCCCAGGCTGGCACACAGGGCATTTATCTCGTTGACCTCAAGCCTCTGGAATATGCCATCAATTATAAGCTCTGTGACAAGAAGTTCATTAATCTGTATTTCCTTGAGAACAAAGGCTCCTTCCTTAAAGGATAGGTCATCACCGAGGTAACCGAGCCTCTTTAAGACATCCACTTTCCCCCAGAACTCCTTTGACAGGTATTCCTCTTTCTGCTTTACCGCCCTGTTTATCTGGTCTATCTGGCCTTTCAGCTTTTTAACTGATCCTTTGGCTGAAGCACAGCTTTCATAGTAGATGCAGTCCCTG
>CAYSKJ010000257.1:0-2114 GCA_964431655.1 uncultured bacterium | reverse complement strand
ATGTGGGGACATTTCTATTTTGCTCAATGGGGACATTATCATTTTGGTACAACACTGGCAATATATATCTGTAATTTTCAGCCCGCTCAGCTGCAGTTTCCTGGGAGCCTAATAAACTTGATAATTGTGGGTTTTGATATATCCTTAGAATATTCAGTAATCACCGGGATGAAATTTTTATGACAGCGGTACCCGAAGATATAAAGAGGCTTCTGGATGAGAAATCGGCTCTGTTTGAGCCCATACTGTGGCAGGATAATTTGCCATATGATGATCTGAATTTCTCCAGGAAGAATATAGATCACCTGGTGATGGGCGATTTGGCAAAAACAGCAGTAAAAAAGGAAATTGATTTTATAAGGGCCATATTGAAGCCGGTTGAAAAGACTTCAGCTGTGCTCTTACAGAACTTGAGGAATATTCCATACTGCCTGGAGCTTATGGACAATGGCTTCTACACCACCGGAATAGATGTCAGCCCTTTTATTGTCTCATACCTCAATAAAAATTTTCATTCAAAGATGCAGGGCAGAGGAAGGTTTATAAAAAGGGATATAAAGAAGGAAGAGCTTGGCATGACTGCAGAAACTATCCTGGTACTCAACAATATCATCAGGGATTTTCCCGTGTGGTACATGGACAATATAATCAGAACCTTTTCAAAGTCCCTCAGCAAAAACGGGATACTTCTCGTGGAGCTCATCCAGAATATACTCTGCGACGCAGTCTTTTACTACTATGAAAGCGAAGACGAATCACCATGGTATAATAATCGCTGCTATGTCAAGTATGAAATCATAAACTTCTTCAGGGATAACGCTTTTCTGGAAAAATATACGGTATACAACCTTGACAGGGATTTTGTCGGTTTCTTTTCCCACAGCAATACCATATATACATATCACATACTGAAAGACCTTTTTTCAAAGCACGGCCTGGCACCTTTCAAGGTCGAGATAGGCTGGGCAGGAAGGCCTAAGAACCATCAGCTTATAATCTTTGCAGGACCTGGCTCGAATAAAGGCATCTGAAGCTTAATCTTCCCCCAGTACAGCAAGAATCTCCTCAAGGGAATCAAAAAGCTCCTCAATCTTTCTGTCAAGGCTGTCCAGCTGTTTTTTTATGGTCATATACTTTAATTTATCCCTGTAGTTGTCAGGATTGGAAAATTCCTGGTGTATCAGGTTTGTCCTTTCAGTCTCGCACTGCTCTATGCTTTTTTCCAGTTCCCTCTGCCTTTTCTGCATCTGGGCAAGGCGGTTTTTTGATATGCCCGGACTGCCGTCTTTTTTCGTCTGCCTGTCGGCAACGGCATATTTTTCCTCCCGGACCGGCAAGGCCCTCAGGGCTTTTTTTGTTTTATAATAGCTGTAATTGCCATAATACATGGTAACTAAACCCTCTTCTATCTCTATAATCTTCTCAGCAACCTTTTCCAGAAAATAGCGGTTATGGGTCACAAATATACAGCATCCGTTGTATTTTAACAGGGCTTCTGCGAGGTTTTCTATGGAGAATATATCCAGGTGATTCGTTGGCTCATCAAGCATAAGCAGATTGAATACACCAATCTGGGATACAGCCAGCTGAAACCTTCTCTTTTCCCCGCCTGAAAGCTCGCCAAAACGGTTTGAAGCCATTTGGGAAAAACCGTAGGAACCGAGAATGTCCATTATTTCACGGTTTGTCATGGAGGGGTTGTACCTCCGCAGCACCTCAGTCAGGGAAAGTCCGGAATACTGGGAATAGGATTCCTGGTTAAGGAAAAAGTATTCTATGTTTCTGTTAAGGAAGACATCCCCGCTCCTTGGCTTTATCCTGCCTGTAATCAGATTCAGGAGGGTTGTCTTACCGCTTCCGTTACAGCCTACTATCCCCACCCTGTCATCCCTGTGAATGGCAAAGGATGAATTATAAATCAGACTCTCACCTCCGTAACCAAAGCTGACTTTTTCAAAACTGCATATTACCGGCGGGTTGTGGTCAATATTATTGAACCGGAACCGATAGGTCCGGTCATCTCTAATGGTGTCTGCCTCCTGGAGCCTGGAAAGCTGCTTTCTCCTGCTTTGAGCCTGTTTGGTCTTCTGTCCGGCAATATTTCTGCTTATGAA
>CAYSKJ010000256.1:0-2163 GCA_964431655.1 uncultured bacterium | reverse complement strand
AAAATAAATTACTTTTCTGTTGACACAGGACATATTATTGTGATAATATTTCAAGCTAAAGATAAAAATATTCATGATATAGGGGGTAAAACATGGGATTATTTTCATTTAACAAGCCTATATTAGGTGTTGATATTGGAGCATATTCTGTTAAGATTGCCCAGTTAAAGGAGATAGGCAAAACTTATCAGCTGGTTGCTTTCGGTGAGGCCCCTATTCATCCTGAAGCAATCGTTGATGGAGCTATTATGGATTCAGGAGCTATAGTCAGTGCTATTCAGGGACTGATATCAGAGCTGGGCATAAAAAGCTCCAGTGTAGCAACAGCTGTTTATGGCTCAAGCGTTATAGTCAAGAAAATCCCCGTTCCAGAAATGGATGATTCTGAACTGGCGGAATCTATTCAATGGGAAGCGGAGCAATACATACCGTTTGATATTGATGAGGTAAATATATCCTTTCAGATCCTGAGCAAGCCAGAGGTATCCGGAAAGTCAGAAATGGATGTAATACTGGTTGCCGCAAAAAAAGAGAAGCTCAATGAGCTTCAGAACATAATAACCCAGGCTGGCCTAGATACTTCCATAATCGAAGTGGATGCCTTTTCCCTGCAGAACTGCTTTGAGGTAAACTACGAGACTTTTGAGGGCACCCTTGCCCTGATTAATATAGGTGCTCAGACAATGAGCATAAATATACTGGAAAATGGAGTTTCCAACCTGACAAGGTATATTCAGATAGGTGGAAACAATTATACTGATGCCATACAAAGGGATTTCAACCTGAAATACGAAGAGGCTGAGCTTGTAAAAAAAGGCGAAAAGATTACCAGCAAGGAGATAGACCAGAAGGCTCTGGGAGGAATATACCGGCAGATTTCCAGCGATATTATCTCAGAAATTCAGAGATCCTTCGATTTCTACAGGTCATCCTCCACAAAGGAGAAAATTGACAAGATATTCCTTTCAGGAGGCTGTATCAAGATAAAGGGCCTCGTGCAGTATATGGCTCAGAAACTGGGGATACCGGTTGAGATACTTAATCCCTTCAGGAACATAGAGGTATCGGAAAAGCTGATGCTCGATGAGATTCAGGACAAGGCATCTCAGGCAACTGTGGCAATAGGCCTTGCCCTGAGAAAGGCAGGTGATTAAATGATAAAGATTAATCTTATTCAGAAAGGATCCGGCCAATCAAAGGCCATGATGAATGTTGCATTTGAGATAGGAATATTTGCTATAATACTCCTGGCTGCAGCCATAGGGATGTTTGCCTATACAGGTATAATGAACGGCAAAATCAGTGATATAAACAGCCGTATTCAAAGGGAGAAAGAAGAACAGCAAAGGCTCAAGGCTGTAATCGAGAAGGTTAATGAACTTAAGAAGAAGGCAGAGGTCTTTGAAAAAAAGGTTGAAATTATCACAGAGCTGAAAGAAAAACAGACAGGCCCTGCAAAGCTCATGATAAGCATTGCTGCTGCCCGCCCGGACAATCTTCAGCTCAACAGCGTTAAAGAGCAGGGAGGAACGATAAAGCTGGTCGGAAGAGCATCCAGCAGTTTTGCCGCAGCCACTTTTGTCAGAGACCTGAAACAGCAGAAAGACGGTAAGGGCGAAAGCATATTCAGTGAGGTCGATATCCTCAAGCAGACCATAATAACGATGAAAGACGTCAATTATGATGTTTATGAGTTTGAAATCGTATGCAGATTGAAATAATTTTATTATTAATAGGTTTGGAGGCCAAAAATGCTTGAAAAATACCAACAGATTCCATTTTGGCAGAAACTGGTCGCAATTATTGTAATATTGGCTGTTGCAGGTTTCCTTTATAATAATTATGTATACAAAGAGAAGGTAAATCAGATAGCATCCCTTGAAAAGCAGCTCAATGCACTTATTGTTGAAAATACAGAGGCAAAAAAGATGGAGAACGAGCTGCCGAACCTGGAAAGAAAGATACAGCAGCTGGAATTCAATCTTGAACACCTCAAAGAAATACTGCCCACAGACAGCGAGATAGAAAGATTTCTGGCAGGGCTTTATCAGACCGCTCTGAAAAACAATCTGAGAATTCCTGTCTACCAGAAACAGCCGGATGCCAACTATGAGGAATTTCTGATAAAGGTTCCCATGAAGTATGAAGCCAGGGGCAGGTATA
>CAYSKJ010000255.1:0-2170 GCA_964431655.1 uncultured bacterium | reverse complement strand
AAATTCACCGATGCTTTTTGAATTCCCAAAACCGTAAACCGCCTTAAGCTCATAGGTAACTGCATTCGCAGTCCATTTAGGCACAATAACCGGCTTACTGCCTGAGAAACCGGGCACATCAAGGTCCAGGACATCGCTCAGGACCGGGCCGTCAACGGTATGGCGGACCTTCAGCCTGTGAGTCTTTTTGTTTCTTACTGGGATATCATAATATAGGCAGTCAAATTCCCTTTCTTCACCCTCCAGCAGATAACTCTCCTCACCAGGGCTCTCATAATAATACCAGTCTATTACATCAAAGCCCGTATTGGTGAACCCCCAGGCAATGCTGTCATTGAAGCCGGTTATCGGAAAAGGCACTCCGGGCAGTGTATAGCCATAGAGGTTAAGACCTTCCCTGCTGTTAACAAGATGGGTCTCATACCAGATAATCGGCACAGTCCTGGCAAGGTGCATGTCATTGCAGAGCAGGGAACTTCCTGTTGCACTGAGATGGCCGTTTACAGCCCAGTTATTGGAGCCGATGATGCCTCCGGGCTCCAGGCTTGAATACTGCTTCTCGAAGGGCAGGGACTCAACAGCTTCAAGAAAAAGGGATGCTATAAGCCCTGCCTTTTCAGTCTGTAGATCTTTATGCCCTTCCTTGCCATGATTTTTCCATTCCCCGTAACCGTCAATTACCGGGATCTGATAAAACGCTTCGGACAGATACTGCCTGATTTTCTCCTCTCCGAAAGCCTCAAGACTTTTTGTATTCTGAAAATCTGAATAGCTCCATGAGAGCATCCTTGCCATAACCTTGGAAAATACCATGGTATCAAGTATTCCCCATTTCCTGATGCCTGGGTCTATTCCCATAAGGACATACTCCAGGGATACATTGTCTCTGTTATTTCTTATATACTCATTCACTCCCAGGGAATAGGAATCAAGAAGGCCTGATATCAGAGAATTGTCTTTATCCTTTTTCATATCCTCCAGAGTCCTTTCAGACCAGTATTCCATTCCCAGGGCCAGGTGGAACCTGTCGCTCTCAAGACCCCTTTCTCCTATTATTTCACTCAGAAGCCCCCTTGCCATCCTTCTTGTCATATCCATCTGAAAATACCTGTCCCTGGAATGTATATAACCCGTTGCAAAGCAAAGGTCGTGCTCATCCTCTGCATAGATATGGGGGACTCCCCACTCATCAATAATAATGGAAACAGTATTGTTCACATGCCGGGAAAAAACATCCCCGGTTTCCTTATCTCCCGCATCCGCTAACCATGCCCCGCTCCCCGGGAATATCATCTCCGATACTATCCCGACAGGCTGGTTTATGATAAAATCCAGGGGAAAGAATAAAGCAAAACCGACAATTGCCAAGATAAGGATTAAAACCAGAGAAAGAAGTCTATTCATAAAGCTCAGCTCCCTCATTTATTAAGTCCCGTCAGTTATTTGACGGTTTATTCGTGCCCAGGGACTGAATATTCCCTGATATACTTATACAGCATACCATGTCCCTTTGTCAAGGCCGGGGGGCCTGTAAAAGGATAAATCCCAGGCCTTGTATCACAGCAAAAGAATGCCATCAGAATCCATCTTCAAATTCAATGGAGAAAACCGCCCCGGCGGTTATTGATTTCAGCCTGTCCCTGCAGGGTTTTTTAAGTTTCAGTTCTTCGCGGTTCCTGGTGATAATCTTTTTCTCTGCAAGGATCTTCACAAAATCATGGATCTTCTTATTAATCTCTTCGTCCAGTTTCTGCCCCGGTCCAGGTTTATCAAAGTCCGCCCCGTTTATTATGCTGTTCCAGACAAGACAGACATCCCTGGTCATTATATATAGCCTGTTATTATTAAAATCCGATATGCAGATACGGCCGTCCATACAGTGGAAATATACATTACTGTTCAGAGTATAACCGGCCATAGGGTAAATTATACAAACGGCAGGGCTTTATTCAATAAAATTATAGAAAGGTCAAAACAAATTGAAATGTTTATTTCTTACCAATATAGATTCCTCTTTTCAAGCCTTAAGATTCATTATGACACAAGTACTTATATCTATATCTGCATTATCTGAGGTATTGATTATCAAGCTTTTTGGGAAAGTGTAAATTGGCATATTCCCTATGTGCCAATATAGATGTCGCCTCTAAACAAGGAGGAAAAGATGTCA
>CAYSKJ010000254.1:0-2188 GCA_964431655.1 uncultured bacterium | reverse complement strand
GGGTGCAGACAAAGTCAAGGAATATAACAGATTCCCTGTCATAAGACACGATTCTGGGTAATATGCTGTTTTTATTTCATCTGGGTACAGGATGTTTTCCCTGGAATTAAAATGGTGAACAATAAAAAATCCAGTCCTGCCTGGATTTTAAAAAACCAGAAGGGCGACCCTTGCCATCCTTGACCATAGCAATGAATAAGGCTTACACCTTCGGTGTATTTCAGCACATCCGTTATGACAGTCAGAATTAAAACAAGATTTGTTAATGCTGAATGCTAAGCTGACTATTATTTTACAGGAAATTTTTGTGCAGACCGACAGTTTATTTCCAGGAGGAAAAACCTGAAATTTTACCGGTATTCATAGGTATAAATGATCTCTATAGATCCCTTGGGCCCCTTTAATTCATATATTAGTCTGGCCTTATTATTAAAGAGTCTCTTTATTGTATCATCATCGTGTTTAGCGACAATAAGATCCCGGTTCACTGTGATCGGCTCCTTGCACCTGTCATCCAGCCTGCTTTGTATATACCAGGATGAAATATTCTCTGCAAAGGGAAAATCCGGTGTTCTTATGACCAGAGACACCTCATAGCAATTATTTCTGCCTGCATACTCACCCTTAATGTAAAAATTGACTGTTTCTCCCGGCAGTATCTGTTCGGGGGCTTTTGTGAAAACGAATGATGCACTTGTTGTTCCTATAACATCATTGTACATATTAATGTGGGTAACTGTGTACCATGCATCTATCTTATATAGACCTATCTTGACATCCATGGAACTCTCCCGGTTGGTTAAATCGTTTATAAACGGGTCACCGGACAGAACCCATTTCTTTGTACTTGATGCAGATGCCCCTGAGTTCCTGCTGAGAGGTCCCAGGATGAAATCCTTCCCGGATGATATGTACTCAGCATAACGGACAGATATATCCTTTGTATCAACCGGCTTTCTTCTGACAGCATCCATGACAGCGTCTTTTTTCCCGCCTGAAGCTTCTCTTGTTGTTTCCCTGTCAATAGACTGCAGTTCAACATCAACGGCATTACCGGACTTATCCCTGATCAATTTTAAGCTCACTTCATTTTTTAGCAGTTCATATACCCTGGGGGACTTAAATCCCGGAGATTCAATTATGACGATATAACCTGGCTTTGAAAGCCCTTTATAGTGTTCAGACACATGATTTAGAACCTGGGAGACAGCATTCAGCTTTACGGTTAATATTGACTGGCTGATTTTGACTTCTGGAAATTCCGGCTCTGAGAGGGGTAATGCAACTATACCGCAGGAATTTTTTTTGTCGGCATATAAATTGGTGTCAATACGTGCCAATACTGCTTTGGTTGTTCCGGGCTTTATCTCAAGGCATTGAAATCGCCCTGCCTTGATTCTCAGCCATTCAGAGCTGCCCCGGTAATTAATTATATAATTTAACCCTTCAGGATCATGTACGGCAGGTTTTATTATATTATCCTCCCCCAGATTTAGCAAGCAAATGAAGGTTTCCTTATGATACCGGGAGTCTTTCAAATCAGCCAGTTCAAGATACTGAAGGGAGCAGGACATGGGCTGCTGGGCCGCTATATTATAATTCCAGCTGAGTGGAGCGAGGCGGGAAGACAATACCGCATCTGAATGCACCAGAAGGTCAGGAAACAGCACCTCCCGCTTCTTTTCCTTTATAGCGCTGATTATTCTATCCATCTCTGAAAGATTGGCCATGCAAAACTCCATGAAGGCATTCCTGAATTCTGCCTCATCTATGCCTGAGGCTCCCTGGATAGCAGTCAGGGAATCGCTGAAATAACCTGAATATTTCTCCATCACATTCTTTAAGAAATCCCTGTCAGGATATTTATTGTATATTCTGCTGTCCCTAAGGAATTCAAGGTATCTGGATAGAAGGTAGCCATGCCAGATTGCCTTGTCCATGCTTTTCTCATCATCCGCATGCTCAGGATCAAAAACCATTCTAAGACCAAGTGTTTCCCAGCGGTCATCTATATCTAAGAACCTGTCATCATCTCCTCCGGAGCAAACCCAGCCATGCTTTGTATAATAATTCAGAGCCTCTTTTTCCAGCAAAATGGCACAGGCCTCAAGAAACCATATTTTATCACCCGAGAGATAGGTAAAATATTCCTTCTGGGTAGCATGAAACAATTCATGGACAATTGCCA
>CAYSKJ010000253.1:0-2214 GCA_964431655.1 uncultured bacterium | reverse complement strand
AAATAAAAACAGAAAAAATATAACAACAACATTACAAAAACAAAATACCTACAAAACGATATTAAGAACTAACAAAAAAACTCAAAAAAAACCGCGACATGGATGAGATATTGATAGGAGAAAGCCCCTCCATGATCCTCAGGGTGAAAAACGATAACACCAGGCTGATTGTCTCCTATGATGATGAGAAATTGCTGTGGGAGATACTTTCCCGGTATGGCAAACCTCCCCTGCCCCCTTATATAAGAAGGGAGACAGGCCGGGATTCCGGTAATGACAGGATAAGGTACCAGACCCTGTATGCACGGAATGAAGGCTCAGTGGCTGCTCCGACGGCAGGTCTTCATTTTTCGGATATTATGCTTAAATACATCCAGAATTCCCCCGATATCAAAACAGCTTTTGTAACCCTGGATATCAGCCTCGCGACTTTCAAGCCCGTCAGGGTTGAAAACATCCATCAGCACTCCATGGAGGGAGAAAAAGTAAGCCTTAATTCAGAGAATGCAGAAATGATCTTGGAAGCAAAAGCCTCCGGCATCCCCATAGTTGCAGTGGGGACCACAACCTTAAAAAGTATAGAAGGAATATATTCCAGAGAGGGAGAAATCAAACCTTTCAGCGGAGAAATAGACCTTTTCATAAGGCCTCCCTTCCGATTCAGGGTTGCTGACATGCTGATAACCAACTTTCATCTTCCCAAATCTACATTGTTCATGCTAGTCTCAGCCTTTTCGGGCCTGGAGAACGTTCACCGCTGCTATCAGGAAGCAATAAGCAGAAAGTACAGATTTTTCTCCTATGGAGACGCCATGCTTTTCCAGTAGGCTACAGAAGAATAATATTATTTTCCCTGCAGAGCCGGATCATCTCATCAGGCCATATACCTGCCTGTATCTCACCAATGTGTGCCTTTCTTAAGAACAGCATGCAGAGCCTGCTTTGACCAATACCGCCCCCTATGGTCAGTGGAAGTTGATTATTCATCAGCCTTTTGTGGAACCCCAGTGTCAGCTTGTGCATCTCCCCCCGCATTTTTAGCTGGGCAGCCAGACTCTCCCTATCAACCCTTATCCCCATGGAAGAAAGCTCAAAAGCTTTGTCAAGCACAGGATAATAAACCAGCAGATCACCGTTAAAGCCCCGGTATCCCTTTTCATTGTTCAGGGATATCCAGTCATCATAATCAGGAGCCCTGCTGTCATGCCTTAACCCGTCAGATAGCTCACAGCCTATGCCGATTATAAAAACTGCCTTTTCCCGGACGGTAATCAAATATTCCCTTTCAGCCGGAGTTCTGTCCGGATACATTTCCAGAAGCTCCTCTGCGTGTATAAAATAGATATCCGGTGGAAGAAAAGGGGTAAAACCGGGATAAAGACTGCATATATGATCTTCAGTACTCTTAACGGACTGGTAAATTCTGGTTACCATATCCCTCAGATAATCAAGATTCCTCTCTTCAGGCAGTATTATCCTTTCCCAGTCCCACTGGTCAACGTATATGGAATGAAGATTATCAAGGTTTTCATCAGGACGGATTGCATTCATATCAGTATATATACCCTCGGGATAGACAAAACCGTATTCTGCCAGTGCCACTCTTTTCCATTTAGCCAGGGACTGGACAATTTCTACCTTCAGGCCGTCTGCACATGGGACAGAGAACGAAACAGGCTTTTCTACACCGTTTAAGTCATCATTTAATCCGGAACCTGCTGGGACAAAAAGGGGAGCAGTAATCCTTTTCAGACCAAGGTTCGCTGAAAAGGAATTTTGAAAATAATCCTTGATAGTCTTAATTGCATTCTCGGTTTCTGCAATATCCAGGGTACTGCCGTAATTATCAGGTATGATAAGGCTGTTGTCTGCTTTCATTACTGGAGGATTCAGTTTTCCTTAAGTATCTCATTATCATAGATCTCTTCAAAATGCTTCTTATGACTGGCTTCTTCAGAAGCAAGCAGCCCGAATACCTTTCCAGCAAAAGAGCTATTCAGCTTTTCTGCTAGATTTTTATAAAGCTTGTATGCTGATTCTTCCTTTTTCATGGCTATAATGAGAATATCCTGATAAGTGAGGTCATCCAGACCTCTATCATGGTTTTCTACAATGTAATCACTTATTTTCAGGTCTTCAACACTGTAATTTTCGATTTCCTTGATATTATGGCTTTTAATTTCATTTAGTTTCTCAATATGTGACAGTTCCATC
>CAYSKJ010000252.1:0-2224 GCA_964431655.1 uncultured bacterium | reverse complement strand
AGGATACTGCCGGTCGGGCCCTCACCCTTATCCGGCTTGCTGTCTGCAGGAAGGTCTTCCCCTGGAGGTGCCTGAGAGGCATCATAAGCTTCTTCACTGCTTGCAGGAGTATCATACATAATTGATTTATCAGTTTCATCCCCGGATTCCATATATGCTGCAGAATCGGTCAGAGCTGTCTCATCGGCTTCACTTGTCATGGCTGTATCCCCTGCTGACACCGACTGTACAAAGCTGTATTTCTCCGCTGTATCTGCTTCCTTTTCAATAGAATTTTTCATGTAGGTATAGGGCATTTCTGCTGTACCCTGGCTCTTCATTTCCAGCTGTTCCGGGTCCAGCTCAATGGTTTCATTTAGTTCTTCTTCCATGGTATCATTTTTCAGCTGTTCCGGGTCAATATTCTCTGTCTTTTCTTCATGGACAGGAATATTTGCAGTACCGGTGCCTGAAGGCTCTGTCTCGTATTTAATTGTTTCTTCCTGGTCTGATTTTTTAATTTCGACAGGTGTATTCTGATTCCCGGCTTCTTCCTGGACCAGGGCAGACATGCCTTCCAGAACCTGTTTCCTGTCAATAATGACGGTTTCGCAGGTATCGGGAGGAAGATTTCTGCTTTCATCGGCTGCCTCAGGTTCCTTATTGCCATCAGGCTGACCATGCTCCTTTCTGTCATCAGTTATTCCTGAAAGACTTTCGTTCCTGACTGCCTCCTCAGCTTCCTTTATAAAACCTGCAATCTTCTGATTTTCAGGATCAAATTCCAGGGCTTTAGCCCACAGGTCTCTTGCTTCCTTATACTGAAGGTCTCCAAAAAGGAAAAGACCCTCATCAACAGCTCGCTCAACATTATAGTATTTTTTCCCGTTAAGTTCAAACAGACAGGGAATTTCTTCCTTCTCAGCCTTTTGCTGCATCTCCAGCCTGGCTGATTGAAGAATTTCAAAAAGGTCATAATTGTCAGGATCGTTTTCATAAGCCTCTTCAAGTATGCGGACAGCTTCATTCAGTTTTCCTTCATCAATCAGCCGCATCCCTTCCTTTATAATACCGGGCGTTGTTTTGCCCGGTTCACTGTTATCATGTCTGGAATCTATCAATATGGTTTCATCAGCATCCCCGGTCACTTCCTCCGGCAGAACGGGATGTTCAGGCTCTTTCTCATCCTTAGCCTTCCTGGAGCCTATTATTGTTTTGTATTTTTTCTTCTTTTCCTGGGGTTTAAGGTTCTTCTCAATAATTTCCTTTAATTTTATTATATTTTCATCATCGGGAGCCATCAGGACTGCTTCTTTAATATACCTGTTAGCCTGTTCATAGTCATTGTCATCTGCAAGACTCTGGGCTTTCTGTATCAGTTTTTTTGTATATGGCAGTCTGCCCTCTTTGAGCATCTTGACCATCTTATTGTGCTGTTTATTCATGAGAATGCGCACATTTTTTACATAATCATCATCTTTTTTAATATGCTCATAGGATACCTCAAAGCTTTCAAGTATCCTTCCGCTTTTATACAGATAGGTGTCAATAACAAAGCTGTTCACACCCCTTTCCTGAGTCTGGACATGGTATGTCTCTCCATTATGCACAAGATCTGTATTGAACCCTGTTATCATAATACCGGCCCCGCCATATTTTTTTATAGTATTCTTAAGTTTATTTATAATATTTGCATATGTCAAATATTATTAAATAATTTTTATTCCCAGAAACCCCGTACAGATTTAGGCATAATAGGTAAATAGTCCATGGGAGACCTCTCCTTGATAAAACTCCAGTCACTCCTGATGGTTTTCTGTATGCATGATGCTATCTCAGCAATAACTATACCCTCTGAGTCTGTACTTGGTATGAAAAGCAACTCCCCGAAGGGATCTGAACAAAAAGACTTTCCATAAAAATCAAGGCCTTTCTCGCTTCCAACCCTGTTAAGCCTGAAAGAAAAAACATTATTTACAATGGAATTGGCTTTGATAACCGTTTCCCATATATTATGGCTGTCAAAAGCGGATGAGGTAGGGCATAGTATCAGATTCGCCCCTTTAAGAGCAAGTACTCTTACCGCCTCGGGGAAAAAATTATCCCAGCCAAGGAGAACACCAAAATTAGCCCATTCACTCTTAAAAACCTGGAAACCAAGATCCCCCTTTGCAAAATAACTTTTTTCCCTCCAGCCTTCTATATCAGGAAGGTGTATTTTTCTCTGCCTGCCCGCGATTTCTCC
>CAYSKJ010000251.1:0-2224 GCA_964431655.1 uncultured bacterium | reverse complement strand
GGTGTCATGTGTCCTAATATTGAAAAATATCTTTGCTATAAGAGATTTTTAGGTTGTTTACAATTTTTTCCTGTTGCCCCTGTCATCCAGAATATAAAAAATACCATCTTCAATAAGCAACCCCTTTGTCTGCCCGGTATGTTTTCCCCGGCCGTGCAGAAGGTCTGCCATGACAACCCTGCCTTCATAGGCTGCCGATATATCCTCCACAATGCAGTGGCCGACCACAATTCCTGATGAATTATAAAAGGCTAAAATATCTGATACCTCAGAGGGCCGGGCCCTTTTATAATTTTGGTAATCTCTTACAAGCCCTCTGTACCACATGGGGCCTTCGGCTCCGAACAAAAACCGTGCCATTTCATCAGCTGTGCTATTCTTAGATAAATCTGAGTCCAGGTTTTGCCTTACCAGTCTGTTGATTTCAGGAATGGATATTCCGCGGTTTATCAGCCCGGGGCTCAATCCACCGTGGACAAACAGGATATCTCCTACTTTCACTGCGGTATTTTTACTTCTTATCCAGGCCCCGAGCTCGGTTTTGCAGGAAAACATATGCCTGCATGCCTCGTCCCAATCCGCTTTCCCGCTTATAATCTGATAGGCCCTGATGTATTTGGGTTGAATATAAGCTGTCCTTCCCCTTATATTCATAATTTCATGGTTGCCCAGCAGGTAATGGACCCTGCCGCCCTTCTTTTCTGCTTTGCCCTCAAGGTTGTAGATAAGCCATAATACCTGGGTAACATTCGATCCCCGGTCGACAAAATCCCCGATCAGTACCAGGTGCCCTATTCCAAAGGTCCAGTCATAACCCTCATTCATGACGCCGGCGCTTATAAGCAGGCTGTAAAAGGCATCATAATTCCCCTCTATGTCCGATAAGGCCAGAAGCACTGGGGGCATTTCAAATATTTCGCCATTACTTTCATATTTTTCTCTTAACTCTACCTCAAATGAGTCCTGGTCTTCATTGTCAACATAAACCTTTATCCTGTCCTGCCTTTCCAGTTCATGTACTTCCATCTCCTTACTGCGGTTTATGTAATAAAGCCTGCTGCCTTCGATATAGGGGCCGTCAGGACCGCCAAGATCCAGTTTTATCCTTTTATTTACACCAAGACCAAACTCATCGGTACTGAATAATGCACCAATCCCTGACCAACGGAATTTATATATCCCTTTCTGGTAATCAACTATATTATATCCTTTTATCAGAAAACAGACAAAGGCAAGAAAAAGAACCGATAATATAAGGTATTTCAATATACCTGCTGTACTGATCTTCATCTCAACCACCCTTTCTTTTAAGGAACCTGAGGGCCAATCAAATATACAATAGCTGAAAACAGCATTAAAATCAAAAGATAATTTTAGCTGACTGAAACAATCCATATCCTCCTGCGTAAAGGATAAATTAAAATGCCTGCAGGAGATTGAATCAATGAGAATTTCCATCCTTCTTGCCTTCTTATGCCTTCAAATATTTGCCCTTGCTTTCAAATACCCTGAGACACCGATAAAGCCGGTTGTTGATGATTATCATGGCATCAAAATCACTGATAATTACCGGTGGCTTGAAGATATACAAAACCCCGGCGTAAGACACTGGATTAACGAACAGGAAAAAGTTACCCGTTCCTTCTTGGACAGGATACCCCAGGCAGGCTTTATCAGGGAAAGCCTTGAACAATTGATGAGGTATGATGATATTTCCCCTCCGGAGAGAGTGCCGGGCAGTGAAAGGGTCTTCTACACAGTAAAAAAGAAAGACATGGAGCATGAGTTTTTATGCACCAGGGCTGATGAAAATTCCGGAGAAAAGATACTCATTGATCCGAATAAATGGGATAACAGTGAAACCCTCAGCTACTGGAAGCCCTCCAGAGACGGCCAATATCTTGCTTTTGGAAAGTCCAGGGGCGGGGATGAATCTCCCGTTCTATACATAATGAATACCGAAACCGGTAAAATCCTGCCTGATGCCCTTCAGGGATGGCGGCAGAGGATATCAGACTGGATGCCTGACAGTTCGGGTTTCTACTATATCACCAATCCTGAAAGAGGAAGCGTCCCCGTGGGAGAAGAATATTACTGGCAGTCGGTATACTCTCATAAATTAGGAACGCAAAAAGAAAAGGACAAAAAAATATGGTATTCCAATGATTCAAAGGAGATGTTCCATTACATATTTTTCAGCGAAGATGGAAAATATGAAATCCTG
>CAYSKJ010000250.1:0-2323 GCA_964431655.1 uncultured bacterium | reverse complement strand
AAATACTGCTTCCATATATACCATTTGTGCACTAACTATACTGTAGCCTTCGCTCGAGATTCTGAGCACTGCTGTATTCAGTGACCACCCGTCGATTGAAATTGATGGCAGGTTGATTATCAGGGAGTATTGCAGTATGTTCTGGTTTTCAAACTCTACACCGCAGGCTATGTTAATTCCGTCTATATTGAACTGCCCGTGAGCAGAACCAAGGCTTATAATATTGCCGTCCCTGTCCAGGTGCATTGAGGATACAGATAAATTCCAGTCCTGGTGGATTATATTGCCTTCGATCATGACTGTAAAGGGATTCATGGTCAGTGAAGCATTCCCGCTTATTACAAGCCCGCCGGCATTCAGGTTCTCCAGTGTTATATTGTCAGCATATTCAAACTCAAAATTCTGTGAGAATCTAACATTAGTAACCGTAAGAACCGTATCAAGAAAGGAGATCTGGGCTGTAATCAGAAGAAAACCGCTTTGTATTATCTTCATCTGCCCGCTTATCGCAATATCTCCAATAATCAGGTTCTGGATATAAATCAGCGGGCTCTCCAGTATATTTCCATGCATATCCATGCTCAAACCCGTAAAACCATAGGTTGTTCCTGTCTGAGCGATATATAATTCACCATTCAAAACTACTTCACTTGGAGAAATTATACCTGATAAATTTCTGTAATGTATACCGTTTATATCTATAACCGGCAGGCTGAATGCAAAAACAAAAAGGTCATTGCTGAAATATATATTTGTCTCAATGCTTCCTCCGAATGCAGGCAGGTATGCATTACATCCTCCCTGGACATTCCCTGAAGAGTCGATCAGCAGATTCATATCCGTCAGGCTGAGAGAACCCATAGAAAGGCTTCCATGCTCCATGGAGGCATAGAAATTGCTGTTATCGCCATAAAAGATGTCCATAAGGGCGCTGAAGCCGTTTATATTCAAATAAGCCTGGCCTGAAATACCCTGTTCGCTTATCGAACCCATAAAACCGGTCAGGGTGAGCTGACCGAACTGCAGTTCTTTGGACATAATCATGAAAACAAAAGAACCACCGGGCAGCACATCAAAAGCAAGGTCGAGCACACCATGGTTTGTATTCAGAACTGCGCTCCCGTATAAATGGCCTGTATCAATATGACCGCTGATACTGCTTATATTCAGGCCTCCGAAAACAGCATTTTCAAGGCTAACTGTGCCATGATCAGTAATAATTATCTCACCATTATTCATATAATCCATGGCGGATATTTTCAAACCGCTAAGCGAAAGCAGTCCCAGGTCTTCCACCTCCAGGGTTCCATCAAGGGTTATGTGAATATCAATATCAGTAATAGTTCCTGAGATATGCCAGTTCCCAATATAGAATTCTATATCATCACCGGGTCTTATCTCTGAATAGGCAAAGGGATTCAAAATGAAAAAGACTGCGATAAGCATGAGGATAAGGGGAAAATATCTGAATTTATCGGACATAAGGGTTCTCCTTAAATCTTTAAAATTTATTAGGACAGATACTTATTTTAGCACAAATTTTGCCAAAAGTCAATTCCCTGAATATTTAATTAAAGGGAGCTATGGTTATGGAGATTCTCTGCAATTAGACAGGCAAGCTACAGGTAAATAAATTTTTCAATAAAAAGCACAAGAAACTGTACGGCACCGAGCAGGACTTATTTAAACAGGCCATAAAAAGCTGTCATTGAGAGATCAGCGCGACCTTCTTGTTGTCTGCAGGTCCTGACATTACTAAAAAAGGAATACAGAAGCCCAAAAAAAAATGGATACTGGAAGGGTTATACTGGCACCCTTTAATACTATATTCTAAGGGCTTGGAGTAACCACAAAACGGGTACTCAGCATAATGACAGAATCACATCTACTGGCTATATATCAAAAAAAACTCTCCAAACCTTCCAAAATCCATAGAAAATTCTATTATTTGCTTCGAGATAGAGCTATTTGGTTCTCCAGTAAGGTATGGGAAGCAGATATAGCAAATACAAAATTATAGGATGTTGCGTCTACCTTATTGCTATAATTGATTTTTATAGTTGCAAGGAATCAGGCCGGAGATTGTCAGATGCAATGGAGACAGTTCTCTTCTTCTCATGGTACCCCCCTTGACAATACTTCTATAGAGTATTAGGAAATGAATCCATAGAAGAATAGAAAAGGATCAAGAAAAGGGCATTCTTTTCAACACTTCAGCGAAATTTCATCAATCTCCAGAGCATCTCCATCTAATAATAAATGCAGAATGGTGCTTTTGCCTTTTCAAAGGACAAGGAAACTTTATTGCCTGGTATACTGACAC
>CAYSKJ010000249.1:0-2370 GCA_964431655.1 uncultured bacterium | reverse complement strand
CTATGATGGGGAAGAGTACGAGATAGCTGTAGAATACCTGGATGACCAGATAGCCGAGGACTGTGTCTACTTTGTGTGTGACTGGCTTGCCAGCATCAACGAAGGCCAGGAACTGGATTTCCAGACCGAGTTCGCCGCCCTGCAGATGGATTTTGATAAGACACTTTTCGGCGGTCCTACCCTTTATTCGCTGATTGAAGCGGGCTTGAAGAGGGGTATCCCCGTCTCTTATCTTTACGAGGAGAACTGCTTCCAGTGGGGCTACGGCAAAAAATCTGTCCGGGGAAGATCCACAACACTGCACATAGACAGTATAAGGGATACAGAGTTCACCATGTATAAGGATATGGTCAAGGATTTTCTCCTGATGTGCGGTTTTCCCACACCTGTCGGCAAAAACTGCTATACGGAAAAGGATATTTTAAAAGAGGCTGAATCCCTTGGTTTTCCCGTGGTGGTAAAGCCGCTGGCCGGCCACAAGGGCCAGGGTGTAACTACCAATATTGAAAGTGCCGAGGAGGTGAGCAAGGCCTTCCATAATATTGAAAAAGCTGCAAAAGAGCTTGGGGTTCCCTTTGACGGTGCTATTGTCGAACAGCAGATTTATGGTACAGACCACCGGCTCCTGAGCGTCAGGGGAAAGTTTGCGGCTGCTCTCCAGCGGGTTCCTGCCTATGTGGACGGAAACGGGACAGACAATATTGAGAAGCTGATTGAGAAGGAGAATGACAAGGAAGTAAGGCTTGACAATGCAAGGTCACCCCTGACCAAGATAAAGATTGACGAAGACCTCAAGGATTATCTCCAGCTTCAGAATCTCTCCCTGCAGTCAGTGCCCAAGGAAGGCGAAAGGATATTTCTCAGAAGGGTTGCCAATATCTCCGCCGGCGGTGTATCCATAAATGTTACTGAAAAAATACACCCCAAGAATATCAAGCTTGTGGAAGATATAGCAAAGTTCTTCAATGTGGTCTGCCTTGGGATTGATGTTTTATGCGAGGATATTTCAAAACCATGGAATGAAGGGAACTTTGGAATTATTGAGATTAATGCCGGTCCCGGTGTATTCATGCATCTGGCTCCAGCTATCGGCGGTTCCATAGATGTTCCGGGGATTATAATGGAGAGCCTGTTTGCGGATGCTAATGGCTCAAAAATACCTATTATTTCAGGCAATAATATCTCAACGAAATTTGGGAAAATGCTCTATGATGAGCTGAAAAATATAAAGAGCGACATAGAATACGGCTTTTTATCCCCGGAGGGTGTTTTCTTCAACAATGAATTTTTATGCAATAACAAACTGCACAGCAAGAACATGCAGATAATCATGAGGAATCCGAAGCTTGAATTCGCTCTGCTTAACCATGACAAAGATGATATTCTGGATTATGGCATGGGGCATGCCGGTTCTGATGCTGTAATACTCGAGAACCCCCATTATGCTGAAAAAGTGCTGGAAAGAGACATTAACGAGAACAGTTTTATCTTCAGGATTGAGGAGCAGGAAATCCTGGTTTATCAGAATGGAGAGGAAAAGGCCAAATACAGTTTTGCTGACAGTGAAGAAAGGGATATCAAGCTTTTGGAAGCAGTAAAGCCTGTTCTTTTGTCCATTATGGAGAAATATTGCATAGTCTAAATTTATAGGGGTATTATTATGATTATTTTCAAGGATTGCGAGATATATTCACCCAAATATCTTGGGAAAAAGGATGTAATGGTTGCCGGAGGCAAGGTTATTGCTATTGCTGATAAAATAACAAAGCCTGCAAACATTGAAACGGAGATTATTTCCTGCGACGGATTAAGGATGATTCCAGGCATCATAGACTGCCATGCGCATATTGCAGGAGCGGGAGGAGAAGGGGGACCTGCAACCAGAACCCCTGAGATGCATCTTTCAGAGATTATAAGGGGCGGTATAACGACAGTTATCGGGTGCCTGGGAACCGATGGAATAACAAGGACTGTGGAAAGTGTACTTATGAAGGCTAAGGCCCTGAGAAAAGAAGGCATTTCCTGCTGGATTTATACCGGTGCATACCAGGTCCCCACACCTACGATACTTGGCGATGTTGCAAAAGACATAGCCCTTATTGAGGAGGTGATAGGGGTAGGGGAGATTGCCATATCAGACCACCGGTCATCAGGGCCGACAGTGGACCAGATAATCAACCTGGCCGGCCATGCAAGAGTAGGCGGAATGCTGGGGGGAAAAGCAGGCATTGTAAACTTTCACATGGGCGATGCTAAGAATCCCTTCGGTATACTTTATGAGGCTGTCGAAAAAAGTGAGTTAAAGCTTACCCAGTTTTTGCCCACCCATATTAACAGAAATGATTATATTTTTGAAGATTCAAAGGAATA
>CAYSKJ010000248.1:0-2370 GCA_964431655.1 uncultured bacterium | reverse complement strand
CTATATAAGCATTAATATCTATTTCCTGCCGGTATTGTCAGGAAAGGTATTCCTTTCCGATAACGGCGGATATCCTGCCAGCTGTTTCCTGCCGGGGGATGGGCTTTCAGCTGGTGTCCAGGTAGGATTCTGGAACTGGAAGAGGGTCTACGGAGCAAGAGTCCTCTGGGATCCCTGGAGCCTTGATGCCTTCGAGTGCTCTGAGTTTCCAGACTACAGCACTAATTATTAGCGTTTTAAGGAGATTTGAGAATGAAAAAACTAATATTATTTATCGCTTTATTTGGATTTGCTTTCTCCGGATTTTCCCAGGAATTTTCCTTCTTTGAACCGGAACGTATAATTCCCGGTTTCAGGGCAACATACCAAAAAACTGTAAATGAAGGCGGGAAAACTGTTTTTTCAGGGATCATTTCAATCCATAGGCTTGCCGGGCAGGGTGAAGGCAATGAAAATCCTGAATTTATAATAAAGTACAGGCAGAAGGAGTCCTCGCAAAACAGCCATGAATTTGAAGTTTCCTATGACAAAACCAGGAAGCAGGTTATCAATGTCAGGCAGATGATTGACGGAAAATATACGGATATAGAAAAAGACGAGGGCTTAATGTCCCCTTATCTGGTGCAGGAAAGCCATAAGGGTGTCAGGCTGGATCTAAGCAGTGAAAAGAGCTCTGAAAAAATAAGGATAGGGGATATTGTTGTTCCGGCAGTACAGGAATCGCATTCCTATAAGCTTGAAAACGAGGTAAAGGATCCCAACAGCCCCTATCTGGTTCTCAGGATTATATCGAGCATTGTAGAGAGAAAATATACAACCGGGCAGGCAGATATGCCTTTTCTGCTGAGATATGAAAAGGAATCCGTTGTTTCCAGAAGGTTTGTAAATAAAAGGGATCCGGAAAGAAAATACCCGATGGACAAAGACATTCCCATGCTGACAGTGATTGAGCTCATTGACTACAAGAGGAATTAAACGGGCCAGGATGAAAAGTCAGGGCGCATAAGGCGCCCTGACTGATATTAGTTATTATCCCTGAAATCTTTCATGAACTGAACAAGCTTTTCCACTCCATCTTCGGGAAAGGCGTTATAGATGGATACCCTGATCCCTCCGACTGACCTGTGTCCCTTAAGCCCCATAAGGTCAAGGGAGGTTGCTTCCTTGATGAATTTTGCTTCAAGGTCTTCTGAAGGAAGTCTGAAGGTTATATTCATCAGGGACCTGGAGTCTTTTTCTGCATGGCCCCTGTAAAAATCCGGGTATTTATCCATCATACCGTATACCATTCCTGCCTTATTCCTGTTTTTCTCTTCAATGGCTGAAAGACCCCCGTTTTCAATCATCCAGTTAAGAACCTCATTTATTATGTAGATTCCGAATACAGGGGGGGTATTGAAAACTGATTTCTTCTCAACATGGGTCCTGTAAAGTGCCATGGTAGGATTATCGGCTGAAGCCCTTTCGAGGAAGCTATTTTTAATGATTACGACAGTCACGCCTGCAGGCCCGATATTCTTCTGGGCTCCGGCATAAATAAGGTCAAAAGCATTAAAGTCTATCTTTTTGCAGAGTATGTCGGAGCTCATGTCGCATACCACCGGAGTGCCATGTATTTCTGGATACTCTCCCCACTGGGTTCCATATATGGTATTATTTGAGGTTATGTGAATATAAGCAGGATCTTTGGAAAAAGTGTGGTTTTTGGGCAGGTATGAGAAGTTCCTGTCTTCAGAGGAGCTGGCTATATTGACATTTCCGAAAAGCCTGGCTTCCTTTACAGCTTTTTTTGCCCAGGTGCCGGTGACTATATAATCAGCTGTCCGTTCCCTGGGAAGAAAATTCATGGGTATCAGGTAGAACTGGCTGCTGGCGCCTCCGCCCATGAAGATGATGTCATAATTATCGCCTATATTCATAAACCCTTTGAACCTTTCTATGACTTCTTCATACATTTTATCAAAATCCTTGCTCCGGTGGCTCATTTCAAGAACGCCTATACCGCTTCCCCTGAAACTGATTATATCTTCCCTGGCCTTTTCAAGAACAGGCAGGGGCAATACTGCAGGACCCGGGGAAAAATTATATTTTCTATTATACATAAGGACCTCCTTTTTTTATTGATAGATATGACATATAGTCTAATATTTGCAGATTTAATCAAGAAAAATAAAATGCTTGAAATAGGATGCTTTATTAATATAATGCATTTGTTAATATGGATAAAAAAGGAAAATTAATCACATTTGAAGGTATTGACGGCTCAGGCAAGACGACACAGATAAAGGTACTGTCAGATTTCCTCAGGGAGAAGCAGATTGCTCATGTATGCACCAGGGAACCGGGAGGGACACCCGCGGGGGACAGAAT
>CAYSKJ010000247.1:0-2378 GCA_964431655.1 uncultured bacterium | reverse complement strand
ATTTGCAATGCAGGGCTTATTTATCGGAATTTTTTCAACCCTTGCCGGAGCTGTCTGTGGTACGGTTCTCAGCATTCTCTTTGACAGGTACAGGCTTATTAATGCAGCCTCTCAGGGGCTGTATATTGACTATATCCCCTTCAAAGTTGATATTTTGAGCCTGTTTGCCATAATAACATTATCTCTTGCAATAAATGTCATATCAACATATATTCCCACCAAAAATATTTCCAATCTGACTATAATCAAGGCATTATATTATGGTAAATAACATTCTTTTAAATCTGAAGAACATATCCAAAAGTTATGAAGTAGGCAATTCCAAAATTGAGGTGCTCAATGACTTAAGTTTTGAGCTCCCCAGAGGAACCAGCATAGCTGTAACAGGATCATCCGGGATCGGCAAAAGCACCCTTCTCAATATCATTGGTACCATAGACAGACCGGATTCAGGCACCTATCATTTTGCCCAGAGGGATGTTCTATCCTTCAATGATGAAAATATTGCTTCTTTCAGGAACAAAAATATCGGTTTTGTGTTTCAGGCAATGTATCTTCTCCAGGAGTTCACAGCCCTGGAGAATGTTATTATTCCTGCTTTGATTGCAAAAGTAAGGATGAAGGAAGCAGAAGAAAGGGCAATGAATTTGCTGAAGGATTTTGAGCTGGAAAACAGAAGAGATCATAAACCTTCCCAGCTATCGGGGGGCGAGAGGCAGAGAGTCGCCATTGCAAGGGCCATAGTTAACAGGCCAATGCTTCTTCTTGCCGATGAACCGACGGGCAACCTGGATGAAAGGAATTCTGAAATTGTGATTAATATTCTGTCAGAGCTTAATAAAGACCATGATCTGTCTCTGATACTTGTTACACATAATATTCATCTTGCAAAAAAAATGGATGTAGTGTATAGCTTGGAAAAGCAACACTTGAAAAGGGTGCAGTAGCAATATGTTTGAAAATTATTCAGAAGAGGCCAGAAAACTCATACAGATTTCCAGGCAGGAAGCCGCCAAGCTGCATAATGTATCCATTTACCTGGAGCATCTTTTCCTTGCGATATTGCATTTAAAATCATGCACGGCCTATAGAGTTCTTTCAAAGCATATAAAGGATACTGAAGAGCTGTATGATTCTATCTCCGACAGGATAAGAAACAGGGAAATAGATTATTTCACCAATAAAATTTCATTTTCCGAGGTTGTAAGGAAAGTGCTGAAAAAGGCTTCAACCGAGGCATACAGAAACCACAGCAAGCATGTAGGAAGCGAGCATATACTGCTGGCCCTTCTTCTTGAGGGAGATGAATCCCTTAACAGGCTCCTTATCAGCTATGGCCTGAACTACTATACCCTGAAGGACGAACTGGGTGGCCAGGCATCCTATGACACTGAATCCCAGAAATCCTCCCCCCCCCAGTTTCTGGAAGAGTATGGAGTTGATTTAAACAATATGGCTCTTGAAGAGAGACTGGATCCGCTAATAGGGCGGGAAGACGAACTTGACAGGATTATACAGGTCCTATGCAGAAGGAATAAAAACAATCCTATTCTTGTGGGAGAACCAGGGGTAGGCAAAACTGCCATAGTGGAGGGACTTGCCCAGAGAATTGCCAGCAGGAAAGTCCCCGAGATACTCAAAGATTACAGGATTTTCAGCCTTGACATAGGTTCTCTTGTCGCGGGTACAAAATACAGGGGGCAGTTCGAGGACAGGATGAAGAAGCTTATCAAAGAGGTTAGAAGATGTGAAAAAATAATAATATTTATTGATGAGATTCATTCCATCATTGGAGCCGGTGCCGCTGAAGGAAGCCTTGATGCCAGCTCACTGTTAAAACCGGCCCTGGCCAGGGGAGAGTTTCAGTGTATAGGTTCAACAACTACCGAAGAATACAGACGATATATCGAAAAGGACGGTACCCTGGACCGAAGATTCCAGGAGATAAGGATAAATCCTCCTTCCAAGGCGCTTACTGTTGATATCCTTAAAGGACTTAAATCAAAGTATGAAGAATTTCACAGGGTAAAAATAGATGAAGAGGCGATTGAAAAAGCAGTAGAGCTTTCAGACAGATATGTAATGTACAGGAATCTTCCCGACAAGGCGATTGATATACTGGATGAAGCATGTTCGCGGGTCAGGCTTCATTATTCAGAATTTCCCGATACAAAGCAGGGTTATGAATCATTGCTGGACCATTACAGCAGAAATATGGAACAGGCATTGTCAAATAATGATTATGAAAATGCCTCAAAATGGTCAGATAAAATTAAGAGGCTTAACCGGTTTTATAATGATATACTGTCTGGCACGAGAAGCTTTGACCATGAACCGGTAATTACAGGGGAAGACATAGAATATATAGTGTCAAAAGT
>CAYSKJ010000246.1:0-2437 GCA_964431655.1 uncultured bacterium | reverse complement strand
GTTTTCTAACCCATATTAAAAAGGTCTCAGGATACTATAAGGACAAGATGGAATATACCGCTTCCCTGCTGGATGAGCACCTGGGAAACTATGCCACCTTCAGCAGGCCTGATTCAGGGCTCTTTATATGGCTCACCTTCAAAAAAGACATGGATGTCAGCCGTATGCTCTTTGACAATACAGATAGATTCAAGGTCATCGGAGTGCCGGGCAGCAGCTTCTCAACCGGGAAAAGCCTCAGAAACTCCCTTCGGCTGTCCTTCGGGACCCTGGACAATCCTGTCATAAAGGAAGGCATATTGCGTCTGCGGTCGCTTGTTGAGTTTTTTTTGAGTAAGGATAAGTAGGAAAGGAAGCAGACATGCTTTTTTTAACCTGGGCAGGTATTCTGGTATGTCTTACCCAGTCTGCCATCTTCTCAGGGCTCAATCTCGCTTTTTTCAGCATCAGCAAACTTCGCCTGGAGCTTCACTGCGCAAAGGGAAATAAATATGCCCCCAGAGTCCTTAAATTGCGCAATGACTCCAATTTTCTGCTCGTTACCATACTCTGGGGAAATGTTGCAGTAAATGTTCTCCTGGCACTTCTTTCAGGCTCTGTCCTGGCAGGCTTTTCTGCGTTTCTTTTTTCAACGGTCATTATTACCATTATAGGCGAGATTATCCCCCAGGCCTATTTTTCAAGGCATGCCTTAAAGACTGCTTATATATTATCGCCCCTGATAGCTTTTTACCAGATACTGTTTTATCCCCTGGCCAGACCAACAGCCATAATCCTGGATAAGATACTGGGAAGGGAAGGGATATTATACTACCGGGAAGAAGACTTAAGCGGGCTTATCACCCTGCATATGGATTCAGGAGCTTCGGATATACAAAGGGTGGAAGGAAAGGGAGCTGTGAACTTCCTGGCAATAGATGACCTTCCCATTTCAGCTGCCGGGAAGGTCATTGACCCTTCCAGCGTGCTGGAAATGGAGTTCAAAAACGGCTTTCCCCTCTTCCCTGAGATATGCCCCTCGCCCCAGGACTGCTTTATCCGGAAGATAGAATCCAGCGGCAAAAAATGGATAATCCTGACCGATAAGAGCCATGAACCCAGGTTAGTCCTGAACTCTGATAAATTCATCCGGGGGGCTTTGTTTGATATACAGCGTTTCAACCCAAAAAGCTACTGTTTCAAACCTGTAGTGATAAAAGACCATGAAACAGCCCTGGGAGATATTATCCCGCGCTTAAGCCAGGCTCCCTGCAATAGATTAAGTGATATACTTGACAAGGACATAATTATACTGTGGAGCCATGAAAAAAGGGTGCTTACAGGGTCGGATATTCTTAAAAGACTCCTGCGCGGGATAATAAAAGAGACCTCCCCCGTGGACTAATCAATTTGCAGGCTGGTGAATTCCCCGGTTATCTCAAAGTCATATTCGGGGTATTCAAAAATAAAAGACCTGGTTTCTGTTTCGGCCAGGGTGTATCCCCAGAGGCTTTCATAATCGGCAAGGTCTTCGCCGTATGTCTCCAACTGCCTTAAAAACTCACCGATGCTCTTGCTTTCAACAATTATAATGTCAGGCATTTTATTGATTATCGGGCTGTGGCGCCTGGTATTATCATGGGAAAACCTCAAAACCCTCCTGCCGTACCTGGTTATGCCTATGGTCCTGTAGGTAAGGCTTTTACCAACTCCCGGAAGGTTGAGGACGGTCTTGTCAGTGCTTAAAAAGGGTATCTCCAGTTCCTGCCTGAGTTTTTTCAGGTTATCAGCCATGTTCTCCGGACACAGGACAAGGTCAGCAAGCTTATCCATATGCTCGCCGGGTATCCTGCCGATTCTTTTTTCTTCAAGCTGTTCCTGCACAGCCCTTTCATTGGTGGCAAAGTTGTTATAGTTCTCCATATACCCCTTAACGCTGAAATTATAATAGCTTAAGACCCCCATATCATTAAGTACCTGCCTCAGCCTGTTCGTATGCCCCCTGCGCGCCGCAGCGGTTGTAAATACATGCTGGTTGGTTATTATCCAGCCTGCAGATATCAGCTTTTCCAGTGCCAGCCTGGATTCAGGGGTTATCTCCAGGAGAGACTGAAAATGGGTCTGTATTACGAACTTCCTTATACCCAGGGCTGAGGCTCTTTCCCTGAAATCCCTTAAAAGCTCCACAAGGTCATCGGTTATACTCTGGGGCAGGTATATGGGCAGTCTTGTGCCAAGGCGTATCCTGACTATCTCAGCGTACTTTTCGCCGTTTTTTCGATTCCTGTTGGCCTGGATTTTTCTTGAGGCCATTCCCAGGATTGAGTCAAAAATCTGGCTTAGGGAGTCCCGGGAATTCATAAGGGCATCACCACCGGTCAGAAGTATATCCCGAAGCTGGCTGTCCTTTTCAAAGTAATCCATAAGGCGTGTGAGCTTGTCCTTCCATCTTTCCTTC
>CAYSKJ010000245.1:0-2459 GCA_964431655.1 uncultured bacterium | reverse complement strand
AAAGGGGACATTTCTAATTTGGTAAAAAAGGGACATTTCTATTTTGTTTTGACATCATGAAAATATTACTTGTCTGATTTGCACAATATGTTATAATTAGGTAACGGCGTTTTACGCCTTAATTGATATAAAGGAGGAATGCAAATGTTTGAGGTTGGAGATAAGATTTTCTATCCTCTGCAGGGAGTCGGGGAAGTTATACAGATTGTTGACAAGGAAATCGGAGATAATGTGGTTAAATTTTTCAGGATCAAGATCTTTAAGAGCCAGATAACCCTGTTTATACCTGTTGACAAGACTGAAGAGAACAAAATCAGGCCTTTGATATCCAGCGATGAACTTGATAACCTTTACGGGATATTGAAGGAGAACGGCCATATACTTACCCGCAAGAAGAATATTAGATACAAGAACTATTATGACAAGCTCAAGACAGGAGATATCTACAAATCAGTAGAGGTTCTCAGGAACCTGCTCATCATACAAAATAATACGGGATTAACTCCTAGAGAAAAGGGCCTTATGGAAAAAACCCTGGACCTCATTGTTGAGGAACTCAGTTATTCAGCGAACAAGGATATTGACAAGGACGAAATTGCCACAAGGCTTACAAGCCATTTCAAGGATAACAGCAGTCTCAATTGAAACCCATTATTGCCGTCATTGCTGCCGGAGGTAGGGGTATCCGGTTTTCCGGTGATTATAAGAAACAATATTTTAAGATCAGGGGCAGGCCCCTTCTGTCCTATACAATCCAGTCTATGCTGGAGCACAGGCTTATATCCGATGTGGTCATTGTCCTCCCGGGGGAGGATATAAAGGATTCCCCCCAGATCCTGAAGGGTTTAACGAGTATAGGGCATGTTCACTTTACCCGGGGAGGTGAAACAAGAACAAAAAGCGTCCTAAACGGCCTTGAGTTTTCAAAAAGCTTTCCCCAGAGATATGTTCTTATACACGATGCAGTAAGGCCATTTTTCAAACATTCCATGATTGAGCGGCTGTACGGTGCTCTGGGTGACAACAGGGGAATCATGCCGGTTCTTGAAGTTTATGATACTTCAGTCTCTGTCCAGAACGGGGAGATAATAAATTATATGGACAGGAACAGCCTGAGACTTGTGCAGACACCGCAGATTTTTGATAAAAATCTGCTTACAGAACTTATGCAGGTGGCTTTTTCTGAAAACAGGGTATTTACCGATGAATCAGGCCTTCTTTTTGCTTATGGGTACAAAACAGCTCTGGCACGGGGAGATATTCTTAATATAAAGCTTACAAGTCAAGATCAGATAGAAGATTTCAAAATGCTGCATAAATTATTCTATGAGGACGGTTATTACATGAAATGATGAGAATAGGATTTGGCTATGATGTTCACCGGTTTGCCGAGGGAAGGCCTCTTATCCTCGGCGGTGTGGAGATCCCTTTTGAGTATGGACTGGAAGGCCATTCAGATGCCGATGTGCTCATTCATGCAATCTGTGATGCATTACTGGGGGCATGTGCCATGGGAGATATTGGCCAGCATTTTCCCGATACTGACAGTACTTTCAAGGGCATAAGCAGTACCATCCTGCTAAAAAGGGTTAATGGCATTATAACAAGCCATGGGTACAGAATATCAAATATAGACTCTACCGTGGTGTGCCAGGACCCTAAGCTCTCATCCCATATACCTTCAATGAAGATGGTGCTTTGCGATCTCTTGAATATTTCGAAAATTGATTTAAATATCAAGGCTACTACCGAGGAAAGAATGGGTTTTACCGGTCGTGCGGAAGGCATAAAAGCCTACTGCACAGCCCTGATTTACAGGGAAGAGAACAGTTAACAGGGTTTAACCGTGATTTTTAACTGTTTCAAAAAGGTACAGCCATCTCAAAACGATTGATGAAAGTGCTTTATTTTTTGATATTTTCATTATTTTCTCTTGACATACAGTTTCACAAATAGTAAAATGTAACCAGAAATATAATAAAAATTTGATTTGTAAGCAGTATTTTCCTTTACTGCATATGAGGGTTATGATTGTGATTTCGGGATACAGCATTAAAAGGAATTTTGTTTTACATCAATACAGCTCTATCTTTGCCACAATGAAGGAACATTTTTTAAGTAATAGATTTAAAAATTAAGGAATAGGAGAAGTATTTATGACCAAAAAAAACAGAGTACCCATCATGATGGTTATTGCCCTTTTTGCTGTTTTAGCTGTCTCTTTCAGTGTATTTGGCGCCAGAGTCATTGAAGGGGAAGGCGATTATATCATAAAGAAAGGCGATACCCTTTGGGATATTGCTGAAACCCACCTGGGAGATCCTCTCCTCTGGCCCCAGATATGGAAACTCAATCCCTATATAAAGGATCCCCACTGGATATACCCCGATAACAGGCTTACACTGCCTACTCCTGAATCAGATCTTACCAGCCAGGCCGGAGTGGATGGCGAGGATTAT
>CAYSKJ010000244.1:0-2489 GCA_964431655.1 uncultured bacterium | reverse complement strand
CGGGCATTTTTCAATAAGCTCCCCGTCCCCGTCCTCAACATACAATATTCTACTGTTATCCTTTATACCGGTAATTTGCGATTTATCATCAATATACTCAAAATCAGGAACACCTTGCATTATCCTCTGCAATACGGGAGAATTCCCGGTACCTTTCTTTATATATGCTTTAATCATCTCTGAACTCTATATAGCTGGAAATAAACCTTTTGAAGCATTCATCATCCCTTAAATCCGAAAGCCCGTCCGTATTCCCGAATGCAAGGCTTATACTGAATTTAGGGTCCTCAAAATTATCATCATATTCAATTTCCATTTTATAACGCTTTTTGACAGCATCCCTGCACTCTTCCAGGCATTTCCTCTTTTTTTCCAGAAATGGATTGTTCAATGAATAAAGGTACCGGATTATTTCCTCTGTGCTGCCCATGCCTTCAATACTTGATAGGATACCTCTGTAAGAAGATTTAAGGCCTGCCCGGTAGAGATTATCCAGAATAGCCTTCATCTTATGGCCGTTTATCTTATAATTGCCCAAAACTCCCAGGGTACTTACCCGGACATCTGAAGGAAAATATATAAGCATCTCCATATCATTGAAAGGAATCGGGTTTGCCGCAAGAAAATCCCTGTGCTCTCTGCAGAGATTGCTTATTATATCAGACAATTCAAAAATGGCTTCTGGTTTCATCCTGCTTTTAATATACCTGCCTGGCTGCATATTAGCCCTGCCACAGTAACTGGCAATATTTGCAGATTCCACGCAATTAATAAAACGGTGGCGGTTTTCATGCAGAAATATGGTTATAATATCCTCTTTATCAAGGTCTTTATACATGCTGACACAGCATTTCTCAACTGAATTGTCCAGCATGACCGAAAGTCTTTTGCCACCCGAGACAAGGCAAATCTTTTTCTCCGACTCCAGGACAATGAGATTATGCACAAATCCAAGGCTTGAGAAATCCAGCTCTGCAGGGGAAACATCACAAAAATACCCGGGGTAGAAAACCGGGTCGCAGATAATCTCTGAGGTTTTTACAATCCTTGATTCAGGCCTGCTTTCTTTGCTAAAACTCCTGTTTCTCATATCCCCATACTACTCCGCAATAGGGGCAGGTATCCCCCGGTTTTGAACTTGCAGAAACGGTATTTCCGCATTTACCGCACCTTTTAACCACATTTGAGCCGGATTCCGATTGCCCAGGCTCAAGGGACTGGGAAGGCAGGGAAAGCTTATTTCCGTAATGGTCTATAATATCCGAGGGCTCGAGATATCCTCCCTCAACAAGGTCGTCCACACTCCCGGGCCTCCTGCCTGTCTCTATGGTATAAATGGCGCCGGCAGATTCAATCTTCCTGATCTTGGCATTATCCGCCATCATTTCAGCCTTCTCCAGGATGCTTATCAGCCCTGCACCCTGCTCATTCCTGGACCCGCAGGAATTATAGGAAAGAACTATTGCAATAATAAGTGCACCTAAAAAAAATAAAAACAGAAATATTCCCTTCATTTTATCTCTCCTGACACTTTAAATCTATTCAGCTACTGTATCAGCTATAAGTTTTATTATACTATAGAATTCGGTGTAAATCCTTAAAAATATATAATAAAGTAAAAATAAGAATCATTCCGGTTATAAGAGCATTGATTTTATCTGCCTGCAGGAACTTCTATATTTTTATGCTGTATTTAACAGATTTCAGAAGATAAAGAAGCCCAAGGTTATTTCTGCCTCTTTTGTATGCCCCGTTTGATACGATGGCGGCTTTCTTTGCTATCTCCTGTTTAAGCATAGCCATTCTTCTCACAGAAAGGTCTTTGCTCAAGGTTCTGCAGATATTTTCCAGGGATATGATTCGGTATACATCCATCAGTCCGCGGGATCTGGAGAGCTGGTCCCCGTGACCTCCATTTTTAATAACCAGTGGATTGTCTACATAGAGGAAATCATAGTAAATCGATGCTCTGATAAACATATCATAATCTTCAGCCACCGGAAGAGATAAGTCAAAACCCCCGGTCTTTTCAAATACGCCCTTTTCAAAAACGACAGAGGAAGGGCTTACCATGCAAAGCTTTATGGCATGGGGGAAGATATCACCGGTAAATTTCCTGTGGAGCTTTCCCTGGTTCTTGAAATCCCCGCTCATTATCCATCTTTCATTGGTATAGCTGATTTTGTACCGGGATTCCTGCATCCTGGAGATCTGGATCTCAAGTTTTCTTTTTCTCCAGCTGTCATCAGAATCAAGGAATGCTATATACCTGCCTGAGGCGGACTCCATCCCTTTGTTTCTTGCCCAGGAAACCCCCATGTTTGCGGACGAGAAGATATAGGTGATAAAAGGATATCTGTCCAGCAGGTCGCCAATATTATCCCGGGTATTATCGGTAGACCCGTCATCGACAATAATAATCTCCCTGTCATGAAGGGTCTGTTTTATTACGGATAGGAGGGCTTTTCTCAAAAACTCTGCCCTGTTAT
>CAYSKJ010000243.1:0-2670 GCA_964431655.1 uncultured bacterium | reverse complement strand
AATTGTGAGCGACTCCATTTTCGGCGTTTTATTCGTATTTTCAAGCCTGATATCCATCGGTTCTCTCTCAATAATATCAAGGTATGTGGGAAGCGGTGATTTTAGGAAGCTGAAAATGCTTTCAGCCCAGTCGGTCTTTTATACCGTTCTGATAAGCATTGCCATAACAGCTTTCAGCCTTCTCAGCCTTGACATTGTCCTGGGTCTTTTCAGCCTGACTCCTGTTGTTACCCAATATGCAAAGGAATACCTGGTGATACGCCTTCTGGGTATTGTCTTTGCCTTCCTTAACGAGACCTTCCGATCCATGATACACGGCCTGGGGGATTCCTATACCCCCATGAAGATACTGATTATTTCCAATATTATTAATATAATACTCACACCTGCATTGATGTTCGGGTTTTTCTTTATACCAGCCATGGGGGTTTTCGGTGCGGCACTGGCAACGGTCATTGCCATAGTTTTTGCCAGTATTGTGCTATATTTCAGGTATCTTTACTCCTTCGGGCTTATGCGGACAAGGGTTTTTCTCGGATATATGAAATTTCAGTGGAGCAATCTCAAAAGCATACTCAATATCGGTGTGTTTTCGACAGTCAGCAATATAACCAGGCCCTTTACAGGCATGATTATGTATAAAATTGCATCCATGCATTCCATCCATGCTGTCGCAGCCTTTGGCAACGGAGGCAGGCTTCTGGGACTGATGTTCATTATACTTAACGGCCTCCAGGTTGCATGCAGTGTGCTTGTGGGCCAGAGCACAGGCGCAGGCAGGCAGGGTGATGTAAGCCGGGTTGTCAAGGAGTCGCTGAAAGTCGCGCTTTTAAATGTCCTGGCTTTCGGCCTTTTATTTCTAATATTTCCCTCAGCCCTTTTATGGCTTTTTACCGGGGATCCCCTGGTGATATCCATCGGGTCTGATTATTTAAGGATAGTATATGTGGGAGTTATTTTCTGCGCATTCACCACAGTTTTTGGGGGATATTTCATCGGAATAGGATATACCAAACCCTCCATGGCAGCATCCCTCATTGCAAATTACCTTGTAAAGCTTCCCATTGCATTCTTGTTTATAGTAATGCTGGGTATGAGCCTGACATGGCTCTGGTATGCCATAAGCATATCCATCCTCGTTGAGGCTTTTGTAGTCTCCTACTGGTATATTAAAAAACGAAATCTTTATAAAAAGGGAAAATTACCTGCTATATCATGCTTAAGGAGCGGTTGAATACCCGAAGTATCGGATTGCCAATAATGCAGGCCAGCAGGATGAAAACCGTACAGATCAGTATGAAGAGGAGGATATTTGATATAATTGAGTATTTTCTGACATTCCGGTCAAATTTTTCCAGCCTTTTTTCCAGCAGGGATTCAGTGCGTGTTTTATCATAAAACAGGCAGGGCCGTGAGGTTATTGCTTTTATTTGATCTTCAGGGACAGTAAGATACTTTTCAAAAATATCCCCGGCATTGTTTTCACCGGTTACATCATACAGCATGCTCAGGGCTTTGAGGTCTGCCGTACTTTTTAGAAATCGGGATTTTCCGCCGGTATAACGTGCTGTCAGGATTACAGCGGCAGAAAACAATGATAAAATTATGATTATTACAGAGGGGTATGCAAGCAGAAGGCGGATGCTGTGCAGAATCCTAAAACCGTGTCCATAATCAATGTTTAGACTGTCAAAAAAGGTATGGACAACGGGAAATACAAGTAAAAAGAACAGATATAAAAACAGTATGAACAAGCCTGCAAGTTTGAGCATTGACAGCATGGAGGAACGCAGTCTTTCTGCCAGAAAATCCTTCCACAGCACCCAGTTATAATAGGAAATTAAAGCCCTGTCCAGTATGTTCCTGCTTTCAGAGGCGTAAAATAAGGAAAGGAATGCAGGGTCCGATAAAAGGTGCTCGTCTCTTATAATTTGGCTGAAGGGCTGGCTGCTGTCCAGCCTGTCCAGTATTCTTTCCAGGGTATTTCTATAGATTCCGGGAATATTTTCTTTTGCGAGAATTACTGATTTTCTGAGGGGATTATCCTCCGGGACAAGTCCCTGGTATCTGCTGGCGATTTCAAAAAGAATGTCCATATTCACTTAATTTACTGCCGGAATGGCAAGTTTTCATGATTTCACGTTTTTTCTGGAAAAACAGGCTCAAAAGTCCTCCAATCTCCTTTTCCATCCAGCCATGGGAGTATACAGGCCGGTGATTCAGCCTCCTGTCATCAAGCAGATTATAAAGGGAGACTACTGCTCCGGTCTTGGGAGCCATGGCTCCAAAGTGAACCTCCTTTATCTTGGCTAGTATTATCTGGCCTGTACACATGATGCAGGGTTCCAGGGTTGTTATAAGCACGGATTCCCTTAATACGGATTGAGGGTAATTATGAAGGACCAGGCTTATTACCATGGATTCAGAGTGCATAAGGGGGTCACCAAGCTGTCTTGTCCTGTTGTGGCTTTTTGCAAGTATGGACCCGTTATGATAGATCAGTGATGCTACCGGGATTTCATCTTCTCTGTATGCAATGAGGGCTTCTTCATAGGCTTTTTGCATCAGATTATATATGAGGTTTTCCTTCATGGGCAAATATCTGTCAATACGCCCAGCAGGAGTCGAACCTACAACCTACTGATCCGTAGTCAGTTGCTCTATCCATTG
>CAYSKJ010000242.1:0-2702 GCA_964431655.1 uncultured bacterium | reverse complement strand
TTGATCCAGGTCCTCCATAAAGCCCAGGGAATTTTCGGATATCTTCCAAAGGAAGTTCAGGCTTTCGTTGCCGGGGAACTGGAAATTGCCCCTTCCGAAGTATTCGGCGTGGTCACATTTTATAATTTTTTCAGGACTGAACCAGTGGGAAAACACATTATAAATGTTTGCCTTGGCACTGCCTGCCATGTAAGGGGGGCTGAAGCTGTACTCAATGAGCTTTCAAGCTTCCTTAAAATAAAAGCAGGCGGGACAACCGAAGACGGTTTCTATACCCTTTCCACTGCCAGATGCTTCGGAGCATGCGGCCTTGCGCCTGCTATCATGATTGATGAGGAGGTGTATGGAAAACTTACTCCCTCATCGGCTGTTAAAACAATAAAAGATTTCCAGAAAACTGGAACCAGGTAAAAATTTTAATAAATTGGTAAGGAGGATACAATGAAACTGGAAGATTTGAAAAAGATCAGGGAAAAGCATCAAAAAGACCTTATACTGAGAGAAGGGGATGCAAGGATAAGAATAATAGTCGGAATGGGCACCAGCGGAATTGCAGCGGGAGCCCGCGAAACCCTCAATGCTTTCCTGGAGGAGATCGACAAGCGGGGCCTGGTTGATGTAATCGTCACTCAGGCCGGCGAAAGAGGCTTGAGCTCCCATGAACCCGTTGTGACAGTATGCGAAAAGAATAAGCCGAAGATAGTATATGGAAAGGTAACAATGGAAATAGCAAAAAAAATCATAGCAGAGCACATTGTCAACGGAAATCCTGTTTCAAGCCATGTATTAGAAATAAATCAATAAAGGAAGCAATTTATGAGGAAGAGATTAGATGTACTTGTCTGTGGTGGCGCAGCTTGTATAGCTTCCCATAGCCATGAAATAAAAAGCAGGCTTATCGATGAAATAGAGAAAAGAGGGCTATCCGATGAAATAAACATTGTTGAGACCGGCTGCATGGGACCTTGCGAACTGGGACCGGTGATGGTGGTTTATCCCGACGGCATATTTTATATCAGGGTATCTGAATCGGATATTCCTGAGCTCGTGGAAGAGCATTTTCTCAAGGGCAGGCCCTTAAAAAGACTGCTGTGGGAAACCCCGGAAGCAAGAAAAATAGTCGAGGATAAGAAGCTTGTGCCCTTCTTTGAAAAACAGAAAAAGGTTGTACTTAGCAACTGCGGAAGGATAGATCCTGAAAATATAATTGAATACATCAGCGAAAGGGGTTATGAAGCCCTTGGAACAGCCCTGACAGCAATGTCACCGGATGAAGCAATAGAAAGCATTATCGAATCAGGGCTTAGAGGAAGGGGGGGAGGAGGTTTCTCTACCGGCCTTAAGTGGAAGATCACAAGAAAATCACCCGGAGAACAGAAATACATCATTTGTAATGCTGATGAGGGAGATCCCGGTGCTTTCATGGACAGGGCTCTTCTGGAAGGTGACCCCCATTCGGTAATAGAAGGAATGGCTATTGCAGGTTATGCCGTTGGAGCAGACAGAGGCTATACTTATGTAAGGGCAGAATATCCCCTGGCTGTAAAGAGGCTTGAAAAGGCAATACAGCAGGCCAGGGAGCATGGATTTCTGGGCAGAAACATATTTGAAAGCGGATTTGATTTCGACATAGAATTAAGAATGGGCGCCGGAGCTTTTGTATGCGGAGAGGAAACAGCATTGATTGCATCCATTGAGGGAAAGAGGGGAATGCCTACATCAAAGCCTCCATATCCTGCATCAAAAGGCCTGTATGGATGCCCTACATCAATAAACAATGTTGAAACCTTCGGGAATATAAGGCATATTATAATCAACGGACCGGAATGGTTCAAATCCTTCGGAACGGAAAAAAGCCCCGGGACCAAGGTATTTGCTCTTTCAGGAAAAGTCAACAATACCGGGCTTGTAGAGGTTCCCATGGGCATAACCCTCAGGGAAATAGTCGAAGACATAGGAGGGGGAGTGCTTGATGGCAAGAAGATAAAAGCCGTACAGACAGGCGGACCCTCCGGAGGGTGCATACCTGCAGAATACCTCGATACTCCGGCAAGCTTTGAGTCACTGCAGAAGCTTGGAAGCATAATGGGCTCAGGCGGTATGATAGTGCTGGATGAAGATACCTGCATGGTAAACCTGGCCAAGTTCTTTTTGGAATATACATCAGAGGAGAGCTGCGGGCAATGCGCTCCCTGCAGGATAGGACTCAGGCAGATGTACAATATACTCATAAAAATCACATCAGGCAAAGGCGAGCTTTCTGATCTGGATAAACTTGAGGAAATGGCAAAAACCATACAGGGAGCTTCATTATGCGGACTGGGCCAGACAGCTCCTAACCCTGTATTGTCTACTCTGCATTATTTCAGAGAGGAGTATATTACCCATATAGAGGAGAAAAGATGCCCTACGCTATCCTGCCTTGACCTTATTACCTATCAGATAGATGCGGATAAATGCATAGGGTGTACTACCTGCGCCAAGAACTGCCCGGTTAATGCCATTACCGGTGCTGTCAAGCAGGTCCACATAATAGACATGGAAAAATGCATCAAATGCGGAAAATGCTTTATGGTGTGTAAATTCGGTGCTGTACAGAGATATTAGTGGCAAATAAAATTAAATTAAATTAATAATAAGCGAGGTGATTGTATGTCAAAGCTTCAAATACTTAAGAAGTATGCCAAAACCAAGGATAATCT
>CAYSKJ010000241.1:0-2731 GCA_964431655.1 uncultured bacterium | reverse complement strand
AAACCGCTTTTAGCCAGAGTTGAATATAAAAATATAATAGAGACAATGTCTCTGATTAGGATAGGGCTGTCCTTAAAGGAAATACAGCAGCTTTTTAATAAAATTCCCCCCAGGAGAATAAAAAATATAATAATTGAGCTGGAAAAAATAGAGATTTTAAAATCCGAAAGGGTTGAACAAGATCTGCGGTATTATTTTTTCCATGACATAATTCAGGATATTGCAGAGGCTGGAATAAGCAATATAAAGAAACTGCATTCAATTATAGCTGAAAGGTTTGAAGAAATATTTAAAACCCGTCCGGACAGCTATGCGGAAGAGCTTGCATACCACTATTCTGCATCAGATAAAAAAGAAAAAGCAATTTATTACCTCATGAAGGCAGGGAAACTGGGTGAATCCAGATATATCAGCAATATCCATATCCTGGGGCATTATTACAGGGCACTTGAATTAGCCATTGATATGACGGATGAAATTAAAATCTCTGAAATCAGCACACAAATAGCATTGATTCTAGTGGAAGAGGGGGAATTTTCCGACTCTCTCAGGATGCTCGATAAGGCCTTATTTCTGCTTGAGAAACAAAAAGGCTCTCTTAAAATTAATATTGCTATGATAAACAATTACAAGGGAATAGTGTTTCAGAGGAAGGGAGCTTTTGAAAATTCACTGTATTATTTAAAATTAGCCATTGATCAGCTTTCATTAAACCCAGGAAAGTGCAATGATGAACTGATAGCACAGTGTTGCAATAATATCGGGATGACCTACCTCAATTATGGGAAGTTTGAAAATGCAATGATATATTTTAGGAAGTCACTGGAAATGCGCCTCATTTTATTCGGCCCCAACCATGTGGATACAATGAAATCCTACCATAACATAGGAGTTACCTACTTAAGAAAATCTGATTTTGAAAATGCCCTCAATTACTTAAATATAACAAAAAAAATAAATGAATCTCTCAGAATAAAAGATCACAATACAGCCTTTATCTGGGACAATTTAAGCATAATATTCAGCTCGATGAACAAAAAATATATATCGAAAAAATATATGGATAAAGCACTGAGGATTAGACTTGAACTCCTTGGTGAAGACCACAGCCATACTGCGTTCTCATACATCAATATGGGGGTATATTACATAGGAATGAGCGATTTTAAGACCGCCCTGCAGTATTTTAAAAAGGCTGGGGATATACATATAAAAAAATTCGGTATGTACAGCCCATTTACAGCAGCATCGATGAACAATATCGGTGAATGCTATTTTGCTCTTAAGGAATATGATAATGCTGAATATTACCTTAAAAAGGCTCTTAAAATAAGGAAAAAAACCCTCGGCATACCAAATAATGAAACCCATAGGTCTTATATTCAATTATTTAACCTCTATAAAAGGAAAAAAGATTATAAAAAATTTTCCTCCTACGGGCAATATTTAATGAAAATTTATAAAAAACACGGAACAGCTCTGCAGCAAAAACAAATCTCTGAAAAAATAGGCAAAAGCTGAACAGGTAGAAAATTTTTGAAGCAAAAAGATCCGTCCCTTTTGCTTCACTTAGTCCTTTTTTGCTTTGCGCCTTATCAGGGATATACCGCCGAAACCTCCGATGACTGCTATATAATAACCGAAGTCATACCACCAGCCCGTGTTATTAGTCTCGTATATCCTGATATTATCATTGAAAAACCCGAATATCAGGCTTACAGGTGCTATCCAGCCATGCCATATGCCCCAGAAAAAACCTGCTTTTCCCTTTTCAGCCTGACGATCCTGCCCAGGCATACAGCTCGACAGAGAAAGGATTACAAATATCAGCACAAACATTATGAAAATATTTCTTTTAGAAAACATTGCAAACAGCCTCCTGCTTATGAGTATAAAATATTTATATTGGATATCTTTCAGGCTGTCAATTTTCTATTGAAATCAAGGCTTCTATATTAATGTTTTTTTGCTTGACTGATAAACCAGAGAGATATTGTATATATGGCAATGCTATGAGATGCAAAATTACAGTTGCCGCTATAGTCCTCATTGTCGCTTTTGCTTCCACAGCCATGCCTAATGAAGAAACGAATAACCGGAAAGAAAAGGAGAATTCAGTGTCTCAGGAGACGGAAAAGGATTTTAATAATAAGTATGCCGCAGGATTGAACAACCTTGTGTGGAGCCTGCTGGAAAAGGAAGACAGGACTGAAGGCGAAAATGCCTCAATGATCAGCTCTGCTCATGCATCCCTTTATCACTGGAGCAGGATAGGGACAGATATAAACCTGCAGAGGGGACAATGGCTCATATCCCATGTATATGCTGTTCTGAACATGCCTGAATCAGCTCTCTACCACGCTGACAGATGTCTTAAAATTACCGTGCAAAACAATTTGAAGGATTTTGATCTCGCCTATGCTTATGAAGCAATGGCAAGAGCCTATGCTGTTTCCAAAAACAGAAACGAAGCTCTGAAATACATGGGTCTTGCGGAACAGGCCGGTAACTCCATAGAGAAACAGGAGGATAAGGACCTGTTTTTCTCAGATTTTAATGCAGAACCCTGGTATGGAATAAAGAAATAACGGCTGGCTCAGGAAGAAGCAAAAAACCTTCCCTTTTGCTTTCGGGTTGAAGCAAAAAGAACCGTCCCTTTTGCTTCATGGAATAAAGAAATAACGGCTGGCTCAGGAAGAAGCAAAAAACCGTCCCTTTTGCTTCGCTTTTT
>CAYSKJ010000240.1:0-2834 GCA_964431655.1 uncultured bacterium | reverse complement strand
ATAATGCATTTTAGGATTGACACAATCATGGAAATAGACGAAAATAATTCTATTATTTATGTGCGAAGATTGAGTTACTATCAGTAAGTCTAACAGGAGAATAATTTTTATGCCTTTTATATTCGATGACCATAATATTACAATTGGCTATCTTCTAATAAAATATAAAATAGGCAATATACCAGCATTTTATGATATAATCCAAGGTAACAAAGGACTCAGATTAAAGAATATACAGAAAATATTTGACATAACCGCAACAGAGAGTTAAGCCATGAAAAAATATCTTTTTCTGCCGGTAATTTTTCTAATATCCTTGAGCTTTTTTGCACAACCGAGGCCTTATGTGGATGAGGCCACAATCAGGTATGAGAATTTCAAGTACCAGCCTGTTTTGATCCATACCTTTGAGATCAAAAACATCGGGGACCAGAACCTCGAGATACTTAAAGCACGCCCTACCTGAGGCTGCTCTGTCGCTCATTATGACAGAGTAATCCCGCCTGGTCAGTCGGGAAAAGCAGAACTGAAAATAAATGTCAGCAGAAAAGACAGCAGAGTAAGGCGGAGTCTTATCCTTGAGACCAACTCGCCCTTTGCAAGGAGCCTTACCCTAAACGTTGACATAGATGTAATCCATGATAATATTATTTATCCAGATGAAATAAGGTTCCTAAGATTATTTATTGATGATAAACCTGTTACTGAGACTTTTTATGTCATCTCATACATAAACAGGGATTTTAAAATACTGAGCATCGACGATAATAATGGCAAATTTGATATAGAGTATAAGAAGCTGAATAGCTATGCAGAACTTCTTCGGTCAAGCCCGGGAGGCAGACCCGAAAGACTGCGCGATAATCTTAATTATGACAGGATTGTCTCTCTGTGGAAAATAAATATCAAGATTGATTTGAGCAGGATAAGTGATGATTTTGATACTGCAAACAATAATCGGGCTGACTACATATTTGGTATCAATTCAAATGATGAGGGTTTTACAGTACAGGAACTAAAGCTCAAGATAAACCTCCGCCCTCATATAACGGCATATCCATCAACGGTAAACATTAATATTGATGATCCTTCAGGCAGAGAAGAGAAGCAGGAACAAGGATTCAGCAGTACATTTTACCTCAGCAGTGAGACGGGTGAAAGTTTTAGGATAAAGAGGGTCTATTCAGAGATGAAAGAGCTCTCCTTTGACTATGCAAAAGATGTACCTGGCCCAAGGCACATAGTCGAGCTGACCCTAAGTCCTTCACATAAATATAAGCCACAGGAGACAGAAATTATTGCTGAACTTGAATACGACAGGCAGAACATTGTGAAGATTCCAGTCTTTCTGTTAAGAAGAAAGTAGATAATACTATCGGAAATCATATGGTACTAATAACCAATTAGGCCTGAGGATTCTGCGAGAATAACGGTTTTATGCTTTTATCATAACAGCCTTTCAGCTGCCGGGGCAGTTATGACAAACGGACTGCATCCCATGTTTTTTCATGCAGGTCTTTCTGAGTGTTTCAGTGGGAGCTGATGCAGATTTCAAGAGCTATTAATGCGGTCATTCCATCTACACTATTTTTTTTTAATTTATTCATCCCTGCATAATACTGAAGAAAAGAAGAAAAGTTTAGCCCTATAATGGCTGTATCACTGCCTGTCTGCAAATTTCCCTGGAATATTTGTCGCCAGACAATTTAAGCATGGAGAGATTTTTTAATGCCTTTATTGCTTTTGTATTTCTTATATCGCAAGGGCCTGATACCTGTTTCTATTTGGAACTCTATTGAGTAAGAGTAAGAAATGGCTTTTATTCTAATGATGTAGCTGATATACATAGCGGGATTAATACCCATAAGTAAAATACTTAGAACCTGCCCTGCATTTGCACAATCTTTTTAAGAGCCTTCTGCCGGTGATGGCAAGTATTATACATACTGAGGGATTGATAATGATTTTCAAGAAAAATTCGGATAAGCCCGGGGTTATTGGGATTAAAAAATATACAGGATTACTGAGCCAGATAATCGGTATAGTCCTTTTCCAGAAATAAAGAAAAGATTCATCAATACGATATCCGTGGCATGGGACAGAATTATGATGAGAATAATATAGAGGTAAAGGGTGTTGGAGATATGTAAATCAGCTGATAACCATAACAGAAATGCACAAGCCTTATATTATATGATATTAGAAGCCATGCAAAGCAGACAAATTATGATTAATACCGCAACCATCTGGAAACTCTGATAAAAGAATTATAGGCTTTTTCATTGCTGTCAGAAATTTTATATATTATAGTAAAATTCATGATGTTTATTTCCAGGGAAGCTTTTATGGTTTTACAGATTCCCTGGCAAATATTAGGAGGATAATATTTTGTTAAATAAAAACATTAGGTTGTATCTGGCTATTTCAATCCTGGTAATATCTTTTTCAGTGTCTTTTACTGCCAATGGCGCAAAACCTTATTTGAGAACCGAGGGCGAAAAACCCTCCTCTCTGCATCAGAACAGCTCTTATGTTCCTGTGAGGGCTTCAAGCAGGGAAAATAAAGATAATGTCTTATTTGAGGATTTTACCGATGAAGAGTTTCCGCCTGCAGGCTGGACGGGATATCAGCTTGGCCATAGCCAGTACCAATGGGACAGGACGACCTCTTCAAGCTACAGTACACCCGCAAGTGCACGTGTAAGGTATTCATCGGTGGATAATGTGCTTGATAACTGGCTTGTAACGCCAATGATCACTGTTCCTGAGGGAGGATATATCTCTTTCTTTCAGAAAGGAACCTATCCGGAGGATTATTTCTACAATGCAATATG
>CAYSKJ010000239.1:0-2914 GCA_964431655.1 uncultured bacterium | reverse complement strand
AATTACTTTCTCGAGCTGGCGCCGCATCTTCATGTACTGGTGGTAGGTTATACGGCAGTCAAAGACGCTTTTCTGCACCCGTACTCCGTAGCTCTGCATCACCTTAGCGACTTTGGCCCTTTTTCTGTCATCTATTATATCGTAGCAGACCACTATGTAGAGCTTATTATTCATATACATATGGCTGATAGTCAGCCTCTCCTTTCAGGCATTTTATAAAAAGCCTTGTTTGTCTTCGTATAATGTCGCGGTAGGCCAGGTTCTTCTCCTCTGACGGATAGAACTCCTCCTTAGAGAGATAGCTCTTTAGGGATACGATGAAGGTCTTAATTCCTTCATGGGTCAGCCTTACCGGCATATCCTCCCTTTCATATTCTGTCTCTTCATCTGCATCAAAATCATCCAGGTTCTCCTTTGATATAAAAAAATGGGAAAACCTTATTCTTTTCTGATTGATCAGCTTTATTACAAGCCTGTCTATAATCAGGGGCCTGAATTCCTCCATAAGGTCAAGGACAAGTGATGGCCGGCCATATTTCATTGAATGAAGGGATCCCAGGTAGGGATCCAGACCTGTAATATTCACTGCCTGCTGAACTTCATTGGCCAGGAGAGCATAACCAAAGCTTAAGAGCGCATTGAAAGGATCCTTAGGGGGCCTTCGGGTCCTTTTCTCAATGTGGAACTCGGGAGGCCTTATAAGCTTATTAAATACAGAGAAATATATCCTGGCGGCATCCCCCTCATAGCCCATAAGTGCATCCAGGTCTTCAGCCCTTTCTGTCCTTGAAAGGCTTGATTTAAGCCTGCGTATCACCTCAGTTATTTTAATATCCCTGATTATATAGTTGTTTTTACGGAGCACAGCCATCTCGTTCTTAATTTTTGCCTTAATTATTATCCTGGACTGAGCCAGCTTGAATGCATTGTCCGATAGTTTTGAGAACTGCAGTTTCCTCAGCTCAATATTCTTGCCCCACTGGGTAAGGAGCCTTCCTCTGTATTTACCGTATACTGTAAGGAATACTGTGTCTATACCCTTCTCCAGAAGAAAGGCAATGCAAGAGGTTGTTATATTAATATTACCGAATATTACAACCTGCTCTATGTTGAAATGATGCACCCACTGGATAACCTCGCCGTTCTTCTTTACATATAGCCTGTTCTGACTCTTGTGAAGGGAAGCTCCCTGATCTGTAACATACATTACGGACATATCTACAATACCAGAATAAATCTTGTCTTTGAGTCTTTATCCTTCAGCCTTTGGAGCTTTGCAAAGGATGTGGACAGCTCCTCGATCTCCTGGCTGTCGAAATATTCATTAAATATCTCCTCGAGTCTCTGCATGCGTTTATCAAGAACCGACAGGTCTTTTTTTGTCTGCATATAATCTTTTATTGCTTTTTCCAGCTGTAGCTGGCTGACTATGCCTGACTGGCCCTGCTGGCGGATATGCATAAGAGGCGTGGGATATATGGCAGAGGATGAGTCATAGGCACATGAGCAGTTGACCTTGCTGGTTATGTCCGGTATCTTTTTTCTTATCTTGGGACAGCTCATGGGATTGCCTGAGAAATTTGACTGCATCAGGTAGGAATCATTGCAGTTTATGCATGAATGAAGTATATGGTTCACAATATGAGCGCCATTTTTAAGATGGCCCAGGGTATGCCTGATTACCAGCTGTTCTTCATTATTAAGCTCTTTGTAGGTCAATGCATTGTTATAGAGCTTTTCAATGACTGAACACCTGGAAATAATGGACTGAAATTCTATATCGTTCTCCGGGTCAAATACCTCGGGCACATGCTCAGGCATCTCAACTGCCGGCTCACTTGGATTATCCTCCCAGGGGACATCATCATTGCCCTGGTCTGCAGGAGGTCCGGCAAAGGGGATCTGTACGGCAATTGCAGTCTGGAGCATCTCAATATCGACCTTCTTTACCTTGGTTAGAAACAGAAGCTGGTCATCATAATAGCTGTCAGAAAGAGGATCCATAAATAGGCATCTTTTCCCGGTTCTCCTGTGAATCCCGAGAGGAATCTTAATAAGATTGCCGTAATTCTTTTCTTTCACATAGCTCTGTTTGGGGAAGATCTCAATTCCGAAGGCCTCATCGGTGTTTATGGATGCAACTATCGATTTGCAGAATTCCCTGGCTATTTTGGCAGGGACTGGTGAGGCCAGGAATACCCATACATGGTAGCCTTTATACCCGCTGTCCTCAAGATAGGAGGGAATCTCGGAAGATGAAAGCCTGTCCACTATGCCCTTGGCTATCTTAAGCCCTCTTTTCTGATATTGCTTTAATTTATCCCCATTGGAGATTATATTTTTTAAAAACACCTTCTTTATGTCTATATCAAAGGCAATGAACCTTACCGTATTGTCCATTCTCAGCTGATAGATACCTGCTGTATGGTTGCCGAGTATATGGTTCCTGGCAGCAAGGTGAGTGAAAGGCTGAGCTTCCTTTGAGTAGCCTGACTCTCCGGTGGGACTGACCCATTGCTTGGCGTATACGCCTTCTCTTCCGCTGAAAAGCTCTGTGAACGCGATTAGAAGGCTGTCATCAAGCCTCTCAAGGTGAAGGTAATCTTTCTCAACGGAATTCTCTACTATCTCCTTGCCTGCATCGAGCTCAGCACCAACGATAAGGTTGTCGTAGCTTTTCTTGCCGAAATGCTCTTTTGCCTTTTTATATATCCTGCTGGCCTCCTCGAACATATTATTGTCCTTAAACAGATTTCCAAGAAGAAGATATGCCCTCTCCTGGTCCGGATCATGCTCTATTATCGCTCTGTAATTCTTCACAGCCTTCTTAAGATTGCCGAAATCGCTGTTATGTTCTGCCATCTTATAGTGGATATCAAAAGGATCTTGAGCGCCGGCTAGAGCAAGGTTCAGC
>CAYSKJ010000238.1:0-3086 GCA_964431655.1 uncultured bacterium | reverse complement strand
ATTCAACCGGCTGGAGATACAAAACATCAAAGCTATATTCATAACCTATGCTCTCCCTTGTTCTATTTTTTATACTTTTAAGGTATACCTTATCAAATAAAGGCGATTCTTCAAGCTTTTTCAGGAAAACAAGAACTGACTCAAAATCCTTGGAAATACCGTTAAAACTAACATTTACCCTGCTGGAATCCGATTGCTGGCTTATATTCGGGTAGATCTTCCTTATCCTTACATCATCGGGAATTATTAGCTCAAGGGACGAAAGAAGCCTGAGCCACTTGAAATTTACAAGCACTATGGCGGGATAGTAAAAGTATGTTTTCTGACTCAAACCTGGAAGGTTCATTTCTGAAATATAAAGGTCAGCCTGCCTGACCTTCTGTTCATAATCCCGGCTATCTAACAGACCGGTCCTGTAAGTATCTTCCGATCTGCTTATCCTGTCAGAATTATAGATAATAAAATAGGCATTTACAGCAAAGGGCAGAATTATCAGGATTATTGCTAAAGCAAGCATTAATCTGTTAAAAAGAGGGCTTTTGTATCTTTTTGTTGAAAAATTCAAGCTAAGCTTCATATTAAAGCTCCTTTATTTAAAATAGAATACCGATTGCAGGCGCTATCACATGCCTGACATCTCTGTGTTCGCATAGGAATTCTATCTCATCTCTAAGATTAAGACAGGTAAACACATAGTTTTCACCCAGCTTTTTCAACAGTGTTTCTTCCATCGCCTGCTTTTTAAGGGCATCGCCGAAGAAGTATATCTGATTAACCACCTTCCCCCTTCTGTTTTCTTCATTATATAATATGCTTACCCGGAGGGCCTGTATAATTTCCTCGAATATGTCGTCCTCTATGAGTATGGGGGATTTCATCAGGCTGGTAGAACGGTAGAAAACCGGGTAATAGCCTTCAAAAAGCATAATATTTATGCTGTTGGAGGTAAAGGTTACGAAGTAGTAATCACCTTCCCCGTACGCATGTAGTCTGCTGTCGAATATATTATATATTGAAAGGGATGGTATCTCAATCTTGACCAGGTTAATATCGAACTGGCTGAAAAGCTCTGTTATCTCATTGATGGTTTTCTGATTTGCAAGCCCTATTAACACATAATCGATATTTTCCTTTGTATTTTTGAAGTCCTGGAAACTAATATTGAAATTCTCAATCTCAGGCCCGTAGATATTTTTCAGCTTCCATACGAGAACATCCCGTGCCTCGTCATTGTTGGAAGGGAAATTCTCAAAGGGCAGAACCATTACTTTGATAGCTTGTTCAGGTATTACAAGGGAAATATTTTTGTTCTTTATTCCAGCTGTGCTCATGTGGTTGTCTATTACAGCCTTGACCTTGTCCCTGTTTTTGATGCTGAAACCCTTAAAATTTGGCTCAAAAACATAATCATCAAACCTGGTATATTCATACCCTTCTAAAAAGAAGCTGTTCCCCTTCTTCATCCCCTTAACTGTTGTAAAATAATCGAATGACAGGTTAACAGCGGTAAATTTCTTTGAAAAATTGAATATTCCCATTTCTTTTCCTTCTCTGTCTATATTTCAGAAGAGATGAAGGATACCCTGTCTATCTCCCTGAGATTAGTGATCCCTTTCTTAAGCTTTTCCTCCATTACCTCCCTTAAAAACCGGGTCCCGTTATATTTGGCCTGAGCCTTGATATCCGAGGCAGATGCCCTTTCCAGTATTAGCTTCCTGATTGTGTCATTTACCGTTATTACCTCCAGCACAGCTTCCCTTCCAAGAAAACCCGTTCCATGGCAGTCAAAGCATCCCCTGCCCTTATAATGTGTATATTTATTGTATTTCTCAGCTTTGTAACCCATCTTTTCAATGTACTCGTCGATGTTATCATCAATAACCTTACAGGAGTTGCAGATTTTTCTAATCAGTCTCTGGGAAATAATGCAGCTCAGCGCTGAGACAAAATTATAAGATTCAACCTTCATATTCAAAAACCTTCCAATTACGTCAACTGCCGTATTGGCATGTACTGTTGTAAGCACCAGGTGTCCTGTAAGTGCAGCCTGAACAGCTATCTCTGCCGTTTCCTGATCCCTTATCTCCCCAACCATTATCTTGTCCGGATCATGACGAAGTATGGACCTAAGGCCCTTGGCAAAGGTAAGCCCTTTCTTTTCTGCAATAGGTACCTGAGTAATGCCGTTCAGGTGGTATTCAACAGGATCTTCGATGGTTATTATCTTCTCTTCGGAAGTCCTTATCTCATTAAGCGCTGCGTAAAGGGTAGTAGTCTTACCGCTCCCTGTGGGGCCTGTAACAAGTATCATCCCGTGGGGTTCCTTTATATGGCGTTTAATTTTTATTATCTCATCATTCTCAATTCCAAGAACTTCAAGGGTGAGTTCAGTAAACTCAGTGCTTATAGCCTCCTTGTCAAGTATTCTGATGACACAGTCTTCTCCATAAATAGAAGGAAGTATGGATACCCTGAAATCGATGGCCTTGCTCCCCAAACGCCTCTTAAATCTTCCGTCCTGGGGGATCTTCCTTTCTGCAATATCCAGCTCTGACATAATTTTTATCCTGGATATTATAGGATTCATGAACTTGATGCCCAGGGTCTCGGTAGCCTTGACCAATACACCGTCAATCCTGTATTTAATAGCCATTCCGAGCTCGGTACACTCAAAATGGATATCGGATGCTCTCCTTTGTATGGAGTTAAAGATTATACTGTCCACAAGCTTTATTATATCCTTGGAGCTGTCGGAAATTTTTTCAATTGATATAATCTCATCCGTAAGAAGTTCCTGCTCCTCTCCCCTGTTCCTGAATTCTTCGGACATCTTTTCCAGGTGTCTCTGGGATCCTTCGGATTTTTTAAGGGTCTGGGAGATGGATGTCTTTGTTGTTACAAATATTTTAATCTTCTTGTCAAGCAGGGTTTCAAGCTCGTCAAAGAGTATTATGTCCGTAGGGTTGGAAACAGCGATATGAATGGTATTTCCCCTTAAAGAGAGGGGGACAAAATTATACTTGAACATATAATCTATAGGGATTTCCTCAAAAAGCTCCTTCTGGAACTCAAACTTTGAAAGGTCT
>CAYSKJ010000237.1:0-3105 GCA_964431655.1 uncultured bacterium | reverse complement strand
TTTGGACATTTCACAGAAAATATCATATTAAACTAAACAAAAAAAAAGGACGACCAAAGAATTTTTCCACAGAACCTTTGGTCGCCCGAAAAAATGGGGATAATCCCCACACAACATTAATGATTATATACATTCAGAATATTAATGTAAAGGAAATTATTAAGCTCGGTAAGAAATATCCCTGGAAGAGACCTGAACGATGTCCCGTATGCATGGATACCAGGCTCTGGGGACATGGCTATGTCTGCAGGTATTTGGAGAAATGCGAACAGCTAGTATATCTAAAGAGGTACAGATGTCCCGACTGTAGATCAGTCCATACATGCAGGCCCGGTGAATACTGGAAGGGGTTTTTCTATAGCATCCAGAGTATAATACGGAGCCTCATACACAAGATAAGATACAACAGCTATCTGACTGATATATCAAGGCAGGTCCAGTCATACTGGTATAAAGGCCTTATGTTTCAGATATCAAGGTATAAGAACATAAAAAGGCCGTTACTGTCTGACCTTTACAAGCTAATTAAAATGAATATTATTCCTGTAACCTGTTCAAGAAACCATGCAATTCTAATCATGTGAGAGATACCCTACCTGATTTTTGCATTTCCTGTCCTTAAATACTGAAGTATTTTAGAAATCAAAAAAAGGAGAGCTAAAAAATGGATGAAGATGCAAAAAAAGAAATAGCAGTATTCAGGTTTGGTGTAATAAATGACCTCGTTGGCCATAGAAGGCTTAAGAGAGGAGAGAAAGAGGAAATTATAAGGGAAAAGATTAGCTTTCAATGGGATATACCCTTCTCTGAGAGAAGCTATATAAGCAGGTCGACTATCCATAACTGGGTCAAGAGATATGAGGATAGCGGAAGGAAACTGGAGAGTCTGTACCCTAAAGATAGAAAAGATAAAGGCAATAGCAGAGCTCTTAATAGTGATACGGTTGAAGGACTTATCAATCTAAAAAAACATCTTGATGCAGAGCTTGAACGTAAGAAGGCTAAAGAGAAAAACATCACAATCCCTGCCCTTGTAACAGAGGCTTTAAAAAGAGGGATTGTATCATCTGACAGCAATAGATCCACTATTTACAGGGTGCTTAAGATACACGGGCTGGATAAAGGCTCTGAATGCCATGACAGGAGGAGATTTGAAGCGGAACTGCCCAATGATCTATGGCAGACCGATGTATTACATGGCCCCAGGGTACTTATAGGTAAAAAGATGCGTAAAAGCTATCTTATCCTGTTTCTCGATGATATGAGCCGTCTAATAACTCATGCATCTTTTTATCCGGGAGAAGGACTTGAGTTTTTTCTGGACGCATTGATGCACGCTTTATTAAAGAGGGGTCTTCCCAGAAAGATATTTCTTGATAATGCGCCTGCATTCCGCTCGCATCATCTTAAATATATAACTGCAGACCTGGGGATAGCACTTATTAACAGTACTCCCAGGTCACCTCAGACACGCGGGAAAGTTGAGAGGCTGTTCAGAACAGTAAGGATGCAGCTGTTAAGTGTATTACCTAAGGTGCTGACTCTGGAAGAATTAAATGCAGAGCTATGGAACTGGATAAACAACCGATATCATGTAAAGAAGCATTCAATAACCGGAGAGGCTCCGATACACAGGTACACACGGCACATATATTCCATAAGAGAAGCCCCTAAGGATATTACTGATATTTTTAGAAAAAGAGCATCAAGAAAGGTAAAGAAAGATAGGACAGTCAATCTCAACGGTAATATATATGAGTGTCCCGTAGAGCTTATAAGCAAATCAATCAGGCTATTATATCATGATAACGATCCCTCAAGAATAGAAGCCTTTTATATGGATAAGTCTTATGGATTTCTAACCCCCCTTGATCCTGTAATAAACAGTGTTATAAAGAGAGAGAAAAACTTACCTTATAAAACTGGTAAGCTGTTTGATCTAACGGAGAAGGAATCATGATAAACTACAAGAATTACTATGGATTTACAAAAGAGCCCTTTTCTCAGGATATAAAGGTAGAGGACCTTTATATCTTCCCTGCACTTCTATCAGCTGAAGAGAGGTTTAATTTTGCAATAGATGTGAGGGCGGTCTGCATAGTAACAGGTGAAGTAGGTACCGGTAAAAGCACCCTTCTGAGATACTGCATTTCCAAGCTTCATCCCTCATTATACAAGGTTATACCTGTAATAGCAAATACCGGCTCTATGCTTGAGATACTAAAACAGATCTGCATAGCATTGGGTATAGATTTTAGCAGCAGGTCCATATCTGTTCTCTTAAAGAACATAAGGGATGAGATTCTGGATATATCTCGTCAGAGACGGATCCCTGTGCTTGCTGTGGACGAGAGCCAGCTGATACGTCTGGATGTATTCTCCCAGCTTCATACCCTTTTTCAGTTTGAAATGGACTCAAAGCCTATAATACCGATAATATTTGCAGGCCAGAACAGCCTGATTGATAATCTGATATATGCAAAGTCCAAGCCTCTTGCATCCAGGGTAGTAGGACGGAGCCACCTGGAAGGCCTGAAGCTGAAAGAGATTAGAACCTACCTTAAACATCATCTAGAAATAGCAGGAATCAATGAACAATTATTTTCTGATGAGGCAATTAATGCAATCCATCAGAGTTCTGGCGGTTTCTTAAGGAGAATCAATCTCTTATCCAAAGGTTCACTCATAGCTTCCGCCAAAGAAGAGTGCAGGGTTGTATCTGCCGAGCATGTCAGAGTGGCCTCAACGGAGATTATTTAGCATCCATATGGGATGTACATGAATCGGGGAAAGTGGAAGCCGGCTCTGCTGGAGAGCAACCGGCCAGGCGATACCCGATGGCGAGAATAGCAGAGAGGCTGGGATACCCCAGCCTCCGCCTATAAAGCTATTCTTGCCTTATAAGCCTTAAAAAACTCATTGTAACAATGCAGAACGACTCAATTTTTTATTCATAGCGAAAATATATACCACAATCTTCTTTAAATGACATATATTAGGTGATTAACATGATTGAAAGGTGTGATTGTTTATATTAATTTGAGAAATTTAAAACCTGTTTAAAATAAAGTGAGATTTTAAGTCAAAATAATTTGAAAAATAACA
>CAYSKJ010000236.1:0-3120 GCA_964431655.1 uncultured bacterium | reverse complement strand
ACCCATTTTTCCCGGAATATGAAACCAAACCCTCAAAGGCGATAGCAGAGCTTGTAAAGGCAGGAGTTCCCCTGGAACATATAACCATGTCATCCGACGGAGGGGGAAGTCTTCCTTCCTTTGACTCCGAAGGGAGGCTTGAAAAACTGGTCACCGGCGACACCAGGTCTATACTTGAGGAAATCACAGCTGTATCCAGAGAAGAAGGGATGGAATTTGAAAAGGCACTGTGCGTATCTACATCAAATCCTGCCAGGATACTTGGACTTAACACCAAAGGAATCATAGCCGAAGGCATGGATGCGGACCTTGTCCTGCTTGACCCCGAAGACCGCGTATATCATCTGACAGCCATGGGATGCTTTATGATAAAGGATGCAAAGTCAATCAAGAAGGGAACCTTTGAATAAAGAAGGACAAATTGATTTCTCGGTCCTGCAGGGTATAATAGAGGGGCCTGTCAGGCTCCTGGGGCATTCGGTCATGTTCGGGGCTAATTATTACAGCGGCGGGCCTATAGTTCTTTTAAGAATTGACCTGGGGCAGTATGATGAGGTTTTCACCAATGAGATACCCGGTTTCTATGACAGGCTTAAAAGCATACTTCCTTCCCTATATGACCATCATTGTTCCGTAGGCAAGAAGGGAGGCTTTCTAAAAAGGGTGGAGGAAGGCACCCTCCTTGGCCATGTTACGGAGCATACAGCCATTGAACTTCAGACCCTGGCAGGTATGGATGTGGCCTATGGTAAGACGCGGGAGAGCCTGCAGAAAGGCATATATAATGTAATTTTCAGGTTTTTTGACGAGGATGCCGGCATATTTGCCGGAATATCAGCCCTGAACCTTGTAAATTCCGTGCTTTTAGAAAAAACCTTTGATGTTGCGCCGGTCATAAAAAGGCTTGTAGAGATACGGGAAGAGAAGCTTTTAGGGCCCAGCACGCAGGCCATAGTGGATGAGGCCAGTTCAAGGAAGATACCTCATCTGCGTCTTGACAGGTATAACCTGGTTCAGCTCGGCACAGGGAAATACCAGAAGAGAATAAGGGCTACAATTACCTCGGATACAGGTTTTTTATCAGTAGAGACCGCAGACAACAAGCATCTGACCAATATGATGCTGATGGATGCAGGACTGCCTGTTCCTGATTCAATAATAACGTCAGATTTGAAAGATGTGCTGTCCTATAATCAGAAAAGCGTTTGTCCAATAACAATCAAGCCCCTTGAAGGATACAGGGGGGAAGGCGTGACAAATAATCTAAAAGGAGAGGATGATATAAAAAAGGCATTCCTCTGGGCAAAAACCTTTGATGAGAAAATAATTGCCCAGCCCACTATCGACGGCAATATATACAGGCTTCTGGTAATTAACTACAGTTTCTGCGCAGCCTCCAAGCTTGTCCCTCCACAGGTCACAGGTGACGGTAAAAGAACTGTGAAACAGCTTATTGATGACCTGAACAGTATACAGAACCGGGGGATAGGGGATAAGTGCAGGCTCAGCCAGATAAAAATAGATGATATAACCCTTCATATACTGGAGTCAAAGGGGCTTGACAGTGAATCGGTTCTACCGGAGAATGAAATCCTTGTGCTGAAAACCTCCGGGAGCATGAGGCATGGCAGTTCTGCCGTTGATGTAACCGATGAGGTCCATGAATTCAACAAATTCCTGGCAGAGAGGGCAGCCAGGGCTATCGGCCTCAATGTAGCAGGAATTGATATTATTGCCCCGAACCTCAAAGACTCTATTTTTGAAAATCAGGGCAAAATAATTGAGATCAATGCAGCACCGGATTTTCGGATGCACATAAATCCATCCGTAGGAAGGAAGAGGAATGTCTCAAAACATCTGGTGGACATGCTTTTTCCTGATCCTGAAAAGTGCAGGATACCGGTGATTTCAATAACCGGCACAGCAGGCAAGACGGTTACAGCCCACCTGATTACCCACTGCCTGGGGATGCTCGGCTATAATACGGGGCTTACAAGCACCCAGGGGCTTTATATAGGCCAAAGACTGCTGATGGAGGGTGACATGACCTATCCTGAGCATGTCAGCCTTGTGCTTAAGGATCCTGATATCGATATTGCAGTCCTTGAAACAGGTAAGGAAGGTATACTGAGAAGGGGCCTGGGCTATGAATTTGCTGATTTCGGAATAGTGCTGAATATATACGATGACCATATTGGAACGGATGATATAAGGTATATTGAAGACCTTGCCTATGCCAAGTCAGTAGTTGCTGAGCAGGTCTATGACAGCGGATATGCTGTGTTGAGCGCGGATTACGAGCTTGTCTATGAAATGCGCAAAGGCCTCTATTCCAGTACTGCGTTTTTTTCCAGGCTCGGAAGGACTCCGCAGATTATACAGGCACTAAAAAAGGGACATCCTGCGGCCTTTATCGAAAACGAAGGTGTTGTTATCAGTCATGGCCCAAAAGAGATAAACCTTATAAACCTTGGGGAAATTCCCCTTACTTATGGCAGTAAAGCCGGCTTTGGCCTTGAGAGCATACTGTCATGCGCCTTGACCCTTTATCTTATGGGTATAAGTGCAAAGGATATCTCACAATGCCTGAAAAGCTTTACCCCTGGATTCAGCAGTCTGCCGGGAAGGATGAATATTGTGCAGGACGGGCCCAGGACTTTTATAATAGACTATGCCCATAATAAACCGGGCTTTGAATTTCTCGGAGAATATTTGAAGTCCTTTTCGGAATACAAAATAGGAGTCATAGACCTTCCCGGGGACAGGCCTGATGAAGACACAGTCCAGATAGGGGAAATAGCGGCAGGAATCTTTGACGAGATAATTTTTTATGAGGGATATGATTTAAGGGGCAGGGAGAAGGGTGTTTTAACCGGTCTTCTGAGCAAAGGTGCTGTAGAAAGTGGATTTCCCCAGGACAGGATTTCCTGCCTGCTGGACCCTCGGCAGGCGTGGGAAAGGGCATTGAACCTGGAAAGGGGGAAGTCAATAACTGTAATAATCACAGGACGGCCGGATATTACTTACCGGTTTCTAATGTCGGGATTGAAAACTAAAGATGATAAAAGAGGTGAATAGATGGAATCTGATTATATCTACAGATTTAAGATTGATACCGAT
>CAYSKJ010000235.1:0-3164 GCA_964431655.1 uncultured bacterium | reverse complement strand
TCATGTCAGCAGATATGTAAAAAGACATTTTAACCCTGATATTCTGATATTCAATGTGGTCTATAATGATTTTGATGAGAGCATCTACGAGCTGTGTCCTAAAAATCAGATATTTATGCAGGTCTCGATGTCAGAGAGTGCAGATTTAAGCGAGAGATTGACAGAACCGGGGAATACCTCAGCCCGGCATAGCCCGGCTAAGGCTTTTTTTAGAGATAACAGCGCTTTTATAAGATACCTTGTCTATAATCTTCAGGCAAGGCATATTATACGAAATTTCGGAAAGAAGCGCCCCCATGATAAAGAACGGTATGAGGAAAATATTGATTATAAAAGGGTTATGCAAAACCGGGATCTCATAGAGAAAGCAACAGACTATATTATTGGGACTATAATGGAGGAAAACAGGGATAAAAGGGTTATTTTCCTGATGGATGCACCCAGAAAGTCCATATATGAATCAGCCCTTTCCAAAAGCAATGTAATCTGGATCAATAAAATGATGGGGGATATATGTGCAGGCTATGATGCAGAATATATTGACCTTACCTGTCATATGGCCCGGGATTACGAAAAGAACGGCATTAAGTTCAACAGTGAAATAGACTGGCATTACAACGAATACGGACACCAGTTCGTTGCCGGGGTCCTTTATGGTTATCTGACCGGGCATTTGACAGAATAATAATTAACTGGTATAATAAGAGAAAGCCGGTTTAAAGATACGATATGTTTATCAGGCAACCGGGCCTGACCAGGTTTTTTATTCTGCAGAAGCTTTGCCTGCCCGCGGTTTTTAACGGATGGATTTCCCGGATTAAATGTATTATGGTAAATCTTTCATACACTTGGCTTTAAATATTTTAAGAAAGGGAGGATTATATGGAACATATAAGATTTTACAATGAAAAAGACAAACCGGACAGCAGGGAAAAAGAAAGGATAGCAGAGTTTTTATTCCAGCACCTTGAGCAATACGGCGATGCAAAAGATGATATTAAAAGGGCGGTAGCTTATGCCCTTAAAGAGATTGAGTCCTTTGGAGGTTTTGTAATAGTTTACGAAAAGGAAGGTCAGATTGCCGGTACTGTTGTTGTAAACAGGACAGGAATGAAAGGGTATATACCTGAGAACATACTTGTTTATATTGCCACTCACAGGAAATTCCGGGGAAAAGGCATAGGTAAAAGGCTTATGCAGGAGACTGTTTCCAAAGCACAGGGCAGCATTGCATTGCATGTGGAGGAGGATAACCCGGCAAGGTTTCTCTATGAAAAGGTGGGATTTGATAAAAAATACCTTGAAATGAGATATTTAAAAAGAGGAGAATAATGGCTTACATAGTAATGAATGCTGATAAATTAAGGTCCAATTACCGGTATCTTGATGATCTTTTTAACAAAAAGGGTATTAAATGGGCAGTTGTGACCAAGTTGTTATGCGGTAATAAGGATTATATATCAGAAATTATCAAGTTCGGTGTAAAACAGATTTGCGATTCCAGAGTTTCGAACCTGAAAACGATAAAACAGATAGACCCCACTATTGAAACAATTTATATAAAACCACCTGCAAAAAGGGCTGTCAAGGGTGTTGTTAAATATGCCGATATAAGCATGAATACAGAAATAAAGACTATACAGCTGCTTTCCAGGGAGGCCGTGGCACAGAATAAAATGCACAGGATAATAATTATGATTGAGCTGGGAGAGCTTAGAGAAGGAGTCATGGGAGAAGATTTCATAAGGTTCTATGAAAAAGTTTTCGACCTGGAGAATATTGAGGTTGTTGGAATAGGGACGAATCTTTCATGTCTTTACGGTGTGCTTCCCAACCAGGACAAGCTTATACAGCTGAGCCTTTATGCACAGCTTGTTGAGGCAAAATTCCAGAGGAAGCTGCAGTTTATTTCAGGAGGTTCCTCAGTCACAATACCGCTGATATTTGAGAAAAGAATCCCCGGGGGGATAAATCATTTCAGAGTGGGAGAGACCCTTTTCCTTGGGACGGATGTTTACAATAACACAAAATTCAGAAATATGTGCCCGGATGTATTCCAGTTTTATGCTGAAATAATAGAACTTACTGAAAAGCCTGTACAGCCCATTGGGGATATCGGCACAAATGTTGAGGGCCAGAGCTATGAAACAGACAAAAAATTAATCGGAAAGCATTCCTGCAGGGCAATTATTGACATAGGCCTGCTTGACGTCGAGCAGGGCCATATTGAGCCTGCTGACGAGGGAATAGAAATAGTAGGTGCCAGCTCCGATATGATTGTTGTTGACCTGAAAGATAATAGTAAAAACTGCCGGGTCGGTGATTTGCTTGAGTTCAAGCTTGATTACATGGGTACTCTTAAGATACTTAATTCCAGGTATGTAGATAAAAGGTTGAAATACGGCTCCTGAGCATGTTCCTTGGCCTGCAGTGAAATATTTCATTGACACAGGCATGTTATGCTATATCTTAATTCAGAACCATGACCTAACATAAAATATCGAGGAGGGAACTCTATGGTTGAAATAGAATCATTTAACGGCAGACATTTCCTCTCGGGCAATGAAGCTGTTGCACTGGGAGCATATTTGGCAGGGGTGAAGGTTGCATCAGCCTATCCCGGAACACCCAGCACCGAGATTTTAGAAGCTATAAGATATTTCAAAGATATTAAAGCAAACTGGGCTCCCAATGAAAAGACAGCCCTGGAGATTGCTATCGGGGCATCGGTCGGAGGGAACAGGGCCCTGGCAGCCATGAAGCATGTGGGGGTAAATGTGGCGATGGATCCCCTTATGACCTTTGTATATACCGGAGTAAACGGGGGCTGTCTGCTTGTAAGCGCTGACGATCCCGGCATGGCATCCTCGCAGAATGAACAGGACAACAGGGTACTGGGCAGGTTTGCAAAAATGGTGGTACTGGAGCCTGCTGACAGCCAGGAGGCTCTCGATTACACAAGGATAGGCCTTGAAATATCTGAAAAATTTGATACACCGGTAATGCTGAGAATGTCCACGAGGGTATGCCATTCAAAATGCCTGGTAAAGCCCTTTGAAAAGATTACACCGGAACCCAGGACCTATCAGAAGAATATACCAAAGTATGTCATGGTCCCAAATAATGCAAAAAAAAGGCATGTCATTCTTGAGGAAAGGCTCAAT
>CAYSKJ010000234.1:0-3180 GCA_964431655.1 uncultured bacterium | reverse complement strand
TGGTCAGGACCGGAATGATGAACAGGGAGGCTCAAAACTTCTCTCAAACAATATAATTTCACTCCATACTGCGGAAAAAATACTTATTTTCCTCATAATGCTAATAGCGGTATCCGGTTTATATATTCTGCTGACCGTTGACTGGAAGATTACAGGTTTCGGGGCAGCTGGCATAATCCTGGGCTGTTTTTACACAGCTCCTCCCTTCAGGCTCTCCTACAGGGGTATTGGCGAGATAATAATATTTATTTGTTTCGGTATTCTGCCTTTTTTAACAGGCTTTTATTTCATAAAAGAGGATATTGACGCTATAGCCTTCCTGCCGGCGTCAGTATTTGGACTTCTCACTGTCCTGATACTTTTTTTCCATCATTTCGGACACTGGAGGCAGGACAAGAAAAAAGGCAAGAAGAACCTCATAGTTATTATAGGACCCGAATGGGGAATAAGGCTATTCAAATTTTTAGTTTTCCTTATCATTATTTTGATAGCGCTCAATTCGTACCTGGGAATATTTAATTATTTTTCCATGACGCTGTTTATCCCGATGTTAATACTCATACGAAGGGCCGGAAGTATTGATCTGGAAAATTACAGTGAGGTAATCAAATTCTTAAAAGAGATAATAATGTCAAATTTTATTGCATCAGCTGTACTAATATTAGCTTTATTACTGGACAGCAGATACTGATAGCCTTCTAGGTAATTATGCCGGGCCTTTGCACAGAATCTTTCTGTTTTCCCAGGGAAGCGTTGCATATGGTGCATCTGTATTCGTACAGCTCACCGTCAGGAAGTACAAGGAGAAGTTTTTTTCTGACCTTCTGCGCTTTTCTGCAGTTCGGGCAGAACAAACTTGATGCTTCAAAATCCTTGAATTGTTCCTGCTCCCTGTTGAACATTTCATAGAGATCATTTATATCGACCATAATATTCTCCTGGAAATGGAATTATCTTTACAATAAAACCAACGGGGAATTATATTATATCTATGAAGGAAAGTAAAGAGATTAATGAAAATAAAAGATTTGCAGCGGACCTGGAACCCGGGGAAGAACTGAAAGACTGCATTTTCGGCATCGAGAACATTGAGCTGAAAAAAACACGGAATGACTCACCCTACCTGGATCTTGTCCTGTTTGATAAAACGGGAAGTGTAAGGGCAAAGTTCTGGGACAGAGCTGATATAAGCATGCCTGATGTTTACAGGACACTGCAGCAGGCAAACCTGGTATCCATTAACGGTAATACACAGATTTTCAATGAAAATATCCAGATAGATATAATTAACTGCAGACCCGTTAAAAGAGAACAGGATGACCCTGTATTCAGGGATATTATCAGGTCTACTTCCTATGATATAGATTATCTGTGGGAGGGCATCCAGCAGGCTATAGATAATGTTGGAAACCCTCAAATAAAAACCCTTCTTGAAAAAATCTTCAGTGATAAGAAAATTGCTGAGTCCCTTCGGGTTAAACCTGCGGCAGCCAAGGTCCATCATGCATACAGAGGAGGTCTTCTGGAACATGTTTATAATCTTTTAAATATCATAAAAGCCATAAGAAATGGAAATGTTTACAGTTCCATGAACTGGGACCTTGTTATTGCTGGAGCCCTGCTGCATGATATTGGTAAGATTGTTGAGATAAACGGAGACCAGATATCCCAGGGATACCACTACAGCAGGCATGGTATGCTTTTTGGCCATATATTTATAGGGGCATCCCTGATAAACAGGTTTATAAATGAAATTGAGGGCTTTGATGAGAATATCAAGCTTGAGCTCATACACATCGTTTTGAGTCACCATGGAAAACTGGAATGGGGATCCCCTGTGGAAATGAGGACCCCCGAGGCTATTCTTCTGCATTCCGTTGACCATATGGATGCTCAGGTCAGCCATTGCATGGAGGCTTTGTCAAGAAGCTCAGAAAAGGAATCGGAATTTACAAATAAGTATCTCAGTTCCCTCTATAAGCAATTTTATAAATCCAGGCTTTAAGATTAAGGATAATAAAGCTGCTGGGAATGCAGATCAGAATCAGAATATCCAAAATAATGGGCTATTTCGTGTCTTAATACCCCCTGTATGATTTCTGAAACAGATTTTTTCGATTTCTTATGATAATTAAGAACAGGTAAACGAAATACATAAATAATATCAGGAAGTGAATATTTCTGAAAGATGCTCTTTGATGGGAGAGGCACACCGCTGTATAAACCGAGGGTGGAACTTCCTATCCCCGGATTTCCTGTTTTCAGCCCGTCAGGGGGCAGATCCTCTACTAGGAATTCAATATTTACCAGGCTGTCTTTAAATTCCGGGGGAAGATTTTCCAGGTATCTGTATATCTCGTCGGAAAAAAACTGCTTTGTATAAGGATTATACCTGGTTTCATCGCTCATCAGTTCAGGGAATCTCCAAGCCTGTGAGTCTTGAACATCCTCAGAAGTTTTTTCTGGGCGGAGTTTTCAATCTGCCTGACCCTCTCTTTTGATAAGTTCAGGTGCTGTCCTATTTTATCAAGGGTATGGGGCTCTTCACCTCTTAATCCAAACCGTTTTATTATTACTGTTTTTTCCCTTTCCTCGAGCTTATCTATAAAACTCTCTATTGCCTCACGGTAGATCTTGCTTATAAGCTGTTCGTGGACGGGGATCTGGTTCTTTTCCTTGAGGAACTCAAGATATGTTTTTATTTCACCGTCAGAAATGGGAGTATCAAGTGATACATAATTATTCGCAGCCCTGATGATGGTATTTATATCGTCTTCGGGTATATTCAGGTAATTGGCTATATCAGCTATTGAAGGCTCTTTTTCATTTATTTTTTTAAGGCTCTGTACGGCTTCCTTTATTTTCTGGAGGAGTGCAATATGTTTAACAGGAAGTTTAACTATGCCGGAAGAGTTTGCAATAGCGTTCATTATCGCCTGTCTGATCCACCAGACAGCATAGGAGATAAATCTGACATCCATATCAGGGTTAAACCTTTTTGCCGCTTCAATCAGACCAATATTTCCCTCATTTATCAGATCTTCAAGGGATACATTCAATCCCTGAAATCTCTTGGCGAAGGAAACAACAAACCTCAGATTGGATGTGATAAGCTTTTCAAGTGCTTTATGATCACCCTTCCTGATTCTGCGGCCCAGGCTTGCCTCTTCTTCCTTGCTG
>CAYSKJ010000233.1:0-3185 GCA_964431655.1 uncultured bacterium | reverse complement strand
CCGCCAGCGGTACCCTTCATCATTCCATAGCTGTAGCAAACCTTTCGGAGGTTGCAGCAAGAAGCATAAACGCAAATCCTATACTTTGCAGGGTTGCTTCTTATTATCATGACATAGGAAAAATAACAAAACCTGAATACTTCATAGAGAATATTACCGGCAGGGAGAACAGGCATGACAAGCTTAAGCCTTCCATGAGCGCTCTGATCCTTATTTCCCATGTCAAATCAGGGTGCGAACTGGGTAAAAAATACAGGCTTCCCGCACCTATCCTTGATATTATCAAGGAACACCACGGTAATGCCCTGATAAAATTCTTCTATGATAAAGCCCTGAAAAACCAGACTGAAGAAAACAGGAGCAGTATATCCGAGGATAATTTCAGGTATCCTGGACCAAAACCCCGCACCAAGGAAGCCGCAATAATCCTTATCGCTGACAGGGTAGAGGCTACCAGCAGAATACTGCTGAATCCCTCAGGCTCAAAAATCCGGTCCATGGTTGAGAATATTGCAAAATCAGCCCTTCTGGAAGGGGATCTGGATGACTCCAATCTGTCGCTCAGCGAGATAAGCAGGATAATCGATTCCTTCTGCAATGTGCTTTATGGTTCCTATCACCGAAGAATAGACTATCCGGACCAGCCTGCCAGCTATAAGATATAATGAGCGGAATGATAGACATATCAAATATTTCAGAACTGACTGCATCAGGTTACTGCATAGCAACGCTGAGGCAGATAATAAAGGAATTTTTTGCTGATTTTCCCTTTCCTTACTATGTCTCAGCAGTCCTGGCAAATGATGCACAAATGAGAAAACTGAACCGGAAGTACCTGGGCAGGGACAGGGAAACGGATGTTATTGCCTTCAGCTTCCTGGACACTTATCCTGAAAGAATATTTATCATTGACCAGGCTGATTTTGACAGGCCATACCTTTTGGCCGACGGCCTTGAAAAAGACAGATATATTCCCTTTCTGCAGATAGGGGAGGCATATATCTCCATGGAACAGGCCCTTGCCTACAGCGGCATAAACAGTACAACAATTAACAGGGAAATAAACTGGCTTCTGCTTCATTCCCTTCTTCATCTCATAGGATACAGCGATGATACGGATGAAAAAAGGCGAATAATGTTTGCAAGGGCAGAGCAGTTTTTATCTGTATTCTATAAAAAACAATCTAATAAAAAGAGAGGAAAGGTTTAGTTATGGAATTACCGTCGCTATTTTATGAAATAGGGCTGTGGATGATCTATGGAGTATCATCAGTCTCCTTTTTATGCCTTATTTCAATGGGAAGGCTCACCATTAAAAGATTTCTCAAGGATTCCAGACACGAAGCAACAATACTGGAATTCTGGATTGAGAACCTGGATTATTCAGCAATATCCTATTTTGTACTCAAGCTTGTGTCCCTGACCGCTGTTCTGCTTATAAGCGGATTAAGAATTAACCAGATACACCTGCTCTTTATCATTGTAGCTCTTTATGAGATTCTAATCTATTGCATGTTTTATCACAGCAATGCCCGTTCCTATATATCCATGTACTCGGTGATAGTCCTGAGAAGCATATTACTGCCCTGGTTCATGGCTGTGAAATATATAATTATTGCTGTTGAAGGCATTCTATCAAAAATTGTAAAAAATAGGAATTTAAGTGAGGAGGAAACGGAATCAGAGGATGAAATAGAGGATATAATCATCGAAGACAGCAATCTTCTTGATAAAGACGAGAGAAAAATGATCATGTCCATTATACAGTTCAATGATACCACAGCAAAGGAGGTTATGACTCCCAGAACCGACCTGGCATGCATTGAAGTGAACTCATCCTTAAAGGATCTTATTGAGCTTATAAATACCGAAGGACACAGCCGTATCCCTGTCTATGAGGATAAAATTGATAATATAATAGGAATTTTCTATGCCAAGGACGTGCTGAAGCAGATAAAGGATGAAAATCTTGACAATCTTAAAATAAGGGACTTTCTAAGGTCCGCATATTTTGTACCTGAGACGAAGAATATAAGCGCTCTCTTAAAGGATTTCATGAGGGCAGAGGTTCATATTGCCATAGTTGTGGATGAATATGGAGGAACTGCCGGCGTTGTAAGCATAGAGGATTTGATTGAAGAAATAGTCGGTGAGATTAGGGATGAATATGATACGGATGAAGAGCATGTATATAAAAAACTTGAAGACAACAGCATACTATTTGATGCCAAAACTGATATCGAAGTGCTCGAAGAACTGTTCGGAGTTGATGTCCCGGAAGATGACTTTGAATCCATAGGCGGGCTGGTATTTTCACTTATTGGAAAAATCCCCAGGACCGGGGACAGGATAAAATATGAGAACCTTATACTGGAGATAGTTGAGGCGGATGAAAGAAAAATTTCAAAGATCAAAGTCAAAAAAGACCTTCAGGCATGATATCATAATGACGGTATCTATGAGTATGCATTACACTGATATACATATAATTTAACATAATATCCCTTATAGGCCATTATATTAATTTCTTGTCCATATTGAAACATTTTATATCCTCCATCGGTAATTATATTAAAAAGAAGGAGAATAAAGTGTCGGAAGATAAAAATCCCATAAAAGAACAGATTATTGAAAAACTGGATGAGGTCAGGGTCTACCTTCAGAATGACGGCGGAGATCTTGAACTCGTTGAAATAACCGATGATTATATTGTCAGGGTAAAACTGCAGGGTGCCTGCAAGGGATGTCCGGGCGCAGTTTACACACTTAAGTACGGAATTGAAAATTATTTAAAGCAAAGGATTCCGGAAGTAAAAGAGGTTCAGTCGGTATAAAAAGCCAGATACAGGGGGTTAGCCCCCTGTTCTATTTTCTTTGAATTCCAGATATTTTTTAACACTCTCATCGTCTTCAATATTGAATTTGTGCAATGTCCTGTCAATCCTCTTTACAAGCCCTGTAAGGACATTGCCCGGGCCGACTTCAATAAATGAAGATATACCTTCAGATTTCATGTTCTCTATGGTCTGGGTAAATAAGACAGCACTGTAGCACTGCTCTACCAGCCTTTTTTTGATTTCTGAAGGGCTTTTATAAGGTTTTGCTGTAACATTTGAATATACAGGAAATTCCGGCATTACAATATCAGTTTTATCCAGCTCGGCCTTTAGTTTTTCGCCTGCAGG
>CAYSKJ010000232.1:0-3273 GCA_964431655.1 uncultured bacterium | reverse complement strand
AAAAGGGATTTAATAAAAATAGACAGCAATATTCTGTGTTCACCGGCGGGAGACCTTCATTTCAGGCTTGACCGGTTCAAGAGCCCCAAAGCAGAAAAAATACCTGTTATTAAATCCGATATGTCCCTTGCAAGGCATTTTGTTCCCGAATCTGTGAGAAACCTTAAGGTAAAGGGAGAATTCAGGGACATGATCAGCCTTTTTCTCACCTTCAAAGAAGAGGGAGCATTTATAGACGGAATAACTGAAGCCATAAACCAATCAAAGAAATATGGAGCCTACCTTAAACAGATTGACTTCGGTGATAAAGGGGGCACACTTCTTTTTTTCTTCGGTGCGCCGGTGGCTATGGAAAAGATGCATGAAAGAGCTGTGGATTTTGCCCTGAAATGCCTGCAGATAAAAGATCTCAACTGCAGGATGGGGATTACCTTCGGCAGGGCTTTTGCAGGCCTTATTGGCAGTGAAGCAAGAAGCGAATACGGGGCACTGGGAAATGTGGTCAATAAAAGCGCAAGGCTGACCATGGCAACGGAATGGGGATGCATATCCGTTGACGAAGCCGTCTATAATAAAATCATGGCTAATTACGATGCAGAACTGGCCGGAAGCAAAAATTTCAAGGGATTTGACGGTAAAATAAATTATTACCGCATCCTGAAAAAAAAGATAAGGTATAAGAATGCTGAATACAAAGGCAGGATGTTTGCCAGAGACAGGGAATTAAATTTTCTGACACACAGGATAAATAGCCTTAGGGATGGAAAGTTCTGCGGTATTGTTTATATCCATGGCGATCCGGGAATTGGCAAGACCAGGCTTATATGGGAATTAAAAAAGAATATTGATGAAGACATTTTCGAGTGGGCATATATGCCCTGCGACCCTATCCTTGGAAACAGTTTCAATCCTGTTAAATACTTTCTACGGGATTTTTTTAATTATTCTGATGACCGGGAAAATGAAGGAAATAAAGAAGCTTTTGAAGAAGGGCTGGCAACTATTCTTGATATGATCTCCGATAATTACCTGAAAAGTGAACTTGACAGAACAAGATCAGTCCTGGGAAGCATCATGGGAATTGATTACGGTGAATCTCTCTACAGCCAGATCAGTTCGAAGAACCGCCGGGATAATATTATACACTCCTTAAAAAACCTGCTTAAGTCCATCTGCTTAATAAAGCCTCTGGTAATTGAACTTGATGACGGCCAGTGGATAGACCCGGACACAATGGACCTCGTTCAGACACTCACTGTAAATACGCAGGATTTTCCAATACTCATCCTCAGCGGATGCAGGTACAGGGATAACGGTGAAAGGTTCAGCTTCGGTCTGGAGAAAATAAAACAGCATACAGACCATATTGACCTGAAATATTTTGAAAAAGACACAATAAAAAGCTTTATCCAGGATTTTTTCAATATATCTTACCTACCTGAAGAAACCCTCGGCTATATAGTCAAATACTCATCGGGAAACCCATTTTTTCTGGAGCAGATTCTGAGCTTTATCCGAGAGAACAACCTTCTGGATGCAAAGGGAAAAATTATCAGCAAAGACATACAGATACCATCTGATATAAATTCTCTGATTATAGCCAGGATTGACAGGCTGTCCAGCGATCTCAGGGAAATCATAAAGACAGCTTCGGTGCTGGGAGTGGAATTCCCTGTCAAATTGCTTCAGAACATGCTGTCCGGAAAACCCATAGATGATAAATTAAAGAGGGTTGAAAATGAACAGATATGGATACCCTTTACCCAGCTGAGCTATATGTTCAGGCATGTTCTGATAAGGGAATCGGTATACCAGATACAGCTCAAGGAAACCCTTGTAAAGCTGCATAATTCAGCAGCAAAAGCCATCCAAGCGCTTTACAGGGATAAAATTGAAGCCCATTACCCTGAGCTTGCCAACCATTACGAGATGGCTGAGGAAATTGATGACGCCAGAAAATACCTTAAGCTATCCATAAATATTTTCAAAAAGGAGTACCAGATTCAAAAGGCACTGGACTATTGCAGCAGACTGCTCAGGTACACCCTGGACGAGAAGGAAAGGCTGAAAATAAGAATTACCACCATGTTCTTCTTAAATGAACTCGGGAGGCTTGATGAAAGCCTGGAACTCGGCCATAATATCCTGAAAAAGGCAGTAGAAATGGCATATCATGATATGGTCCTGACTGCAAACCATTCCCTCGGAAATGTATATAACCTAATTTATGACCTGGATAATGCCGAAAAGCATTTTAACTATATTCTGAATAATGCTGAAGAGATCCAGGACAAAGCAATTCTGGCCAGTACATATAAGAGCCTCGGATTGAACTGGCATCACAGGGGCTATGATGACAGAGCTCTTGTCAATTTTCAGAAAGCCCTTGATATTTATCTGGAAATTGATGACAAAAACGGCATAGCCATTTCCTACAATGACATAGCCATTTTCTGCGGAAGACAAATTGGTCTGGAAAAGGTCCTGGACTATTTATTCAAGGCTTATGAAATCCACAGGGAATTCGGAAATATCATTGACCAGATCAGACCGCTTTCAAACATCGGACTTACATATTATGAGGTTTACCTGGACCTGGAAAAATCAAATATTTATTATCAAAGAGCCATTGAAATTGCTGAAAAAACAGGAAGCTACCGGAACCTTATGATTCTTTACCTGAACATGAGCTTAAATTATTCCCAGATGGGCAATACGGACAAGGCACTGGAATATATTGAAAAATCCATGCATTACAGCAATGAGATGGGAGACACGGATAACCTGTCCTTAGGCTATATCGGCCTTGGAGACATATGTTTCATAAAAGGTAATTTTGAAAAGGCACTGGAATATATCAACAGGGCTATCGAACTGACAGAAGGCAAAAACATGGATTTGCGCCTGATAGACCACAAATCCAGCAAAATTACAGCACTGATTGAATTGGGAAGATATCATGAAGCATTCGAAGAATTTAAGGATGTAAAAAGGATGTCGTGCCGGTATAAGATAAAATCTCTCACAGAATTAATCAAAATTTCTGAATATAAAATAAAACATCTTTTAGGATATAAAACAGCCCTTGGCAAACTCCTGAGGATTGCAAATTCAGGTTTGTGCATGCAAAATGAAGCTTTGTCTTTTTACCTTCTGTGGGTTTTTACAAAAAAGGAAAAATACCGGGTCAAGGCCCTGGCTGTATATAAACAGCTGATTGAAGACCAGGCCGAAGATTATAAAAACTACGGATACATTGAAAGGGCAAAGGAG
>CAYSKJ010000231.1:0-3398 GCA_964431655.1 uncultured bacterium | reverse complement strand
ATCAAAGCTGAGGCCGAGATCAGAAATCTTATCTATATCAACCAGTATCCTGATTTCCCTTTCAAGGCCGCCTTTTACCTTTACGGCGGCAACACCTACTATTCTGTCGAGAACAGGCTTTAGTATATCCTCAATATAGCTCCTTAAATAGTCAGGGCTTGAGGAGGATGATATGTTTATAATCATTATGGGATCCTGATTAGGGTCGAACTTTCTAATAACAGGGGACTCAATATCCTCAGGAAGCTGGAATTTTATCAGGTCTATCCTTTGCCTGATGTCAGATAGCGCCATATCCACATCCACATCCCAGGAAAAAATAAGGTTTATATTGGAGGAGCCTTCCCTGGAAACAGATTCAATCTTTGTAAGCCCGCTTATGGAGCTTAACTGCATTTCCAGGGGCACAGTCACAAGCTTTTCCATATCCTCCGGGGAAGCGCCCTCATAGCTGGTATAGACAGAAAGAACAGGCCTGCTTATCCTGGGGAAGAGGTCTACAGGGATTTTCCTCAGGGACAGACTGCCTATGAATATTATGCACAGTATTACCATGGAGATGGTAACAGGCCTTTTGACAGAGATGCTTACAATATCCATTGTTTACTCTATATAGGTGATAATTCTGACTTTATCGCCGTCATTCAAGTCATAATGACCGCTGGTTATTACGGTATCGCCCTCTTTAATACCGTCCAGAATCTGTATGAAGCCCTCATCCTCTATTCCCGTGCTTACCTTTATCATGGATGCCGGAAAGGTCTTTTCTTCAGAGTCCTTTTCTTTATCTTCAGATAACGAAGCCTCTTTATCATCGGTATTCTGGTCTATCAGGAAGCAGTACTCCTGGTCCTGGCGTATTATCACCGCATCCTTCGGAACTGCGACAGAATTGTTAAATTCAGCTACATCAATTATAACCCGCGCAAACATGCCTCCTTTGAGCAGATGTTTGCTGTTGTCGATCAGAACTGAAGTCTGGAAGGTTCTGCTCTGGGTTTCGGCTACAGGTGATATCATTTCTATAGTGCCGCTGAAAATACTGCCGGGTACGGCATCAACCCTTATTTGAACATCCCTGTCCTTGTCAAGGTAATGGATATATTTTTCGGAGACATATATTTTTGCATAGAGCTTTGAGATGTCAACAATCTCGTAGATAAGGGATGAAGGTGATATGAGTTCTCCTTTGTTTATATGCTTTCTGCTTATGATTCCCTTCAGAGGTGATTTGATTTCTGTATACGACAGATTGAGGCTGGCCCTTTCATAGTTTGCCTGAAGGGATAGAATCCTGGCCTGCTGGGATTCATAACTGCTTTTTGCCTGAAGGTAGAGAGCTTCCTGCTGTTCAAGCTCCTGGATAGATGAAAGGTCTTTTTCATACATTTCTTTTATCCTTCGGAACTGGTTCTCGGCTTTTTTTAGTTCCGCCTCGTTGAGAGAGGCCTTTGCTGATGCCAGGTCAGCTTCAGCCTGTCTCAGTGCAAGGTCATATTCGCGGCTTTCCAGCCTTGCTAATAAATCGTTCTTTTTTACCTCGTCTCCCTGTTCAAAATATGCATCTTCCGCAATGCCCTGGATCTTTGAGAGTATATTGATAGTCTGGTAGGGCTCAAGGCTGCCGGTTGTCCTGATAACGCTTTTCATATCAATCCTGACAGCCCGGGAAACCTCCACAGGGCTTGCCAGCCTTTTTATGCTGTCCCTCTGGGATGACGAATCCTCTTTGGTATCTTTGCTTTTACCGATTTTGCAGGAGGCTAATCCAAGCAAAATCAAAACAAGGACAACTGCAAAACATTTACGCATAATAAAGACCTCTCCTTAATCAAATCTATTTAGTCTTACGGATTTATAGCTTAAAAGTTGCACTTTTTTGGGAACGGAGGATTTTATTGACCTGTCCCTGCTTTGCATAAGGAGTATCTGGAAAGTGTGAATTATCATATTATCCTGTTATTTTATTTAAACCTTTGTATATTTCCAATAGTATTATCATGAAAATATATTAACAAGACTGAATGCACGGCTGAGATCATTATAAAATAAGGCCTGCAGAATGGTGAGAGGGAGATTATGATGAAATACCCTGATACTGGAAAATTTGAACACAGTTACATGCTGCACAAAAGACTGCTGACTGACAGCTATGAGTGGCTTGCAGACAACAGCAGTCCCGGGGTAAAAGCCTGGGTAGACCGGCAGAATAAATTTACACAGGAATACTTAAGAAAAATAGGGCATGCTGGAGCAGTATTTAACCGTATGAATGAGCTGGCAAGGTATGACTCTGTGTCTGCACCAATATTATGCAGTAAATCTGAAGTCAGATTCTTTAGAAAAAAGAAAAGGGATGAGGATAAACCTGTCATTTACATAAAGAGCCCGGGCAGAGAGGAAAGAGAATTCATAAATATGAACAGGTATCCCAGGGATGAATCCCTTGACATATTCCAGCCTTCCTGGGATGGCAGATATGCTGTTATAGGTATTTCCAGGGGCGGTGATGAAAATCCGAGGGTATCAATTGTTGAAACAGAGAATAATACCCTCCTGGATGATACCCTGTATGCCGGGAGACCTATGATGGTGAGCTGGCTTCCGGATAACAGCGGTTTTTACTATTCAGGATTCCCCCGGAAGGATGACGGGGAGAAAGGGCAGAATTTCTACTGGAACACCGCTTATTTCCACAGGCTTTTTACCGGAAGTGAGGATGATGAAAGGGTTTTTTACCATAACAGTGTAAAGGAATACTATCATTTCATTGCCGTTGCATCGGACGGGGAGCATCTTGTCTATTACAGGAGCAATTTTGACAAGCATCAGGTATTTATAAACGAAATAAGCCGGATCAGAGAGCCACAGGAGCTTACAGAAGGGCTCAGGGCTGATTATACGGCTGATATCGCAGGTGGCAAGGTTATTATATATACCGATGAGTTTAATCCCGAAGGGACCATATATATTACCGATACAGCTGATCTCAGGAGAGAAAACTGGAAAGTACTGGCAGAGCCCAGGGATGATGAGGTGATTAAAAGTTTCAGCCTGATTGCAGGCAGAGTATTTGTTAACAGCCTGTCAAAAGCCCATACACGCATTGCATCCTATTCTATTAAAGGTGAATTTATTGCTGATATAGATATGCCTGTTCCCGGTTCTGCTCAGGTTCAGGGTGAATGGTCGGGAAAGGATGTTTATCTGCATCTTGCCAGCTTTAATATGCCCAGAAAAATATATAATTATAACCCTGATACAAACGGGCTTTCCCTGTATTTTGAACCTGATATCAATGGTTTTGATTCCGGTAATATTGAGATAAAGCAGGTATTTTTTCAGTCACATGACGGGAGCAGGGTATCCATGTTCATTGTATCCAGAAGGGATACCGG
>CAYSKJ010000230.1:0-3428 GCA_964431655.1 uncultured bacterium | reverse complement strand
AGCAGCGGGGACACGATAGTTTCAGTAAACTGGCTAGGAGGTATATTGAAAATATTGCTCCTATGAGAGCCTTTATCTTTATCTATGTGCTATTGGTGATTTCTTCGGGTTTTTGCTACCCCGAGATTTACAAACATGTGGATGAAAATGGAAGGGTTATATATAAAAACCATAGTGGAAGTCAAAATAAATCAGGTGCCGGTAATCTGGAGCAGTTTGACGAAAAACATTACAGGGAATACCTTTCTTTTATTGAAAAATTTTCACATCAGTATAATATAGATAAAAATCTGATTATAAGCATTATTTTCATAGAATCATATTTTAATAAGGATGCTGTATCAAAAAAGGGGGCCTGTGGTCTTATGCAGCTGATGCCTGAAACTGCCAAAAGGTTCAGTGTTAAGGATATCTTTGATCCCAAAGAGAATATTAAAGGTGGTACAGCATACCTGAAATATCTGTTCGATTTCTTTGACGGTGATCTCAGGCTCATACTATCTGCATATAATGCAGGAGAGAATATAGTGAAAAAATACGGTGACATTCCTCCCTTCAAAGAAACCAGAAATTATGTAAAGAAAGTATCCGAGGTGTATAAGCTATTGAATAAAAATACAATATATATATATTATGACAGTGAGGGAAACCGAAGATTTACAAATGATATCTCCATTATACCAAAAGGCTTAAGCTATAAAAGATTTGAAATAAATAATTAAGGGGGTCAGAAACCAAAATGAGCGAGGTGGATTTTCTCAAAAGAGGAAAAGAACTGCTTGAATCAGGAAATATAGAAGAAGCCGTAAGGTATCTGGATAAAGCCTATGCTAATGACCCCGACAATGACAAAATATTAAATATACTCGGACTGGCCTATTTCAAATCCGGAAGGCTGGAAAATGCATATCAGATATACAGGAAGCTCATAAATAAAAATCCGGATAATCCTACCCTGAGGCTCAACATAGGCGTCCTTTTGTTTAAAAAAAAGGAATACAGCCTCGCCCTGGAAGAGCTTGTTATGGCTGAAAAACTTGATCCGTCCAACACCAAGATAAATTACTACAAGGGAGTGTGCTATGAACAGGAAAAGGATTATAACAGTGCTCTTGCTGAGTATAAGAAATCTAAATCTGAAAAAAACATTGAAAAGATGGAGGAGAAACTCAGGACCAGGAAATCAAAGTTCAAAATAAAGGATGACAGCCGTGAGATAAAGAATATTACAACGGAGGATATACTGGTCAAGCACTTTGGAAAGAAGGGTGCTGATCTTGAAAACATTGAAAATGAAGAGGATATAGACAGGGTCTTTTCTGAAAAGAATTCTGAGGAAGGTGAAGAGGAAGGTGAAGAGGAAGGTTTCTTTGATTCTACCAAATTAACAGAGGAGTTTGATTCGGAAGGTGAAATTACTGATATAAAAGAAAAGCCGGAAAAGGAAAAGGAAGAGGGAAAGCCTGATGCTGAAGATATAAAAGCGGAAAAATTTGAAATTTCCGAAGATGAGGATGTAGATTTTGCCACCGATGCTTTACTTAAAGAGCTTAACACTTTTGAAGAGGATAATGATCTGGATGACAGCTTTGACCGCAAGGTAGAAGATTTTCTTAAGAGCCATCAGAAAAAAGAGTATGATGAGTTCAGCTCAGAACTTCAGGACACAAACTCTGATATTGATTCTGGTATTGAACAGGAAAAGGAGCAGGAAGCAAAGCATGTTCCAGATGAAGAGAGTGATTCTGCTTACAGCGAAATACAGGAAAAAGAAGATATAAAAGAGCTGGAGGAGCAGGTCAGGGAATATCTTGTAAAAGAAAGTACTGATACAGGTATGGCAGAGACAAAATACCATAAAAAAATACTGTCCCTGACCACTCTTGAAAATATGACAGTAGAATTTATGATAAGCGATCAGGATGGTGATGATACCGTCCTTGCGCTTGACAACCATATTATCAGATACAGTTTTGAAGAAGCTTTCTTTTATAAGAAGGGATATGCCCTCGCCCTTTCAGGCAGTATTTCAAAGGATATCCCGGAAATATTAGCCAAATCGGCATCTCTTCATAAAAGCCTTAAGGATGATTTTTCCTGGGTTTCGGGTCAGGGCAGGATATTCCTGCAAGCGCGCAGGAATATCTTTGTACCGGTTGAACTTGCCAAAGATGCCTTTACGGTAAACATGAGATATGTTGCGGGTGCGGATATGTATATTATAAGCCAGGTAAAAAGTCTGCAGGGCTTAAATCTAATTAAGTTTGACGGCAGGGGATACCTTTTTATGGAAATGGACCATGATATTATATCTGTACCCCTGGAAGAAGGGGTGACTTTCATCTGTCATAAGGGTGCGTTTCTGGGATATATGGGGGGAGGTGAACCTGCAATGGCTGAAAGCAGCTTAGAAATTGAGATCCAGGGACCGGGCATAGCCTTTCTGGTCAAAGGCATATGATCGAAGCAAATTTGATTAAAAGGGTTTAATCAAAGCAAATTCTGGAATCATTTACGGCTGTTTTTCCTGTACATTTGAAGAATATCCGCCGCATCCTCAAGGTGTTTCAATGCTGTTTTTACCTGCTTGTCATTGTTTATAAGGAACTCGTTGCCATCATTGATTTCAAAGGCTGATGTAAGGATTTCCCTCTTTATATATATTTTCTGATTCTCAATATCATCAAGAAATTCCTGCCTGTTAAAAAAGGATGCATTTTCCTGTTTGCTTATAAAATCTATAAAATCGTCAATGACAGATTCATCAACAATAAAGTTTTTCTTTAAATCTTTGTTTTTATTAATGAAATTAATTGAATATTTGAAATATAGACCGCTGATCTCGAGCTTGACAGCAATCGGAGACGGTTCATCCAGTTCAGATACAATATCCGGATAGATTCCTCCGTCAGCCCTTAATTTCCTGCCACCCCGGGTGGTGATAGTGTCATCAGCAGATTCGGAAATACCCTCCTGCTGGAATAGAAATCCATAAGGCCTTCCGTCTTCATACCTGAACATGCCCTGTTTTTTCTCAAAGGGTTTTTGTATAATCCGGCCTGAGGGAGTAAAATATTTTGCAGTAGTCAAAGCAAGAGCTGTTTTACTGTCCTTTAACGGGAACAGGGTCTGGACAAGCCCTTTTCCAAAGGTACCGTTGCCTACTATTAAACCCCTGTCATAATCCTGAATGGCTCCTGCAACTATTTCACTTCCGCTTGCACTGCCCTGGTTTACCAGAACTATCAATGGTATGTCGTCATAATGTGAAGCATCCTGGCTGGAAAAAAATTCCTGATTGGCATCACTGGTTCTTCCCCTGGTATATACAATGAGCATATCACTGCCCAGAAAGGTTTCAGTTACATAAACAGCCTGATCCAGCAATCCTCCTGGATTGGACCTCAAGTCCATAATAATATACCGGG
>CAYSKJ010000229.1:0-3482 GCA_964431655.1 uncultured bacterium | reverse complement strand
GCATTCTTTTTCCTCAGCGTATTGTTCCTGTCCAGGTGCTTTTCCTTTGCCAGAAGCCCTGCGGCCTGGAATTCATCCATCCTGAAATTGCCCCCTATCATGGTATGGAAATATCCGCTGGTCTGCCCGTGATTCCTGAGATATAATATTTTCGGGCAGAGCTCTTTGTCATTGGGGGTTACCATGCCTTAATCTCCACGGCCTCCGTGGTTCTTGGAAGGGAAAAAGGAAAAAGCGCCGGCATGCCCTATGCTTCCGGTGTATCTTTCGCCGTACATGCTGTATATGCTCTGGCAGGCATCCTCTATGACATACAGCCCATGTTCTTCAGCAATCTTCATAATCGCATCCATATCAGCAGACTGCCCGAAAATATGCACGGGTATTATGGCTTTGGTCCTTGGGGTTATAAGGCCTGGTATAAGCCCGGGATCAAGGTTCTGGGTATCGGGGTCTATGTCGCAGAATACCGGGCAGGCTCCAAGCCTGGCCACTGTGCCTGCTGTGGCAAAGAATGTAAAATCCGTGGTTATAACCTCATCATCCCTGCCAATGCCCAGAGCCATGAGAATGACAAGCAGGGCATCAGTCCCAGATGAAACGGATACTGCGTGTTTTACTCCGAGCTTTTTGCTGATTACATCCTCCAGATCCTTCTGGAAGGGTCCCAGGACATACCTGTGGGTATTGAATATCTTGTCAAAATTACTGCGGATATCCTTTTCTGCCTCACTGAAGGTGATATTCAGGTCAATAAGGGGTATTTTCATACTGTTTTTAGGCTAAAGCCTTCTCCTTTCATAAAAATCAGGTAAATATATAAAGAATTTCCTGTCAATGCAATGAATTTTTTATAAATCTTTCATACCACTTCTGGAAGATGAATGCAGACCAGATATTATGGCTGTGGTTATGACTGCCATTCATGTGCTCCTGGAGCATAATCCTGACCGCCCCGGGGTCAAAGACGGGATTAAGGCCTGCACCTGTCAAAGCCGACCAGACCATGTCTTTTAGATCTCCCCTTATCCAGTTCTTTACGGGTATGGAGAATCCCTGTTTTTCCCTGTTTATTATCTCACCGGGGAGCATATTGCTGAAGGCCTCTTTTAATATGTGCTTGGACCTCAGCCTTCTAATCTTGTAATGTCCCCCGATGGAAAAGGCAAGCTCCACCAGGTTGTGGTCAAGGAAGGGGACCCTTACCTCCAGGCTGTTTGCCATACTCATGCGGTCAACCTTCAGCAGTATGTTCTCCTGCATATAGAGGGAAAAATCAGCATAGCCCATGCGGTTGACCTCATCCAGGCCCCCGGCTTTTATAAAAAGCTCTTTTATATAGCCAAGTATCTCATTAAAATGACTGCTGTTATCCAGGCCCGGAAAGAGCCGTGAAATCTGCTTTTCATCCAGAAACATCATCCACCGGTAGTGATGAAGGCTACTGTCAAACCTCAGGCCCTGAATAAATCTTTTTAAATTATTTATTATTCCCTTTTTCTTTTGGGAGGGCCGGATACGGCTCTCAGCCCTTATAAGGCATGAAACCAGGAAGCGGGGCAGAAGGGAGGCAGGCTTTGACAGCAGATGGGCCCTGTACTGCTCATAGCCCCCGAAAAGCTCATCGCCCCCGTCTCCCGAAAGAGCCACGGTAACATGCTCGCGGGTCCTCTTTGATATCATATAGGTGGGGAATATGGAAAAATCGCCGATGGGTTCATCCAGGTAATAGATAAGGTCATCAATAATACCCAGTATATCAGGTTTTAGCTTGAAGGCTGTGTGTTCAGAACCTATCAGGGCCGATACCATACTGCTGTATTTGAGCTCATTATAGGATGATTCATCAAAGCCCACTGAAAAGGTCCTGACAGGGTCGGCATGGTTTTCCTTCATAAGGCATGCTATTATGCTTGAATCTATTCCCCCGCTCAGGAAACTGCCCAGGGGCACGTCGGAAATCAGCCTTCTTTTAACCGATTTTGAAAGCTCATCCCGGATACGTTCTTTTATCTCTGAAACCGGGCAGTCCAGGGGCCTTATATTTTGGAGCAGGTCATAATAAATTCTTGCCTTTGCGGAATTGCCCTGTATAACAAGCATGGAGCCAGGATGCATCTTCTTTATGTCCTTCACCAGGGTAAGGGGCGCCGGCATATACTCCAGGCTCATGAAGAAGGAAAGTGCTCTGTCGTCAACCACCTGATCTGAACAGCCTGATCCAAGTATGGTCTTGAGCTCGGAGCCGAAGACAAGGACATCCTCTTTAAGCAAAAAGTAGAGCGGTTTTATGCCGAAACGGTCCCTGACCAGGATAAGCCTGCTGTTTTTTTTGTCATAGAGGGCTATGGCGAACATTCCGTTGAAATATACCGGGAAATCAAGGCCCCACTCTTCATAAGCATGGACAATGACTTCCGTGTCGCAGTGTGTCCTGAAGGTATGCCCCAGGCTCTCGAGCTGGCTTTTTAAGGAAGGAAAATTGTATATTTCACCGTTAAATACCGTTATTATACTTTTATCTTCATTGAATACCGGCTGGGAACCGGTTTCCAGGTCTATCACCCGGAGCCTTCTCATGGCAAGGCCCAGGTTTCTCTCTATGAAATAGCCGTCTTCATCGGGACCCCGGTGGATTATAAGGCTGTTCATGGCATTAAGGAGGCCGGGATCTACATGCCTTGCCCTGTCAAAAAAATATATTCCGCATATGCCGCACATCGGCTAATTATATAACAGCTATTTAATTTATTTACAAATAAATTAACCTGTGCTAATTTGCCAGCTATGAAAAAGCCCAGATCCCTTATTGTATTTTTTGTAAAGCTTTTGTCCTCCCTTTTCCTGCTCTATTATGTATTTTCAGCCAAGGTGGATTTTCTGGATGTATGGGAGAAGCTGAAAAATGTATCCGTACCCCTTATTATTATCGCCTTTTCCTTCCATATAATAGGCTTCTGGCTCAGCGCCGTGAGGTGGAAGGACCTGCTTCTCGTTCAGGGCATTCAGTCAAAGGTAACAAGCCTCATGGAATACTATATTGTCAGCGCCTTTTTCAATGTCCTCATACCTGGAAGGTACGGCGGGGACCTTTCAAGGGTATACGACACTGCAAAGGATAACAAGGAAATGGAAAAAAGCATAGCCGTCATAATTATAGAGAGGGGATCTGGCCTGCTGATACTCCTGCTTTTCGGGCTTTTCTCAACCCTTTACCGGATGATGGCAAACAAAGGCGAAATCGACCAGAGCAAGCTTGCCGGTCTTTTTGTTCTGTTTCTTGCCTTCACCCTTGGCCTTGTATTTATGTTCCTGCTGGTTCATCCCAGAACAGCACGCTATTTCAAGTGGCTCTTTAAGATAGGATTTATTCAGAAAATTGCAGGAAGCAGGGTTAAGAAGTTCAAGGATGCTCTTTCCATATACTGGCATTCCCCCAGAAAGCTTTTTTATATCTTCTTTCTTTCTCTGCTGTTACAGCT
>CAYSKJ010000228.1:0-3506 GCA_964431655.1 uncultured bacterium | reverse complement strand
TACATCGTCAATAAACTGCAGGTAGGTATGGCAATTGCTCTTATATACAGAAAGCCTTGGTTTTTCAGCAGTTCCCCTTATCTGGAAAAGTATCCTCTTATGTTTTGCTTTTCTTATCTCATTTCTTTTGATTTGCTTTATCATTTCACAGCCCTTCCTTTCTGATTAAACCTTCTTCTTTCCTGCTTTCCTGATGACATACTCATCAGAATAGCGCAAACCCTTGCCTTTATAGGGCTCGACCTTTCTTTTCTTCCTGATGTTTGAACAGAACTGCCCCAATTTTCTTCTGTCTGCACCGGAAACAAATATATGAATCAGCCTTTTGTCCTTTTTACTCTTTTCTACTGCTACGGACAACCCATCAGGTATCTCCATTATTACCGGATGGGAATAGCCAAGGTTCATTTCCAGGGAGTACCCGGGGCTCATTTCCGGCTTATTTTCGACAACATCAGCCTTATAGCCTATTCCTACAAGCTCCAGCTCCTTCTTAAATCCCTGTTTGACACCGATTACCATATTATTAGTCAGGGATCTTATAAGCCCGTGGTTGGCCTTAGCCTGCTTGATTTCAGAGCTCCTGGAAAAGCTTATGACCTTTTTGCCATTCTCTTCACCTATATTTACAGTGATAAATTCTGGCATCTTCTGGGAAAGCTTGCCATTCGGCCCATTTACACTGATAATTTTTGTATCATCGCAATATTCAACTTTAACATCATCAGGTACAATAATAGGAAGTCTACCAATCCTTGACATCTTTAATCCTCCTTCTGCAGGCTACTACCAGACCCTGGCAATAACCTCTCCTCCTAGATTATTTCTTCTTGCTTCTCTGTCTGTATACAGGCCCTTCGGGGTGGTCAGGACAGTTATGCCCAGTCCATCCAGGGTCCTGGGTATGCTCTTGTGATTAACATATACCCTTCTGCCGGGGGTGCTGACGCTGGAAATTCCGCTAATTGCAGACTTGCCCTTTGCGTCATATTTCAGATAGATTCTGAGTATCTTATACGGAAGCCCGTCCTTCTCTATCTCATCATAATTCTCGATATATCCCTCTTTGTTCAGAAGAACAGCCAGCTCTTTCTTGAACCTTGAAGCAGGCATATCAACCAAGCTATGCTTTGCATGTATGCCGTTTCTAATTCTTGTCAACATATCTGCAATACTGTCATTTACAACCATTGAAATTCTCCTTATCCGGTTTGTGGTTACCAGCTCGACTTTGTGACGCCAGGGATCTCCCCATTGCTGGCCAGGTTCCTGAAGCAAATCCTGCAGATGTTGAATCGTCGTTCATATCCGCGGGGCCTTCCGCATAATGCGCATCTGTTTCGCTTACGTACCTTAAATTTCTGTGTTCTGTTAGATTTAACTATTAATGAAATCTTTGCCAATTCGAATCCTCCATAAAATTCTATATTTATTAAAACTGAATAATATAAATTCCTAAACAGCACATGTCAATAATATTTACTTCTTAAAAGGCATTCCGAAGCATTCCAGGAGATAGCGGCATTCCTCATCGGTTTTTGCTGTTGTTATTATAGCAATGGACATCCCGCGGAAACTGTCAATCTTTTCATAATCTATCTCAGGAAATATAATCTGCTCCCTCAGGCCGAGAGAATAATTGCCCCTTCCGTCAAAGGCCTTTTTCGAAACACCCTTGAAGTCCCTTACCCTGGGTAATGCTACATTTATCAGTTTGGTGAGGAATTCATACATGCGCTCCCTCCTTAATGTAACAAAACAGCCTATGTTCATCCCTGTTCTCAGCTTAAAGCCTGCTATGGATTTCTTTGCCTTCGATATTACAGGTTTCTGGCCTGTAATCGCTGAGATTTCCTGGGCTGCCGACTCCAGTACCTTATGATTCTGTATGGCTTCTCCCAGGCCCATGTTCACAGAAATCTTGACTATCTTGGGGACCTCCATAATATTTTTATATTCAAATTTTTCCATCATCTTTTTTTGGATTTCGTCTTTATACATTTTATTTAATATAGACATCAGATGCCACCTCTCTAACTAAATATCAAAGATTCTCATTGCATTTTTTGCAATATCTTATTTTAACCTTCTTACCCCTGTCATCGACACTGACCTTGTAGCCGAAACGCCTGCCCGTATTGCATTTTCTGCAGAAAAGATTCAGATTGGATATATGTATGGGCGCTTCAACCTGCATAATTCCACCCTGTTCTCCCTGTTTCCTTGCCTTTTTATGCCTTTTTACAAGGTTGACATTCTCCACAATAGCCCTGTATTTAACAGTATCAACCTTAAGCACCCTTCCTGTCTTGCCCTTGTCCTTGCCTGAATTGACGTATACAGTGTCTTCCTTTTTAATAAAGCACTTTTTTATGGTATTATCCTTCATTTCCAACCTCCACTATAGTACTTCCGGGGCAAGGGACAATATTTTTGAAATGTTTTTCCCCCTGAGCTCTCTTGCAACCGGACCGAATACCCTGTTGAAATTAGGCTCTCCATCCTTTTTTAACATAACACAGGCATTATCATCAAAACGCAGAACAGAACCATCTTTTCTCTTTATGCTCTGCTTGGTTCTCACAATGATAGCTTTATGCACCGTACCCTTTTTTATATTCGAATTTGGAATCGCCTCTTTGACTGTAACAATAATATAATCACCAATATGGGCGTATTTTCTCTTTGACCCGCCCAGTACCTTTACGCACATGGCTTTCTTGGCACCGCTGTTGTCTGCCACTTCAAGCATTGAATACATCTGAATCATTTCTCAAAGCCTCCGTTTTTCCTTTTGATGTTATACTGTATCTATGTTTTCAGTATCTTCAGTTTCCTGCTCCAATTTTGCATTCCTGACTATATCGAGCAATCTCCACTTCTTATCCCTGCTGATAGGACGGGATTCAATAATGCGGACCTGGTCGCCTATATTGCACTGGTTATTTCCGTCATGGGCTTTATATCTCCTGGATGTGGTAATAACCCTCTTGTACACAGGATGAGAAAACCTTCTTTTTACTTCAACGACTATTGTCTTATCCATTTTATTGCTGACAACCGTTCCGCTTAAAACCTTTTTTGTTTTCTTTGATTCTGCCATTTTTTTCACCTCATCTATGATTCCTATTCAGCTTTACTGCCTTCACTCCCGGGAGTGATATACTGGCCTTGAACACTGTAGCCCAAAGACTTGTCTTTTTTGTAATATATGTCTTTGGATCTTATATCCCTTGATCTCAGTACAGTAAGAATCCTTGCTATATCGTTCCTCAGGTACTTTATCTTCTTGGGGTTATCAACCTTTGATATGGTCATCTGCGCCCTCAGCCTGTAAAGACTGTCCTTGAGGTCCTTAAGCTGGTGAATTAGCTCTTCATTGGTTTTTTCTAACAGATCTTTTGCTTTCATCTTTCACCACTCCTATTATTCTTCCAGATAGCTCTTTTTTATAAACTTTGTTTTTAAGGGAAGCTTGAAACTGGCAAGCCTGAGTGCTTCCTTGG
>CAYSKJ010000227.1:0-3509 GCA_964431655.1 uncultured bacterium | reverse complement strand
GCCTTGAATGGTATTGTCAGGCTTCCTGCAATGAATACCGGCAGTTTTCCTGATATTTCCCCCGCTTTCTCCTCAGCTTTGCCTGAAAAACAGCAAAAAGCCATGATAGCCAGAACAGTCAACAGTCCCGCAATCCTATTTTCCTTGAAATTTTTCATTCGATTTTTCCTCCTTCTTTTATTCCTGAAATATGTGCAGGGATCCAGGATCACAGCTTATTTTCACACGCATTCCTGTTCTCAGCCCTGACTCCCGGCAGGCATGCCTGGTTACTAGAGCTGTCACCGGAATTCCGATATCTACATCAACAAAAAGAGTGGATCCCTTGTCATTAATTCTATTTATGGTCCCGGGAAAGCAGTTTTTCCCATTATTATTTTTTCCGTCATTAAAAGGGTATACCATTATATCTTCCGGCCTTATGACCATACGGTCGCCTTTCCTCCCCTTTTCAATCAAAAAGCATGAATCCCCTGTTTTGAACATATGATCCCCCCTATCAGAAAGCACTACCCTGCCATAAAAAATATTGCGGGCCATGGCAAAGCGCGCAACAAACTCACTATTTGGCCTTCGGAAGATATCTTCCGGGGTTCCGACCTGCATAATCTTCCCGCCTCCAATAACGGCAATCCTGTCACCCAGGGCAATGGCCTCTTCAAAATTATGAGTGACATGGAGTATGGTGACAGTCAGTTCTCGATGCAGATTGCGCAATTCCTGTTCTATATCCTCCCGCGTACCGGGGTCCAGGGAGGATAACGGTTCATCCAGGAGTAAAACATCCGGTGAAACGCATAGTGCCCGTGCCAGGGCAATCTTCTGCTGTTCCCCGCCACTCAGGGTTGATGGTTTTCTTGAAAGCAGATGGGATATATTAAACAGATCAACCATTTTATCCAGGGACTTTTTCATCTCATCCTTTTCCATACCGCGCATCCTCATACCGAATAAAATATTCTTCTCTGCGGAAATATGGGTAAAGAGAGAGTAATCCTGGTAGACAATACTTACATGCCTGTGTTCAGGCTTAAGAACAGTGGCATCACAGCCCCTGAGCCATACCTCGCCTCTTTTAACCGGGTACAGCCCTGCAATTGATTCCAGTAAAACAGTTTTGCCCGATCCGGAAGGACCGACAATAACCATGTATTCCCTGTCCTCAATATCAAGGCAGGCATCCCGGAGAACAAAATCCCCCAGCTCGATACAGAGGTTTCTTATGCTTATCATTATTTATCCTTCCTGTACAGCAGAAATCGCAGTACCACAAATACTGTCATGGATATAATTATTAGAATTACAGCTATAGGTCTTGCATAATTAAGCCCGTAGGTTTCAAACTTTTCATACACGAGAACGGGTGCTATCATCGGGTGGTAGGCAATGATAATAACTGCCCCGAATTCGCTCATGCCCCTTGCCCACATCATTATCATCCCTGCAACTATACTGCGCCATGCCAGGGGAAAGGATACATGGAGAAAGGTCTGAAAGTGGGTTGCACCCAAAGTCCTTGCAACATTCTCCAGCCTCGGATCAACCTTTTCAAAGCCCTCCCTGGCTGAATCAATAAGGAACGGAACGCTGACGAAAAGCATGGCGATAACAATACCAGCCAGAGAATCAAGAAAAGTGATTCCCAGGGAGTTCATAATCCGGCCCAGGAGATATTTCCTGCCGAATATGAAAAGAAGAGCAATCCCCGCAGCTGAATGGGGTATCACAATTGGCAGGTCTATAAGCCCTTCCACCAGTTTTTTGCCTGGAAAATCAGTTTTTGCCATCAGATATGCCAGAGGCACTCCCAGCAAAAATCCTATTAATGTAGCAATAAGTGCTGAATACAGGGTGAGAAGGATAGACTTTGTAACTTCAGGGTCCAGAAAGGAATTGAGCAGAATGGAGGGGCTCGATGAGTAAATCATTTTAAATACAGGAAGGCTTATAAAAATCAGGATAAGGAGGGAAAGTATAAAGAAAAGCCATTTCAGCCATTCATTGGTCAGATAAAATCCTCTAATGGATTGTCTCCTTTTTTTGTCTGAAACTTCAAAGGTTCTCTTTATCCGGTTATATTCACCCATTTTTGCCTTTTTCAAAATCTCATTTTTACTGTCACTTGAGCAATATCTGTTTAAATTTTAATATAGATGCTAAAAATCAATTACTTCAATTTGATCACCTGTTTTAACAGGTCCTCCCTTTACCACCCTTGTAAATATACCCTCCTTTGGCATTACGCATTCACCGAACTTAATCTTTATGGCACAGTCATTATGACATTCTTTCCCGATCTGGGTAACTTCATGGATTGTGCCACCAATTCTGAGCCGAGTCCCTACGGTTATTTCGTGGAGTATTATCCCCCGGGTGGTAATGTTCTCTGCGAAGCTTCCGCTGGCTATGGCCTTTTTGCCTTTTGCCTCCATTTTAGAAATACTCTCGACAGCAAGAAGGCTTACCTGCCTGTGTCCATTGCCTGCATGGGCATCGCCTTCAAGACCGAAATCCACGATAAAGACGCCTTTTTCAACAGGTTTTTTAACCGTATGCTTTCTGGAACTGATATTAATGCTAACTATCCTACCCTTCATTTTTATGCTCCCCGGCAATATATTCTCCTGACTTACCCCCTGATTTTTTAACCAGTTTTATATCGGTTATTATTATTCCCCTTTCAATGGACTTGCACATATCATAGATAGTCAGGGCCGCAACTGATACAGCTGTCATTGCTTCCATTTCCGCCCCTGTTCTGGCAAAAGCCCTTGCTTCAGCCTCGATCTGCACTTCTGTTTCAGCTAATTTGAAGCTGATGCATGCCCCTGTAAGGCGTATATTGTGACACATCGGTATCAGCTCCCATGTCCTCTTCGCAGCCATAATGCCTGCAGTACAAGCTACAGCAAGAACATCTCCCTTTCCTACCGCGCCTTCTCTTATCATTCTGACTGTGTTTTTATTCATTTTTACAGTGCCCCGAGCTATGGCTATCCTTAAAGTATCATGCTTTTCACTTACTTCCACCATACGGGCTCTGCCTGACTGGTCAAAATGAGTACTTTTCATATTTCAACCCCCTATTTGAATCATATTCCTGTTTGCAAACTCTTTATTCTCAAACCGGTGGGAAAACGGTTTGTTATAGATAAATTCCTGGACAGCCCCTTTAATATCCCTCCCCTGCCTAAGAAGTGTTTTTAAATCCAGGCTCATTTCTGAGTGAAGACAGGGATAAAGCCTGCCCTCAGCTGAAAGCCTGATCCTGCTGCAATTCCTGCAGAATTTGCATGATACAGGGCTTATCAGCCCTATATGACCGTTTGCTCCGGGAAGCCTGTAATTTACTGCAGAAGATTCACTGTCATATTGTACTTTATTTAGTCCTTTTAATGAATTTAATACATACTGATTCGAGATGAACCTGCTGGATGCCCATAAAACAGAATCTCCCAGAGGCATAAGCTCTATAAAACGCACATTCAGCCCTTCATAGGTAAGCCTGG
>CAYSKJ010000226.1:0-3608 GCA_964431655.1 uncultured bacterium | reverse complement strand
AGGCATCGATCTCTAAAAGGGCATCATGGACCAGTACAAAGGTAAAGCCCCAGATAAGGGTTACTGCAAGGAGAGCGCTATCTGCTGTGATCTGACGTTTATCCATAATTTATGTTAATTTTTTAATCTGTATAATCTAAATTGATTGGGTGTTTATGAAAAGAAAAATCAAATAGAATGACTTAAAGGGCATGTAAATCTATTGACAATTAATTCAGTAAATGTCTAATTAGTTACATCTAAAAAAGAAAGGGAGGAACAGATGCCTGAATTAATTGATATATTAAAAGCACTCTCAGACAAGACCAGATTCAGAATAATCAACCTTCTGCTGGAAGACAGGTACTGTGTTAAATCCATTGCAAGAAAACTGCATCTGACCGAGGCCTGCATATCCCAGCATATTAAGATACTCAAGGAAGCAGGATTGCTGAAGGGTGAAAAGAGGGGCTATTTTATACACTATGATGTTGTGCCGGACAGCTTTTACTCAGCAATAAAAGGGCTGGAGGAGCTGATCGGCAGGATAGGGATGAGGAATTCCTGAAATAATTGATAATAAGGCGTGGCGGATGATAAATATACTGGAAGTAAAAGGCCTTTCAAAAAAATTTGATAATTGCCTTGCTGTTGACAATATTGATTTTAATGTCCGGAAGGGTGAAATATTCGGTTTCCTGGGGCCCAACGGCGCAGGAAAGACCACTACAATTAATATGCTTACAGGGCTTACCCGGCCTTCCGGAGGAGAATTCCTTATAAACGGCATAGACGGCATAAATCATATCAAGAAAGCCCAGGCCATTATGGGTATTGTTCCAGATGAAAGCAACCTTTACGATGAACTTTCGGGTTTTGAAAACCTCTGCTTTTGCGCTTCCCTGTACGGCATGGAAAAGAGGGAAAGGCAGAAAAGGGCAGGAGAACTGCTTTCGGAATTCGGACTCAGTAATGTATCAGGCAGATTATTCAAGCAGTATTCCAAGGGAATGAAGAGGAAACTGACCATAGCTGCAGGCATCATTCATTACCCTGAGATACTCTTTCTGGATGAGCCTACAACGGGAATTGACATTGAAAGTGCGAGAAATATAAGGGCCATGATAAGGGATATGAACCGGAGAGGTACCACCATATTCCTTACCACCCATTATATTGAGGAGGCGGAAAGGCTTTGCGACAGGATTGGGTTTATTGCAGAGGGCAGGATAATATTGATAGGGACCCTGGATGAACTCATGACCGGTATACAGGGCCATAACACAATGCAGTTCATGATAGCAGAGGATATAGGCAGGATTAAGGATGAGTTTTCAGATAAATTCAGTAATTATAAGGTAAACATTGTCGACCAGAAACTTATAAGAATAGATTCACCCGGCAGGATAGATCTGCTTCCCTTTGTTCAGTACTTTGATAAAAAGAACATTGCTGTCCTTGAGGCAAAGATAATAAGGCCGTCCCTGGAGGATGTTTTTGTTAGTGTCACAGGCATAGGCCTGGAAAGCATGAAGAGGGAAAAAGAGGGGAAAAAGAAGAAATGAAGGCAATGACAGCTTTCTGGAATGTAATAAAGAAAGACATGAAAAACTATTATTTAAAGCCCCCCAATATAAGCTGGGGCATCATCTTCCCCTTTGCATGGACTCTGATGTTTTTCTTGAAATCCAGGACACAGTTTGATGTAAAATCCATACTTCCCGGAATTATCGCAATGTCAATACTTTTCGGGACTACCTCAATGCTTGCTGTTACCATTACCTTCGAGAGAAAGGGAAGGTCTTTCGAGAGGCTTCTGCTGAGCCCCCTCAACCTGAACCTCCTGATGATTGCCAAAACAGGCGGTGCGGTCTTTTTCGGCATAATAAATGCCTTTGTTCCCATTCTGTTTTCGCTGATATGGGTTTCTCTCAAAGGTACAGACTGGACCGCTCTTTCCGTGAGTATAGTTTTTATAGCTCTGACATCCACCTTTTTCGGTTTGTTTATAGCAGTCTCGGTCAGCGAGGTTTTTGAAGCCCAGACCTTTTCCAATTTTTTCCGTTTTCCCATGGTTTTCCTGTGCGGGCTCTTTATTCCCCTGGATGAACTGCCAGTTTTCTTAAGGCCCTTGAGCTATTTTCTTCCTCTGACCTATGGTGCGGATATACTTAAAACAGCTATAAACGGCAATGGAGCACTGAATCAGGGAATCAGCTTTGCGATGCTTGGTCTGTTCAGCCTCTTTCTTTTTATCCTGAGCATCAGGAATGTAAAAACCAAATGGATAAACTGATTAAGGAAAAATATTTAAATTGTTAGAAACAACATACCCTGTTTTTTTTGGAGTTTTATTATTTTTTTTCTGCCTGGCAGTCTATGCCCTTCATCTGCTTAGAAAGAATATTTTAAAAAAGCAGATGGAAGAGAACCGCAAGATGATGAATCAGCTTGATGAAACCATTTCCAGGTTTGAGTCTTCCATGAGGAATGAGTTCAGGATAAGCCGTGATGAGGAAAACAGCAATTCAAGGCAGGACAGGATTGAGATACTGAATTCCTTTTTCAGTTTTGAAAACAGCCTGTCCAAGGGTATGGTTGATGTTTACAGCATGCAGAAAAGCCAGCTGGAGGTCTTTGCACAGCAGATCGACAAGATGGGTATTGCTGTCAATGAACGGATAAAAGACCTGATGGAAAGCAATAATTCTGAACTTGAAAAAATGAGGAAAATTGTTGAGGAGAAACTGCAGGAAACACTGGAAGTAAGGCTCTCAAACTCCTTTAAAATTGTAAGCGACAGCCTGGAACAGGTACAGAAGGGCCTGGGAGAGATGCAGACCCTTGCCAGCGGGGTCGGTGACCTGAAAAAGGTGCTGACTAATGTAAAAACCAAAGGGATACTAGGCGAATACCAGCTGTCCAACATACTGGAGAATGTCCTGCCTCCTTCTCAGTATGCATCAAATGTGGTCACCAAAGAAGGAAGCAGTTTCCGTGTCGAGTTTGCAGTAAAAATACCCTCAAAGACTGATGACAGCAGGTATATTTACCTGCCCATAGATGCAAAGCTTCCTACAGATGATTACTACCTGCTTGCTGAGGCTTATGAGAATGCGGATCCTGTCCGTATTGCCGAGCATAAAAAGAACCTTGAACAAAAGATAAAGCGGTTTGCAAAGGATATATCAGAAAAGTATATCGACCCGCCTAATACAACGGATTTTGCTGTGATGTTTCTGCCCTTTGAGGGCCTTTATGCAGAGGTTCTGCGGATTGACGGGCTGTTTGAGCTCATCCAGAGGCAGTACAGGGTAGTCATTACAGGACCTGCTACCCTGGCGGCTTTCTTAAACAGCCTTTGCATGGGATTCCGCACCCTGGCCCTGGAGAAGAGGTCCGGCGAGGTATGGGAACTGCTGGGCAGGGTGAAGAAGGACTTCAATACCTTCGGGGAACTTCTGGAAAAGACTCAGAAAAAGCTTGATGAGGCAAGCTCTGCCATTAACCAGGCGGGCAGGACAAGCAGGTCCATCGAAAAAAAACTGGAAGATGTCCAGCTCCTCCCTGAATAAAAAGCGAAGCAAAAGGGACGGTTCTTTTTGCTTCACTTACTTAAATCCCCGATT
>CAYSKJ010000225.1:0-3645 GCA_964431655.1 uncultured bacterium | reverse complement strand
ATACTGGAGCAGAATGGAATTATTGCTGAAAAGATCATTGATGAAAGCCAGAAAAAAGTGATGGTATTTAATATAGTGGTACCCCGGGATGATAAGAACCAGGCTCTTGAAATAATGAAAGAAAAAGGCCTGCCCAGGGTTAAACCCGTAGGCATACATGATATTTTCAGCGGATCAAGCCTGATACCCACCATAACCGAAGAAAAAGCAAAGTATCAGATGGCAATCCAGGGAGAAATGGAAAAAACCCTGCTTGAAATGCAAAATGTTATTTCTGCAAGGGTACACATTGTTATGAGGGAAGCGGACAGTATTGACCAGCAGAGCCAGTCTTTCACGCCTAAAGCAGCCGTGTTTCTGAAATATTACCAGGGATTACAGCAAAACCCCCTGTTTACAGAAAAGGATATACAAAACCTTGTTGCCGGCTCTGTGCAGGACATGTCTCCAGGCGATGTCACGGTGGTACTGCAGAGGGTACAGCCTATTGAAGCAGGCCAGGCTTCTCCCAGGTATGCAGACTTTTTATATTTCAAGCTGGCGCCTGAGTCTAAAAAGAGCATGCAGATAAGCCTTATCATTGTCATATCAATTGTTTTTATCCTGCTTTTCTCTATTGTAATATTGTTTCTGAAAATGAAGGAACTTAAAACATCCTTAAGTATCATTAAGTCAAAGAAATGAGAATATGCTGGAAATTAAGACATTAGTAAGTCTTTTAGCTTACCAGGATATAGACAGAAAGGATGACCTGGCCAGGTGCCTGGGAGAAAATTACAGGAATTCTTTCAACACCTATATTGAGGAATACAGTCAGAAACCCAGGGAGGAAATTTCTAAGAAAGCCCTTCTGGAGCTCAGGCATATCATCTCAAAAAACTATGTTAAGATTTATAATTCCTTTCATCCTACATGGTTAGAATATTTTTTCAAAAATGAAAGCCGTGAGACTATATCGACTTTTTTAAAATTTGTTCCCCTGGAGATGTCCGGTGCTTTACTCAGCCTTTTTTCTGAAGAGGATAGGAATGAAATCCTTCAGAAAATTCCCAGTTCCTTTGTAAGCCGAGAGATTATGGAGATATTAAAATACTGCATTATATATGAGTATGGAAGCCCTACTGATGAAGAATTGCAGCTTCTTCAGAATGACCAGATCCTGCGGTTCCTTCTGCAGGGTGACACTGATATCGATACTTTTCTGTGGTTTGTTTATTCCTATGAGATGCATTCTCTGATCCAGCACACCGGGGGCGAAACCAAGGAATCCCATGCAAACCCTGCAGAGCAGTCTGAAAAATATATGAACTGGCTCAGGAAAGCCAATGTACCTGTGAAATTAGACGCAGGGATATTTTCCAGCCTGGGTGATTACAGTCTTTCCTTAAGCAGGGGCTACCTGCTTATACCCTTTATAAGGCTTTTTGTATACCTTAAATCGAAAAAGCTCCTGGAAACATCTGTAAACAGCATTTCCTACAGGATGGAAAAGGATGCGGGCAGCGATTTTCTGAAATTTTGCGAAATGAACAGGGATAAGGAATGCAGGATGGATACAGACCATAATACCATGAGAATATCTGAGTGCATATATCATCTCAAGTTATTTAAAAGCGAGGCATAATAATGACATTTTCCGATGAAACCAAAAAGGTCATAATAAAAAAGAGTTCTGATGATATTATAGGGCCGCCTTATGAAAGGAAACTTCTGACAAAACAGGAGATTGACGCCTCCCGTATTGCCCAGGATATTATAGAACAGGCAAATGAGAAGGCCGAAGAGATAATCAGCAGTAAAGAAAAAATTGTAGAGGATGCCAGGAATGCAGGGCATAAGGAAGGCTATAAATCCGGCCTTGAAAGCATAAACAGGATATTAATGGAACTTCAGCAGCTCCGGGATAATACCCTGGCTTCCATGGAATCGGATATTGTAAAACTTGCTTTTAAAATAGCACGGAAGATTCTCGGTTATGAAATAGACAGGAATGATACAGCAGTGGTATCTATTATAAAAGAGGTTCTCAAGGCTTCCAGGCACCAGAAATCAATCAAACTTTCGGTCAATCCCAGGGATTACCAGAACATAAGCCAGAACCGGGAAAATCTTGCTTCCGTTCTTACCAAATGCGAGACCTTTTCAATCGAACAGAGCGAACAGGTTCCTCAGGGCGGCTGTGATATTGAGACAGAAATCGGAACAGTAACTGCAAACCTTGAAACCCAGCTGGAAATCCTTGAGTCCCTTCTGTTAAACAGGGAGGAATAAAATTGGCGTCCAGTATTATCAGGCTTGATAAATACCTTAAGCTGCTTGATACTGCAAGCACTGTAAAGGTGAAAGGCAGGGTCATTGAGCTGACCGGGCTTATAATAAAGGCTTCTGTGCCGGGGGTCAGGGTAGGCGAGACCTGTCATATTGAGTCCTATAACAGGGTGTCTCCACTGAAGGCAGAGGTTGTCGGCTTCAAAGGAGACAATGTCATGCTCATGCCCCTGGGCGATTTTGCAGGCATAGGTCCTGACAGCCAGGTTATACCCACGGGGAAGCCTTTCAGTATTAAGATAGGCGAACAGCTTTTAGGACACGTTCTTGACGGGCTGGGACAGCCCCTGGATATATCCGAGGAGGAATTTGAAAGCTATGACCTGGATACTTATTCAGTCAATGCAGACCCGCCGGACCCACTGAAGAGAAGAAGGATACTGGATTACCTTTCCATAGGCATACGTGCCATTGACGGCCTTCTTACCGTGGGAGAAGGTCAGAGAATGGGTCTTTTTGCCGCAGCAGGTGTAGGAAAGTCCACTACCATGGGCATGATAGCAAGGAATACCGAAGCTGAGGTTAATGTTATATCCCTTATCGGTGAAAGGGGAAGGGAAGTAAGGGATTTTATGGAAGAAAGCCTGGGAGAGGAAGGGCTGAAGAAATCAATTGTTGTAGTGGCCACATCGGATAAGCCTTCCCTGGTAAGACTCAAATCAGCCTTTGTGGCAACGGCTATTGCCGAATATTTCAGGGATAAAGGCAAAAAAGTAATGCTGATGATGGATTCAGTTACCCGTTTTGCAAGAGCCCAGAGGGAAGTAGGTCTGGCTCTGGGAGAACCGCCTGCAAGGCAGGGTTATCCGCCTTCGGTATTCTATATGCTTCCGAAACTGCTGGAAAGGACAGGCAATTCTGACAGGGGTTCAATTACTGCCTTTTATACAGTTCTGGTTGCAGGGGATGACATGACAGAGCCCATCGCCGATGAGGTAAGGTCCATCCTGGACGGACATATCATACTATCGAGGGAAATGGCCTCAAGAAATCATTACCCCGCCATAGATGTCTTAAAAAGTGTAAGCAGGGTAATGACCGCCATAGTGGACAAAGAACATATTGATTTTGCAGGCAGGATGAGAGACCTGCTCGCCACTTATGAAAAGCAGAAGGACCTGATACTTATAGGCGCTTATAAGAAAGGATCCGACAGCAAAGTGGACAAATCGATTGAGATGGTTGACAGGATAAATGAGTTTCTTAAGCAGGGGCTGTATGAAAAATGCTATATAGACGAGACTATATCAAAACTCAAGGAGATGTTCTCATGAGCGGTAATATAGTCTACAGGCTTGAACCCGTCCTTAAACAGAA
>CAYSKJ010000224.1:0-3651 GCA_964431655.1 uncultured bacterium | reverse complement strand
AGGGCATGATCCTCCTTATCAGCTGTAAATACAGAGCTGAAGGCATCCCCGGCAAATGAGGAAACAAAGCCTCCATTATCATATACATAACGGATGGATGGAGTAAAGATATCATTCATTATATTTGAGAGTATCTCAGCACCCTCTTTGCCGTGGGCCATAAGTCTGCCTGTCATTTCTGTGAAGCCGGATATATCAGCAAACATGGTATATGCATCTAACCGGCCGGATAAACTTCCTTCCTTAAATCTATCCAGTATGAAATCAGGTACCAGCCTGCTCATTGAAACCTCACAAGGACTGGACAGCATCTGATTCTGCAGGCTGTACCATACTCAAAAGGGGCGTTATTATCTGTGAATGGATCATGCATGTTCTTTCTCCATATTTATAATACCTCTGCTGTTATTCTATGCAGTTGCTCATAACCTTATTATACAATTCTGCTGAAGGTTTACCATAAAAAATAAGCATCCAATATCTCCTATTTAGGTATTGTATTTTTGACAAATATCTTGATTTTACTGCAAATCTGCTAAAATTATGCATGAATTAATAAAGCCCGGTGGGCCAATGACTGGAGGTAAGATATGGCGGATCATCTTCTGCGCTACAGGATGATGTCTATTCTGGTGAGTTCCAAACCCCTTGCCCCGGATATATTTAAGGAAATGCTTTCTGCCCACCGCTTATTCATCAGGTCCGGAGGGGGAGGGGGCAGGTGGCAGACGGTAGTAACCCCGGGAGGAGAGGAGACCGGGGTAATCCTTGGAATTTACAGGCCTGTCAGCGCTGACACCCGGGGGAAACAGGCTGATCTGACTCACAAGAGGCTTACAGGCCTGAAACTGAGTAAAATCCAGTTGTCATACGCAAATATGTGCGGGGTTTTTGCCCAAAGCCAGGATTTTAGCCAGGCAAACCTGGAAGGCAGTCTGATGACCGATGCAGATTTTTCCCGCTCATGCTTCCGGGGAGCGAAACTTGCGCGGACTGATTTTTCGCGCTCAAACCTGGCCGGCTGTGATATGCGGGAGGCAGATCTGCGCAATGCCGATTTCGAATGGGCAGACCTGAGGGATGCTGATTTGACTGGTGCGGATATCACCGGAGTCCGCTTTGTTAATACCTGCTTAAAAGGTGCCAGGATAAATGCAGTCCCCTTATTGTGGCAGGCTAGCCGGGACGGAAATGCGGATGCTCTGGAGCAGGCCCTTGACCTGGGGGCGGATGTGAACGCGCGCGGCCAGTTCGGGGATAGTGCTCTCAACCTGGCTGCTGAGAATGGCCACAGCAGTATTGCAGTTCGACTGCTGGATGCCGGGGCAGATATGGAAAATAAAGGCGGTGCAGATCATACCCCTCTGATGCAGGCGGCCTTCGGCGGGCACGTAGAAGTAGTACAGATGCTGATTGAGCGGGGAGCCCTTATCAGCCGGAGTCTGCTTTCGGGATTACAGACAAAAGTAAGCATTCTGGAAGAGAATACTCAGCTGGGAATGGTAAATCCTAAGTCAGCCCAATCCTGGCGGCAGTTTTTGGAGTATATGGTCATAAAATACCAGGCCCAGAACCCTGTGGAATAGCGGATCAGAGTAATACATAGTAGTCGCTTTATCCTTCCGGTTAAAAACAGTAAGATCAGGTATAAACTGCTTCTTATATATCGTTCATAATTCTTTTATCATATACAGGCATGGATTGGACTCATCCCACAGCGATTGGAATTCTTCCAGCGGTATAAACCCGACCCTTTTATAAAACTCCCTGGTTTTTCTGTAGTTCTTGTCAGAGTGCCTTTCAGACAGTGTTTTTACTGTCAAATAGCGGATACCATTGCGTTTACAGTCCTCTGCCACTTTATCTATAATAACTTTGCCAATCCCCTTGCGGTGAAACTCCGGAAAGATTCCCAGAACATACAGCTCTGCATTATTTCCAAAATGGGTTTTTACAGCACAGAATCCAATGGTTTTTTCGTACAAAACGGCTATATAGAATATATTACCGGCAACCTCTCTGACATAGTTTTCTACTGCAGAGTCTATGCCGAACCATTCCGGCAATTCTCTGAGTATTTCTCCGCAGATCCCGGACTTTTCTCCCGCAGAAGTTACAATACCTATTTTAACATTAAGGATTGGATTTTCCCGGTGTTGTGTATGAAGCTTTTCGCAGAGAGCAAGCCATTTTGCCTGATATTCCTGCTCAGAGACTATTCTTTCTGACAAATCCCTGATGCTTCGAATGCCGGCCCTTCTGCACCATTGTACCGACGCAAGGTAGCTGATCCAGTCCATATCGTCAGTGTCAGGAGTCACTTTTATCTTATTATAGCCTTTTTGCCAGAGCAGCAAGGCGCGAGTGTGGCCGTCCGTAAAAAAAACATCCTTTCCTATGCGTTTTACCGGAACCGGTTTGTAAGAATCCCAGCCGTATATTTCAAAGTCCTCTTTCGCGGCCTGGTATTTTGGCTCAGAAATATAGAGCTGGCTCGGCTGAACACTTTCTATGTCTATTTCTTTAAGATCTGTCACCGGTTAAGCCAGAGCTCCTTTAAGAGGTTCACTGTAATTTTATTAACCATGCGCACTCTCTTTGCAGTAAAAGCCCTGTTATATGCTGATTTATTATTCATGACTTGATATTATCCCAATCGACAGGAAGCTTAATTGATTATATAGATATTTTTAACAGGATCCGCGTCTGTGTCAATGTTTTTCCCCATATTGCTGACAGCATGCTGATCAGCCATGGGCCAGGAATGGCATTATATTTAAATATAATTAAATTTAATCCCGGTCTTGATTATGGCATTTATATACTGTATATTTATATGTATCGGTTTTAATTAATGAAATGTAATTAAGGACAGAACAAAATAATTATAAAAAGGAGCCGGAAATGATGACCTTTATTCTAATGACAAAATTATCCCCTGAAATCTCAAAAAAAATGAAGGACAGGAAGGAAATTGGAAGAATGTGGCTTGAAAAGGTCAGGGAAAAGTGCCCTGAGGTGACATTTATTAGCCATTATGCCCTTCTCGGGTCCTATGACTTTATGGATATCTATGAAGCCCCGGATGAAGAGACAGCTGCAAAGGTATCCATGATAAGCCTGCAGAACGGTGCCTTCTGTTCCGAGAGCTGGATAGCCATTCCATACAACAGGTTCCTGAAGCTGACAGAAGAGATTTAGGATATTTTGGCGGACATAGTTTTCTGTACTTATAATAAATTGATTAAGGTGTTTGAGATTCAGCATGATTTTGCCCAAATGGTCCCAATCAAAAGTTGATATATGGGACCTGCAATAAATGCAATAATGTCGGTCGGGGTTTGCACGTATCCTGGAAAACCATTTAAACAAAAGGCTGCCATCAGGTAGATGATGTATTATTGCGGAATTGTTCCCGAATTAAGAGATAAAGCATTAGTATAATTCCATAAATCAAGAAATGCTGGTATATCAGTACATTTTTGCTTAATGTATATGCAGGGCAAAGCCAGTTATAAAGCCTCTCGGTTCTTTAAGAGGGATTGACTGCAATATGAGGTGATTATTCTGTACCACAATGCCAGCATGCAACAAACCAGGAGGGTATATTCCCTGCTTTTGCAAATCTTCCTCCTACATAGAGCATATCAT
>CAYSKJ010000223.1:0-3740 GCA_964431655.1 uncultured bacterium | reverse complement strand
GTGTATCTTTTTTATGCCTGCATCATCCTTGCTGATGCCTCCAATCTTACAGCATACTGAGATAACGTCAAAGCCCCTTTCCTGGAGCATATTACAGAAGACTTCAGCTTCGGAGGCCAGGCCGATGCAGAAGGCTGTACCAATTCTGGTACAGCCGTTCAGTCTGCAATATTCAACCAGTTCCTGGAACCGGTTATACCGATTATAATAATCTGCTTCAATACTGCTTGCATTTATATATTCTCTGGTAATGTCCGGCATGCCTTCCATGCCTGAGCAGTTTCTGCCCTCGGTATGGCATTTCCTGTCAGTGCACAGGTGGCATTTCATAGCTTTTACAGCTTGGCCATGGACTTTTCCAGGTCCCCGATAAGGTCATTGATATTCTCTATGCCTACGGATATACGGACCAGACCGTCGGTGATATTAGCAGAAAGCCTGTCTTCCTTCTTCATTCCTGCATGGGTCATGGAAGCCGGGTGCTGTATAAGGCTCTCTACACCTCCAAGGCTGACAGCCAGCGCAAAAAGTTCAACGCTGTTCATCATCTTCTTGCCTGCTTTCAGGCCTCCCTTCAGGCCGAAGGATATTATGCCCCCTCCTCCAGAGGCCTGTTTCTTATGCACTTCATACTGGGGATGGCTCTCTAATCCCGGATATCTAACCCATTCCACCTTTTTGTGGGATTCAAGGAATTCTGCGATCTTCTTTGCATTCTCGCAGTGCCTTTCCATCCTTATGGCAAGGGTCTTTATACCCCTGTGCACCAGAAAGGAGTTAAAGGGGTCGATGGTACCGCCAAAATGGTTGAGCATCCTTCTGACATGCTTGTACATATCCTCATCCTTCACCACTATCATGCCTGCTACAACATCCCCGTGGCCGTTGAGGAATTTGGTCATGCTGTGAATTACTATGTCCGCCCCCAGCTCTAAAGGCCTCTGAAGCACAGGACTCATAAAGGTATTGTCAACAACGAGATAGGCCCCTGCCTTTTTTGTCAGCTTTGAAATGGCTTTTATATCAGATACCACCAGGGTGGGATTCCCCGGGGTTTCCAGGAATACAAGCCTGGTGTTCTTTTTCATTTTGGCTTTGACATTCTCAATATTGCTTGTGTCGATGATATCATATTCTATTCCATAGTGTTTTATTATGGTGTTTAACAGGGTATTGGTCGGGCCGTAGACCGTGTCTGAACAGATTATATGGTCTTTTTCCTTCAGCAGTGCGAGCATTATGGTTGATATGGCCGCCATTCCCGAGCCGCAGCCCAGGCCCTTGTGACCGTTTTCAAGGACAGCCACAGCATTCTCAAGACTTTCAATGGTGGGATTTCCCATCCTGGTATAGATATAACCCTTATCCTTTCCTGCAAAGAGGCTTGCTCCATGGTCAGCATTCTTGAACTTAAATGTGGAAACCTGGTATATGGGAGGCACCACCGAGCCGAAACAGTCCTCATAGATGCCAGCATGCACCGTCTGTGTATCAATCTTTGTGTCCTTGATATTATGCATGAAAAATCTCCTTATAGATTAATGAATTTTTTGCAATACGAGCATATGCCAATATTGAAAAGTTGTAAAGTTTAATTTTTAGGAGAAACTTATCCTGATTATGCTCTTTTTGCAAATAATTTTATCAGTTAAAAGGCTTTTTCCTTTGGGAAAAGGCTATTCTGGGGTTTTTTGACTTGATAAATCCCTATTTCTTATGCTGTAATTCTTCAAACCTCTGTTTATACTCAATTTTGAAAAATTTATTTAGCAGGTTTTCATATAAAGACCCTGCCTTTTCACGGTACTTTTCTTTTGATGATATTATCCACAGATTATAATATATCCGGGCATTCTGCTCTTCACTGATCTTATTTTCGAGCATTTTAAGAAGTGCTTTTTCATTTTTTTCTGTCTTATTTTTGAGTATATTGCTTTTAACAATAATATCATGCCTATTAATTTCATGGGCAATTTTAATGGCTTCAGCATTAATATATTCTGATTCTTCTGTTCTTTGCAGTTCATAGAGGATATTAGCTTTATTATATAACTGCTCACACAGTGTGAAAGGATTATTTATCTGCCGGGATATTCCGATTGATTTATCCAGATATTTTAATGCTTTGAAAAAATAACCCTTTTGATAATATACAAGTCCAATATTACCGTAGGAATAAACAGTACCCCGTTTATGGCCGAGTTCTCTATATATTGAAAGGCTTTGCTGATAGTATTCCATAGCTTTATCATATTCGCCGATATAATAGTAAAAAACACCAATATTCCCTATATTAACGGCAAGAACATATTTGTCACCTATATCCTCACAAATTTTGAGTGCCTTTTCATAATACGACATCATTTTATCGTAGTCGCCTGTAGCCCAGCATATGTTTGCCATATTGCACAATGCACTCCCTATACCGAATCTGTCATCTATTCGCTCACAGTGTTGCAGGTTCCTCTCATAGCATTCCATTGATTTATCATATTCACAGATGCTCCAGTAGTAATTTCCCATGGAATTACAGCATTTTGCAATCCCGTTCTCATCTCCTGTGTGACTGAATATCCGAAGGGCTTCTTCATAGCAATGCATTGACTTATCATAAGCTCCGCAGTCATAATGTATAATTCCCAGCCTGTGCATGCTGTCTCCCAGAAGTGTGCCATTTCCTGTTTTATTTGCAATTATAAGAGCCCTGGAAAGAAAGGATTCTGCCATAATTGAATCTCCTAATTTATGGGAGATTCCTCCCAGACCAATGAGGCATGATGTAATAAGCTCGTTATTTAACAACTTTTCAGATATCTTCAGAGCTTCTTTATAAACCGCAAGAGAGTCTGCCCATTTGCCTTTCAGGTCTAACTGCTGGCCTAATTTAATATCAATCCCGGCTTTTTTAGCCATGGATTCCTTATCAGTATCGGTAATGAGTCCCAGTGATATTTCATAGTAATGAATTGCCTTATCGGTAAAATAGCTTTCCCTTGCATTATCACCGCATTTCTCATAGTAAAATACAGCCTTTTCCTTCTCCAGGCCCTGCAGGTAATGGTAAGCTATCTCTTCGGTAAAATCTGAATGCACCTTACCATACAATGCTTCCAGGGATTCTGCAATAAACAGGTGTACTCCTGTTTTGTCGGCAACGCTGTCTCTGATCTTATCTTTAAATATACTGTTGACATATGTGTAATAGATAACATTATCAACGCTAAAACTATGAATTACCTCGAGATTCTCGAGCTCCAGAAGCAGTTTTACAGTATCGGATTTAACAATCTTCTCTGTCATTACCTTTATGGTTTCCAGATCAGGATCGATACGCAAAAATGAGAGAAGTCTGAGTATTTTTCTCCTGTTTTCATCCTGAAAAAGAATATCAATCTTATGCTGTATTACAGCCAGCACATTACCAGGTACATGCTCGTCTTCCAGAGGTTTTAAAAGCTTCCAGTATCTCTTATCCTTCCTGATTATATCCCTGTCAAGAAGGGATTTAATCAGTTCCTGTAGAAAAAGTGGTCTGCCGCCGACTTTGTGCTTCATAAGGCCTGCTGAATTTATTATGCTGGCGTCCAGGCACTTTTCTCCAAAAATTTTGTATATGTAATCCTTTACACCATCCAGATCAAAGGGGTGAAGTTCATATATAGATATACCATGCATGGAAAACAGATCATCAAGCCAGACTCCCGCATGTTTTCTGTCTTTATCATAGCTGGCATAAAGCA
>CAYSKJ010000222.1:0-3771 GCA_964431655.1 uncultured bacterium | reverse complement strand
AAAATGGCTTGACACCCAGTGGGGAAAGCTCTTTCAAACCTATTAGGAGATTGCTATGAATTTTTTGATTCTTGGTGCCGGAAAGATGTCGGAGGGGATAGTATATGACCTGCTGAAGACATGCGGTAATGCGAAGATTTATCTTTGCGACCTGGATGAGTCCAATCTTGAGAATATGGAAGCACATTTCAGGAGCAAAAGAATACACACCCTTATATTCGATGCAACAGACCATAAGTCATATGAGATGCTTCTCGACGGCATCGACCTGGTAATCAGCACCCTGCCCTACAGGTATAATTATCACCTTTCCAAAATAACCGTTGCCAGCGGCATAAACTGGATAGACCTGGGAGGCAACCTGGATATACAGAAAAAACAGCAGAGCCTTGATGAGACTGCAAAGGATAAAAAGGCATGCCTTATTCCCGATACGGGGCTGGCACCGGGTATGGTTTCCATAGTCACTGCATATCTCATAAAAAAAGTCAGTAACCCTAAAAGCATAAAAATTATGGTAGGAGGCCTTCCCCTGAAAAAGGATAATCCCCTTAACTACAGGATAGTATTCTCAGTAAATGGGCTTATTAACGAATACATAGAAGACTGTATAGTGCTGGAGGATAAAAAGATTCTTTACAAAAAAGCAATGGAAGATCTGGAAACCGTTTTTTTCCCGGAACCCTTCGGAGAACTGGAAGCATTCAATACATCAGGGGGATCCTCCACCCTGCCTTTTACCCTCAGCGATATGGTGGATAATATTTCATATAAAACCCTGCGCTACAGGGGCCACCGGGACCTGATGAAGGCTATGCTGGAGCTTGGTTTTGCCGGCGGTGCCGTGAATATGATAAACGGTACAGCCAGAACGAACAGAGAACTGTTTGAGATGCTTCTTCAAAGCTCACTGAAAACAACAATGGATGATGTTGTGCTGGCAAAAATTGCTGTTGAGGGTTCGGATAAAATACTTGAAGCAGAGATGATAAAGTATAATCAAAGGGATGATAATCTTTCAGCCATGATGATCTGCACCGGGTTTCCGGCCTCAATCATAGCTCAGATGTGCCTGGACGGGAAAATAGGGCAGAGGGGCTTTATTTTTCAGGAAAAGGGGATAGACCCGGATCTTTTTATCTCAGAGCTGGCCAGAAGGAATATAATATTTTCAATTAAAGAGAATACAAAATAATAAAATTTTTACCAAGGAGGTTAGTTATGAGCCAGAATGTTGATGAATTATTGAAAAAGGCCCAGAAACCCGGTCAGGATGCAATGAAGCTTCACCCCTTCTACAAGGGCAAGGTTGAGGTTGTATCCAAATGCTGTGTGAGGGATGTCAAGGATTTTGCCATCTGGTATACGCCTGGGGTTGCATCTCCCTGCAGGGATATTTTTAATAATCCCGAAACTGTTTTCAAGCATACCAACAAAGCAAACTTTGTTGCTGTTGTGAGCGACGGAACCCGGGTCCTGGGCCTGGGAGACATAGGTCCTGAAGCAGGATTGCCCGTTATGGAGGGCAAAGCACTGCTATTCAAGTACCTCGGAGGCGTGGATGCCTTTCCTATCTGTCTGGACACAAAGGACCCGGAGGAGATAATAAAGACAGTGCTTTATCTTCAGCCCACATTCGGCGGTGTAAACCTCGAAGACCTTTCCCAGCCAAAATGCTTCCACATCCTTGATACCCTGAGGAAAAAAGCCAGGATCCCTGTATGGCATGATGATCAGCAGGGGACTGCTGCTGTCACCCTTGCAGGGCTTATAAATGCACTTAAACTGGTTAATAAAAAAATTCAGGATGTGTCAATTACCATGGTCGGCGCCGGGGCTGCAAATATTGCCATAATCCGGCTGCTGATATCTGCAGGCGCCACGCCCGGCAATATAATTATGGTAGATACCAAAGGAACCCTTCATAAAGGAAGGGATGACCTCAAGGAAAGATTCAAAGAAAAGTATTATTATTCCCAGATAACCAATAAAAAACAGCTGAAAGGCGATATCCCGGATGCGATGAAAGGAGCTGACGTACTGATAGCCCTGTCAAAGCCAGGCCCGGATACCATAAAGAAGGAATGGGTAGCAGATATGGCAAAGGATTCAATATTATTTGCCTGTGCAAATCCCATACCTGAAATCTGGCCCTGGGATGCCAAGGAAGCGGGGGCAAAGATAGTCGCTACCGGACGGTCCGATTTCCCGAACCAGGTAAATAATTCCCTCGGCTTTCCAGGTATATTCCGGGGAACACTGGATGTAATGGCAAAAACCATCACCGATGAAATGTGCATAGAGGCAGCCTATGAACTGGCAAGGACCGCAGAAGACAAAGGACTGTCAGAGGATTACCTTATCCCTACCATGGATGAGTGGGAAGTTTTCCCCAGGGAAGCTGTTGCTGTTGCAAAAAAGGCTATAGAGCAGGGTGTGGCAAGGCTTAAATTCTCAGAGAAGGAGCTGTTCAATATTTCTGAATCGATGATAAAGAGAGCCAGGGATGAGATACAGTGCCTCATGGAAAACGGCTATATAAAGACTCCCCCGGAAGGGCTCTAAGATATTAAAAGGGGCGGGGTCTCTCCCGTCCCTCTGCTTATTGCATATCCAACTGCTAAAATTATTGATTAAAGGAGGAAAATTCATAGCATGTTGAAAATTTTACAGGTTTTCAGGTTTTTATTTTTGTTCCTGATTATAATTACGGCAGGAACTGCTTTTTTATTTTCCCAGGAAAATGAAGAAAAATGGGATTATTTTCAGTTCAGTGACAAACAGTACTTCAAGTATAAAATGATTTCCGAAAGGGGCCTTGAAGGGTGGACATCAATACAGGTAAAAAAGGGGTCAGATGATTCTTTTGATATCAGCATATCCGGCAGATGGACCTCTGAGTTTTCAGAAACTGTTAATTACCGGCCTGGCATGTCCTCTTTCGACTTTATATTCTCAGCGGAGAATTTTGAGATTGCCACTGCTCTGGGAAGCCTTATGAATATTGACGGGTTCATCGTTGATAATACGGTTTTTAAACAGGGGTTTGAACTCTCTGAGGGGGATAAAAAATTAAAAATTAAAGGAACTGATGAATACTGCGGTATTTCAGGCTTCATCCTTGAATATTCTGCGAAAAATCCTGTCAACCAGACTTCCAGCACCAGTATATACAGTATAAATACTGCACTGCCTCTGCCCCTGTACGCAAAGGTTCCTGCAGCCAATGATACCTGGATATATGAGCTGGTTGAATTTAGAAAATAGGTAATAACATTCTGCTGATATACAGGGATATTACGGCCTGAAAGGTCAGTATCCCTGCAGGTCCAGGTTTGTCAGGCCCAGTGCCTTAATATATGTTAGGACCTATAGCGATGCAAAAGGTCTATCCGATGCTATAATCAAATTTATCTCCCATTGGAAAAAGATGAATTTAATGGCTTTATTGATAAAAAGGCTGTTTAGACTCCTAAGCTTAAGGAGTGTCCAATTGATCGAGGCTAGTAAATTTCTATTTTAATCCAGGTTAACTTAGGAGGTATAAAGAAAAACACAGAAAATTTTTAACATAAGCTTTTAAGGCAATAAAAAAGGTGACACATACCTGATATCTTAATATATCTAATCATGACTTCTATATTTATATGCTTTTTCAAAGGCAAAAGCACCGTGCTGCTTTTGCATTTGAATTTTTTATTGAAAAAACACAATAACTTCCAGAGTATCTCCTCCTACTCTCTCATATCCCCACTGAGTAGGATTTTTTAT
>CAYSKJ010000221.1:0-3815 GCA_964431655.1 uncultured bacterium | reverse complement strand
TTCTTATTCTTGCCAAGCATTCGGCATTCTGCAATGAGGATGTCGGGACTGTAAACAGCATGCTTACCCTGTACAGGGCATTTTTTAAAAACTATGAACGGTATGAGCTGACCAGGCAGCTGACCTATGTCGATGACCTTACTACCGTTTACAACAGGAGATATCTTGAAAGGTTCATAGACAGGCTTATCAATTCATCCAAGGCCAAGAACAGCTGTTTCTCCATTATCTTCCTTGATATTGACAACCTGAAGGAGGTTAATGAGGAGTATGGCCACCTTATAGGTTCAAAGGTCATCAGGAAGATAAGTGAGATATTAAAGATAGGTATAAGAGCCTTTGACAGGGTTTTCAGGTTTGGAGGCGATGAATTCTCCATAATCCTGCCGATGACCGATATAGAAGGTGCATTTCTTGTCGCAGAGAGAATAAGAAAGACCATCGAGACACAGTCGCTCCATTTTGAGAGCATTGATACGGACCTTCACATTTCAGTTACCATGGGGATAGCCACCTATCCGGAGCACGGAACTGATTCCAATGAGCTTCTTGCCAACTCTGACAAAGCCATGTACCTTGCCAAACAGAAAGGCAAAAATAGAATCGAAAAATTTATTAAAAGGATATAGAGCTATGGATATAGAAGGGGTTATAACGCCAACAAATTTCGGGGATGTGCTTTACTTTATCTTTTCCCAGAAGGAAACGGGGGTCCTCTACCTGAAGGATTCCAATACACTGAAAACCATCTATATGAAAAACGGCAATATTGTGTTTTCCTTTTCAAACCAGAATGATGAAAGACTCGGTGAAGTACTCTTAAGGGAAGGCCTGATATCAATTGACCAGTATTACCAATCATCCAGGATGATATCCAAAAACAAGAAGCAGGGTGCCATACTGGTCGAAATGGGTGCCGTCAAGTCTGAAGATCTTACCAATGCTGTGAGGTTTCAGGTAAAGCAGAATATCCTCTCCATCTTTAAATGGAATACCGGGAAGTATGTGTTCCAGCTGAAAAGTAACCTGGATGACCAGAACCTGATAGATTTTCAGATATTTATCCCAAATCTTATAATGGAGGGGATGAGGCGCATTCATTCGTGGAGCAGGATTGACAGCGTTCTTTTCCAGTACCCTGTCAAGATCAGAAGGTCCTACAGCTTCAGCAAGGCAATAAAGGAGATAGACCTTACCCAGAAAGAGTACCGTGTACTGCAGAAGCTTGAAGAGCCCGCGGATATCATGGATATCTCCTGCAGTTTTGAAGACATTTCCAGCTTTGAGGTATGCAATATCCTCTGGAGGCTGATCACTATCAGACTTCTTGAGAAGATAAACATATCCAGGAAAGCTGATAACTACAAGGATCTTTACCCCCATGCCTATAAGCTCATAGAAAAATACAATGAATTCTTTATACTTACCTATGATGTCCTTGGAAAAGAGTTTGGGAATGACAGGGACACCATAATAAAAGACAGGCTGGACCCCATATTCAAAAAATACCATGATCATATAGACAAGAATGTCTTTTATAATGAGGGCTTTTTTGAACCAAGGGCATTGTTTGAGAGCATAAAAACAGACAAAGAAAGATCCGTCATACTTGTTTTAAGGGAAATCTTTGACCAGATACTGGATGAATTCATGACTATCTGCAGTTCTTACCTTTCCAAGGATATTCTACCGGATATAGTGGAAAAATCCAGAGAGGTGCAGTCTACCATTGAAAAACTGTGACATTTATGACCGGCCAATCTGAACATTTAATAAGAAGGATATATATCAGTTATATTTTTCTGCTCATTGCCTTTGCTGTATTTGCTTATTTCTACCAGCTGAATATCAATAAGATGGAGGACAAAAAAACAGCTTCATCTGGAGATATAGCAGTTATTCAGGAAAAAATCGACACAGCCATAGAAAACCATGCCAAAGGACCTGTTTTGGAAACCGGGTTTTTTGAGATCAGGATCGGTCAGTTTGGTTCTTCAAAGGAAGCTGAAGGGTTTTTTAACTCTCAGAAGAAAAATATTACTGAAGATCTCAGGAATGCCTATGAAATAAGATATGAAAGGAATAACAGTTTTTATTCGATTGTCCTCGGGCAATGCGAATCAAAGGAGAAGGCTGAAATACTTGGAGAACGCCTTATGAAGCATTTCAATCTGAAACATTATGAGGTTGTGGAAAAATGAACAGCCATAATCTCCCCCCCTGGCTTAAAAAGAAAAAAGACCTTTCCAGACTCAGGGAAATAAAGAAAATTCTTCGCAGGCACAGGCTTCATACCGTATGCGAAGAGGCAAAATGCCCTAATATTACAGAATGTTTTGCAAAAAGGACTGCCACTTTCATGATTCTGGGGAACATCTGTACAAGAAACTGCAGGTTCTGTGCTGTGGACCACGGTATTCCTGGTCCGGTTAAAGACGATGAACCCGAAATGATCGCTGACATGGCAAAAGAGCTGGGCCTGAAATATGCTGTTATAACCTCGGTTACCCGTGATGACCTGCCCGATGGAGGCGCGAACCATTTTTGCAGGATTATAGATGCATTGAAAAAGCTTAGAGAGGGCTTAAGAATTGAGGTTCTAATACCGGATTTTAATGGGGATTATCAAGCCCTGGAGGCTGTTTTGGAAAAAAAGCCCGATGTTCTGAACCATAATCTTGAAACGGTCAGGCCGCTTTACGGCACTGTAAGACCCGGTGCTGACTTTGACAGGTCCCTCTCCATATTAAGAAAGGCCAGGGAGTATGACAGCAATATTAATGTCAAGACGGGCATAATGGTGGGCCTCGGGGAAAAAGAGGCTGAGGTAAATGCATTATTCAGATTAATTGCAGGGTATGTGGATATAATGACCATAGGCCAGTATATTGCCCCCTCCCAGCATCACCTTAAGGAAAGCAGGTTTTATACAATCCAGGATTTTGAGAAACTGAAAATGATGGCATTGGATGCAGGAATAAGGCATGTTATTTGCGGTCCCTTTGTAAGGAGCTCCTATAATGCATCCGATGTATTTATGAATACCAGAGAATAACTAAAAGGAGGAATCTATGGAGATAGATAAAAACATACTGTGCAGGTACCTTTCCTCATCAGCAGGTAAGGATACTGACCTTGCCGATATTTTTATCGAGGACTGGCAGACCCTTAATATTCAAATGAGGGACAGAGAGTTCAAGAGTATTACCCCCGGGGCGAGCGCCGGCCTTGGAATAAGGCTGGTTAAAGATATGCAGACCTATTATGTCAGTACAAGCGATGTAACAGAAAAGGGACTTGCATCCGCCGCAGGGGAGGCAAAAAATATCTCAGCACTAAACAGCACTGGAAGAAATATTGTTCTTAAAGAGAACAAGTTAAGAAAATTTGATCTGGCAGGCAATACCTTTTCCGTATCCCTTCAGGATAAGCTTGATTATATAAAAAGAGGCAGTGATTTTGCCTGGAACTATTCAGATAAGATAGTCCAGGTGATTGCAGGATACTATGAATATCTCAGGAAAATTACCCTTTTAAATCTTGACGGGGATTTTATAAGGGAAGACAGGAATATCACAGAATTCAAAATAAGCGTGGTAGTAAGGGACCAGGGCAGATCCTTCATCTCAACGGATGGTTTCGGGGTATATGATGATGCTTCCATTTTTATAAAGCATAAACCTGAGGATATTGCCAGATCCGTTTGCGACGTTGCCCTTACCATGCTTTATGCAAAACCTTCACCTGCCGGAGAGATGACTGTTGTCGTAGGAAACGGATCCGGAGGGACAGGGGCTGTATTTCATGAAGCCTGC
>CAYSKJ010000220.1:0-3915 GCA_964431655.1 uncultured bacterium | reverse complement strand
CCTGATATTACAGAGTCCATGACGATACCTGATCTTTCCGGTATTTCAGGATAGTTGCCCGATCCAAAAACAGTCTTTGCAGGGGGCAGCTGCCTCTGAAAGGTCCTGATGGGCCAGTCATAATCATACAGGTTGAACAGGGGATCCACGCCCACCAGGTCCATGCTGGTCTCATAGTAGGAATCCAGGGTGCCGATATCGCGCCAGTACTGGACATTCTTCCTGTTCTCGTCAAGAAACTCATATGCCCTTACCCTGGCTGTCGGAATAACCGAGGGTATTATATTCTTCCCGAAATCATGGGCGGATTCAGCTTTGGCATCCCTTCCCAGGGTTTTTACAAGAAAGTCCGTATTAAAGACATATATGCCCATATTGCACAGGCATGAAGAGCTGTCATCGGGAAGGGGATCCGGATTCTGAGGCTTTTCCTTGAAAGATATGACCCTTTTATCCCCGTCAATGCTCATGACTCCGAATTTACGGGCTTCATTCAGGGGTACCCTCTGGCATGCTATGGTAAGGTCTGATCCGGTGTCCACGTGAAAATCCAGGAGCCTGGCATAATTCATCTTGTATATATGGTCCCCGCTGAGGATGAGCAGGTATTTTGGCCTGATCATCTCCAGAAGGTATATATTCTGAAAGATTGCATCTGCTGTTCCTGTATACCAGTTATCTGCCAGCCTCTGCTGGGGCGGAACCGTGTATATGAATTCGCTGAGCTCTGAACGGAACAGATAGCTCCAGCCAAGGTTTATATGCTTTTCAAGGCTGTAGCTTTTATACTGGGTCAGCAGGAATATCCTGAAAAGCTTTGAATTTATGCAGTTGGAAAGAGTAAAGTCAATAATCCTGTATATGCCTCCAAAGGGCACTGCAGGCTTGCTCCTGTGTTTTGTCAGAGGATAAAGCCTCTGACCCTGGCCGCCGGCCAGTATCATGGTCAGAACATCCCTGGAGAGATTGATGCCGGACATCTTAATTTCTGCCGGCCTCCTTCAGAACCCGGGTGACAGTTTCTTTAAGTTCTGTAAGATCTGAGGATTTAACAACATATGCATTCGCACACCAGCTCATGAAATTATCCTTATAACTGGAATAGGCAGAGTTCAATATGACAGGAAGCTTGTTATTCTTGGAAAGTATCTTTCCCAGGGCCTCTATCCCGTCCATCTCCGGCATGCATATATCCATTATCAGAAGGTCCGGTTTCTCGCTGTCAATGAGTTTAAGGGCTTCCAGGGCACTTGGGGCAGTTAAGACTTCATAGCCTTCCTCTTCAAACTCGAGCTTGTATAAGATAAGTATATTCTCTTCATCATCTGCGATCAAAAGCTTTTTCTTTTTCTCATCCATGTCAGTTCTCCTTTAATAGACTTCTATTTCCCTCAGATACTTTGCAGCCTCCTCGGGCGATACAGGATTGATATAAAAACCGGTACCCCATTCAAATCCGGCTGTAGGTATGATCTTGGGGGTAAGCTCTATATGCCAGTGCCAGTCATACTCTAAGGTTTCCCAGTAATGGCTTCTTTTTTTTGAACCCTTTATATTTGGTGAATTGTGTATTATAAGATTATAAGGCGGGTTATTCAATGCCTTTCTAAGCCTCATGAGGACTTCCTTTAAGAGTTCGGCAAGGGAGTTCATCTGTTTGTCCTGGATAAGCGTGAAATCATGGGAGTGGGTCCTAGGGGCTATCCATATCTCGAAGGGGAACCTGGATGCATAGGGTGTATAGCCTATGAAGTCCTCTGTAACCCTTATTATCCTTTCGCCGGCCTCAATTTCGTACTGAAAAATATCACAGAAAAGACACCTCTCCTTTAACTGGTAGTGCTCCTTGGCGCTTTTCAGCTCCATTGCAACGTTCCTGGGGGTTATGGGCAGTGCTATTATCTGGCTGTGGGGATGGTCCAGGGTACTTCCCGCGCTTTTCCCGTAGTTCTTGAACCCCAGGACATATCTAAACCGGCTGTCCTGGGAAAGGTCCGTCATTCTCTCCTTAAAGGCCTTGAATATGCGGGCCAGGTTGTTTACGGACATATCCGCCATATCTTCATCATGAAAGGGTGTTTCTATGATAACCTCATGAGCGCCTATGCCCCCCATGGCATCATAGTAGCCCACTCCCTTCCTGTCAAGACTGCCTTCAATCCTCAGGGCAGGATATTTATTGGGAACCACCCTGACCCGCCATCCACGGCCGTTCTCAGGCATACCACTCTCCCGGTAAGCCAGTATCTCGGGCGGAGTTTTATCTTCATTTCCTTCGCAGAAGGGGCAGAATTCATCTTCACCGGCGCTTCCCGGCTGAACCTGGTAATAGGAACTCGGCCTTATGCCCCTTTCGGGAGCTATAATAACCCATCGCTTCTGTATGGGGTCGTGTCTCAGTTCTGACATTATTGTTTCCCCTGTAAATTTAATAATTAACAACTATATCATAAAAGTCCAATCTTATCCATATTATTTTTATTACTGGGAACCATGGATCAGGGTGAAAAGACTGGCTGGCAGAGTTTGTTATATTTCTATTGAACCGATCAATGACAATGATTTTATGTCAATATTAAAGTGATACTTTATATAACTGACAAATATCTCGATTAAATGGACTATTTCATCCGTATAATCATCAATTTTGCCCAGATCATCATACCTGATTTTTTTTATAAGGGATATCAGCCCTGCCTGACGGGAGGTAAGGGTAAATACACTGGCAGACCCGGGCAGGGCACAGCCGGTACAGCAGATACCTACCTCAAGGGAGAAACAGATCTGGTTTCCCCCGCATTCCTTTTTGCAGAACATGCATTCTGCTGTACCGGGAGAAATGCCAAAGAGCTGTGTGAGCTTTATCAGGTTAAAAAGGAGAAGAAGCCCGGTACTGCCATCCCAGCCTGTTATAAAGACCAGGGCTTTGGCAAGGAACCTGTACAGTTCTGCATTGCCATCCCGGTCAGCCGTAAGCTTTTCTATTATCTCCAGAATCATGGAGTAAAGGATATATTTCTCGTAATAGCCGGTAATCTCATAACTGGAGGACAGAACAGCGAAATCGCTGAAATTCAATATTTCCCTGTCTTCGGGGCGAAACCTTACTGCAAGGATATTATAGGGCTCTATACCGGAAGCAAACCTGCTCTTCCTTGCCCTGGCTCCTTTCCTGTAAAGCTTGATCTTTCCGTAAAGTTCAGAATAAAAGATATAAAGGGCATCGGATTCCTTTACATCAATCTTTTTCAGCAGAACAGCTTTTGTTTCTTTTAGTTCCATAAAATTTTCTTGTATATTCCAGCCTTAATATATTATATTAAAATCTGGCATAATTAATACTATTTTTTAAGGGAGCCGGCAGATGGATAATAATGAAGGTATCAACGGCACAAATGACAATACAGAACAGGATAATGACCAGGAGAACACCGATAAGCTGGTGGATGACCTTCTGGGGCAGATTCTTCTCAAAATAACCCAGCCAAAGCTTTCGCCCGAGGATGTAGAGAGGGCCGAGGCATTAAAGACGGATAAAAAGTATGTGGCAAAAAGACTGGGAGAGATACTCACAGAACTTGGCCTTGTAACAGAACAAGAAGTTGAATCTGCGTTAAAAGAACAGGAGAAGCTCAGAAAATCCAAAAAAAGTTAGATTATTTCCCCTATCTTTTTCTACTGGCCTGCTTTGCAGCCTTTTTCCACCCCCTTGCCGGGGGAAAAGTGCTGTTCTTCCATGATATAAAGACCTTTTACTACCCGGTCTGGCTTGCAGGCCAGAAGATCATTGCGCAGGGCTATATCCCCCTGTGGAGCAGGCATGCATCCTTTGGATTTCCCATACTTGCGGAGAGCCAGTGCGGGCTTCTTAATCCCCTGGGCATTTTGCTTTTTTATGTATTCAGCCCTGTCTTT
>CAYSKJ010000219.1:0-3955 GCA_964431655.1 uncultured bacterium | reverse complement strand
AAAGGGGACATTTCTAATTTGGTAAAAAAGGGACATTTCTATTTTGTTTTGACAGATATATATTGCCAGTTGACATTACAGAAGTATAGTAATATAATAGTATTGTGAAGGTTTGAGAGCTCCTAAAAACTATATAAAATGGTGATCGGAATATGGCTGATAAGAATCAGATCCCTCAGGAAACCGAAATGTTCATTAGCCGATGCTTTGATGATGCCCTCGATAACGGCTGTTTTGACAGTGCCCTCCGGATAATGGAATTATTCAGACCTGAGGGATTTTCAGAAAATCAGCTCAGCCAGGTAAGGGAGCTGATTATGAAGACCTCCGATAACCTCAGGATACTGGAAAAAGCAGATCTCTCGGGAAAAGACAAGAAGAGCGAGCAGGGTTTCCACTACCTTCTTGCCATGCTGGATGATGACTGTGATTTCTACAGCTTCAGCAGGATAAAGGAAATGGTTCAATCCTGCAAACCATCAGCCGAGACGGCAAAAAAACTGCTTTTAAGCATAAGGGAAAAGATCAAGCAGAAGGAAAGGGACTTTCAGTCCTATGAAAATATCAGTTCCCACATAAAGAACCGTGATTTCAAAAAGGCTGTTGATGAATGCAGGAAAATACTCAAAACCAGCCCCGATGACCGGGAAGCATTGCTTTTTCTTTACCGGGGAAAGGGCAGTATAAAAAGAATAAACCAGATAAGCACCCTGCTTAAGGATGATAATACCTTCCAGGATTTCAGCCTGGTTATTTACAATCTTATGCATCTTTTAAGATACCTTTCCGAAGATTCGGATTCCTACAGGAAGATAATTGACCTGATGGATGTATTTGTTTCAGGGAAGAAAAAGAAATTCAAGCTTGATGAACTAATAAAAAAGGGCTATGAGGCCATTGAGAAGGGGGACATTGAATCTGCCACCCGCATGGCCAGCAGAGCCATAGAGCTGGATGAGGAAAGCCACGCGGCCAAGGAGCTCCTTAACAGCCTTCAGACTGTTAACAACTTTGAAGCCCTTCTTGCCAGGGGCAAAAGCCTCTTCTACAAGGGGGAATTTGCAAATGCCCTGGCCATATTCAAGCAGTGTGTGGAAATAACGGGTAAAACGGAAGATCTTCAGGATTTCATACACAAGATAGAAACCAGACTCCAGGTCGAGGACCTTTATAATAAGGCTGTCCTTTTCTATAAAAAAGAAGACTGGAGAAATGCCATCGATCATTTCAACCGGATACTTAAAAAGGACAGGGAATACAAGAAGGTCAGCAAACTGATGGAAACAGCAGAAAAGAGGCTGGAACTGGAAGAACTATCCCAGAAACTTGAAAATGCCATCAGCATTAATGATGCGGAATATTCCAAATCTCTCATTGCCAGGATGAAAAAGATAGACCCTGCCTACCGGGGGATTGCGCTCCTGGAGGAGAGGCTCAATGCATCTGACAGCTTCAACAACCTGATAAAAAAAGCTTCAGATGAGCTGACTGCAAAGAATTTTTCAACAGCCAGGCAGTCTCTGGAGCAGGCGCTGGACATAGATCCCACCCACAACAGGGCATTGAAGCTCTATAAAAGGCTTGAGGAGGAGGAGAAAATTGCTGAGATCCTTGAAAGGGCGCTGAATGCCTTTTCCGAGGAGAAATACGATGAGATACTTTCCCTCTGCAGGAAGGGGCTTCTAATCCAGCCAGACAATAAAGAGCTGAGACAGCTCAATGATACCGCCAAAGAACAGAGCAGGTCCAGGGAGAAGCTCTTTGAAGCAAAAGCCCTTCTGGCAAAAGACAGGTTCGGGGATGCCAACAAAATTCTTACAGGCATACTCGGTGCCGATCCAGACAACAAGGAGGCTGATGAGCTTCTCAAAAGGGTTGAGAAAAAGATACTTCTCAATACCCTGCTGACCAAGGGCCTGAACAGCCTGCAGAAGAAAGACCTGGAAGGTGCCAGGATAATCTTCAATGAGGCCCTGAAAATTGAGCCTGATAACAAAAAGATAAAGGAATACCTTAGCAAAATCGACTCGGTTATAAAGGTGGAAGACAAAAACAAGCTTGAAATAACAAAAGTTACCCGGGTTCCTGTTGAAAGTACAAGGGATAAGATAATAGAGCTCATGAAAAATAAGGAGTTTGACATGGCCCTGGCATGTGTGCAGACAGCCCTGGAGGATCACCCGGAGGATGAAAAACTGCTGGCCCAGAAAACAAAGCTCCAGCAGATCATAGAAAGGCTGGATGAGCTGGAGAATGAGGCAATCATGTCCTTCCAGAGCGGGGATTATAATTCATCCCTTATTAAATGGAAGACCCTGCTGAGCAATGTCAACTCCAGATCAAGCAGATACCATACCCTTCAGCTGCAGTTCCAGGGCGTACTGGAAACCATGTCCAATGAGCTCATACAAAGGGCTGAATCCCATATCGCCGCCGGCAACATGGAAAAGGCAAAAAATACCATAGCGGTGCTGAGCAAACTGCCCCTGGAGGGGATATCCGAAAAGGCAAAAGAGCTCTCCAGGGCATTGAAGTAAATAAGGGCAGGATTTACATACTGCGTAATTAACAATAAAGGAGATGCAATATGAACATAGAGAACATCAGACAGCTTCTCGGCAGTGAAGCGGTCAGCCTTCTTGACTATAAATCTGTCAAAATACCCAGAGAAATGCTCCATCACCCCGGGCCTGATTTCATAGAACGCATATTTCTTCCCGGAGACCGTAACATAAGGGTTCTTTCCAATCTGCAGAGGCTTTTCTCCCACGGCAGGCTTGCCGGTACCGGTTACGTCTCCATTCTTCCCGTTGACCAGGGTATTGAGCATTCAGGGGGTGCTTCCTTTGCTCCCAACCCTATTTATTTCGATCCTGTCAACATAGTAAAACTTGCCATGGAAGGAGGCTGCAACGGTGTTGCCAGCACCCTCGGAGTACTGGGGACCGTAGCAAGGAAATATGCCCACAGGATCCCCTTTATATTGAAGGTAAACCATAATGAGCTTTTATCCTATCCTAACAGGTTTGACCAGGTGATGTTTGCCAATGTTGAGCAGGCCTTTGACCTGGGAGCGGTGGGAGTAGGCGCTACCATATATTACGGCTCGGAAGAAAGCTCCCGCCAGATAGTTGAGGTTTCCGAGGCCTTCCGCTATGCCCATGAGCTCGGCATGTTCACGGTTCTATGGTGTTATCTGAGGAATGATGCCTTCAAGATAAAGGGCAAGGATTATCATACATCAGCTGACCTTACAGGTCAGGCCAACCACCTGGGGGCCACTATTGAGGCTGATATAATAAAGCAGAAACAGCCGGAGATTAACAACGGCTATGCCGCCATGAAGGAAGCCTATGGAAGCTTCGGCAAAACCCATGCCAGGATGCAGGACCTGATAAGCGACAATCCCATTGATATGACAAGGTACCAGGTTGCCAACTGCTATATGGGCAGGATAGGCCTGATAAACTCCGGAGGAGCATCGGGAAAGGATGACCTTGCCCAGGCTGTCAGGACAGCAGTAATAAACAAGAGAGCAGGCGGCATGGGGCTTATCAGCGGTCGGAAAGCCTTCCAGAAGCCTATGGAGGAAGGCGTTAAGATACTGAATGCTATACAGGATGTATATCTGGAAAAGGATATTACAATAGCCTGAAATTATAAGACCGGATGGGACTCCCCGTCCGGTTTCTCCTTCCCCTTGTTTCTGTAAAAACCCCTTAGGGAAAAGAGTATTCCCCCCAGGACTCCCTGAACTATCTGCATCAGGAAGTCTGCAATGGCGAAAGCACCGCCTGACTGGGCATTGGAGCCGAGGACTTCAAAGCTCTTTATTACCGAAAGATCCCTCAGGCCCAGTCCTGCAAAGGATACGGGGATTATAAGGATCAGCAGAAGCAGGGGTATGAATATGAAGTGTTCCAGCAGGCTTATCTCCTGTATATTAAAGGCCAGG
>CAYSKJ010000218.1:0-4027 GCA_964431655.1 uncultured bacterium | reverse complement strand
TGTCCAGACTGATGGCACCGTTGCTGTTACTGCCTACCGTTATGGAGGATTCATATACATTCTTATTGTAGGCTGTTACGGTAATGTTGAGAGAACCGGTCCCGGAAACCGGGCTGTTTAATGTAACCGATGCATTCCCGGAGGAATCGGTATAAGCTGATCCATATATCTCAGAACTGCTTGAGGAAACAATGCTGACAAGAGCTTTGTTTACGCCGTACCCGTTTGATGTTACAGTGATATTTGCGCTTGTATCACCTGAAGACATGCTTGAGGGATGGTTTACGGACAAGATTCCCGGAGCGGAAGTACGCATGAGAAGGGAGGGGTCTCCGAAAAGGATGAACCACTCAAAATTATCTTCCGTATCACTGTTCCAGCCCATCTGTGAAACCATATACATCTGACCTGCCAGGCAGCTTCCCCCAAAGGTATATACAGGATCGGCAAAATGGTGCATGGCAATACCTATGGCCATGATGGCCGGGGGATGCCAGGAGATGGAGACCGATCCTCCGTAATAACCGACAGCTCCCTTGGGGCTTGTTGCAGTCCCAGAATTCATCCAGGCCTCGCCGAAGCACTCGGAAATCTTGTCAAACTGGCCATTAAGACAGGCAACATCAATAATTATGGGAAGCTTGAAACCATTGGAAAGGTTTTTTATGGTGGTTGTGCTGAAGGTGGTGTTGGTGCTGGCCCAGCTTGTGCCTGAACCATGGCCTATATATGTTGCATAGGACCTGCCTGAATTTATTGCATTCGAAATATTTGTAGCTGTTGCAGTATTTGTCCTCTGAAAAAAATAGTCAAAACCGGTAAATGTACCACCCAGAAGATAGCTTGCGACACTGTTTATATAGTCCTCATCGGAAGGATTGGACCCCTCATTGCTGGCTATTCCAAAACCTTTGGAGTACCAGGCGGCATCAGAGCCTATATAGGGATTCTGTTCATAACTGACGATCTTTGCAACCTGGATATCAACCTGGGTTGTGGTTGATGCAACTATCCTCCCTATAAAAAGATCGGGATACTGGTCTGTATCCATAAGGCTGTACGGATAATCAGATGCTGCGCTTCCGCTTGAGGTAGACCGGTAATAGGGGGGGATTGTGCTTTCATTCCCTACGAATAAAACATAAGAGGGCTTCTTAGGCCAGGTATTATAGGCATTTTTGATATAATTATATATGGAAGTGGTATTTGAGCCTACGCTGGACATAAGGACCTTTTCAGCATAGAACCCCTTTTTCCTTTTCCAGGTTATAAACGGGTCGATAGATGACGACAGGGCATCAGCAACAAATACTATCATGGATTCAGCTGTATTGGAGTTGTTCTTGCTGTCATTGCTGTAGTTCAGGGTTAAAGCTTCATAGAGGGGTTCGAAAGCAGTTGATGTAGGGGAATCGTACATGAATTTTTCATATCCTGCAGAACCATAATCTATCTCTATGGTAATGCTTTTATGTACTCGCAGGGTCATGCTCCCGGGGTTATACTGAACTGGCCTGATACCAAGCCTTGCTATGAATATATCCCTGAAAACACCCTCACCATCCATGGTAACAATATCCCGGGGATAAAAGGAGTCTGTATCATAGAAGGGAATATTTATGCCGAAGGGAATCTTCTGTCCGGGATTGCTTCTGTTGGGCATCTTCTGGACGGGATAGACCAGGCAGTCATCAAATTCATCAGTCTGGACCTCTATTATATTATAGCTGGCTTTGGAATCCAGCGGAAGGTGTATCATCCTGCCAAACTGGGGCAGTTCAGGCTTACCTATTTCGTCAAGACTGACTGTTCCAGGGATTGAAATCCTGATAAACTTCCTTCCTTTTCTTTCTATCATATTCAGGTATTCCCTGTGGTTATCCGATATACCTTCTTTAGATACAATCTCCTCATACACGTACATTCCTGACAGGTCTATCTGAACTGTCATCCGGTCTGCCCTGCTGTCGAGAATTTTTATAACCGGATCTCGGGACTCCTCCCCAATATTTTCCAGGCTCACCCAGCCCTTGCCGGGAAGATTGCTGCCGTAGAGAAAGCCTGAAAAGATAAATACCAAAATGACCAATAATACTGGAATTGCCTTTTTTGCCGTCATTAAACGCTCCTTTTTTTTAATTATCCAGCAGTTCATTATACCATGAATTTCTTTAAAAATCAATATCAGGACCCTTTTTATTAAGCGGGGGTCAAAAGCAAAGGTTTATGAAGGCAGGGTATCTTCATCGAGAAAGGCTCTTACAAGAGAAAGAATGCTTCTTATGGTAAATGGCTTCTGTATATACCTGCAGTTTTTTTCCTTCAGGATTGACTCAAGAATGGTATCCTGGGTATAACCTGAGGAAATCACGACCCTGATATCAGGATTTATCTCTCTTAGCAGATAGTAAAGCTCATTGCCGCTCATCTTGGGCATCATCATGTCCATAATAACCAGGTCTATTTTATTAGCACGGTATATATCCACTGCTTCATGGCCGCTGTTTGCAAGAAATACCCTGTATCCATGCATAGTGAAGACATCTTTCGAAAGATTCAGGATTTCTTTCTCATCATCAACAATAAGTATAATCTCTTTACCCTCAAGTTTTGCCTCTGAAATGAATTCAACCGGTTCTTTAGAGGGATTTCTGGTGCTAAGGGGAAAAAGAAGGGTGATTATGGTTCCTATATCCTTTTCACTTTCAACATCAATAAAACCCTTATGATTGCTCACAATTCCGTAGACAGCTGATAATCCAAGCCCGGTTCCCTTTCCGGGTTTCTTTGTTGTAAAAAAGGGGTCAAAAATACAATCCAGTGTCTGTTTATCCATACCTATGCCTGTATCCTTAATAAAGACCTGCACAAAATCACCATCTGGCATTTTTCTTTTCGGCTTAACATTTACCTTCCCCCGTATGAGGCTCGCCTCAATGCTTAGAAGACCGCCATTGGGCATGGCATCTCTCGAATTAAGGACTATATTCATCAGTACCTGGTGCATCTGCGAATAATCCCCGCAAATGATAATTTTTTCCTGAGGAAGCCTGCAGGTGAAGGAAATATTTTTATCAAAGGTATGTTTTATTATATCAGATATTTCATTAACAAGCCTGTGAAAATCAAAAGGCTCAAAATCCGCACTGCTTCCCTGAGAAAATGCAAGAAGCCTTGATACCAGCTCCGAAGCCCTTTTTGATTCATTCAAAATGGAATCTATATATTTTACCATCTGGCTGTCCCCTGATATTCTGGGCTGAAGAATAGAGGCGTAACCCATAATAATACCAAGTATATTATTAAAGTCATGGGCGATACCCCCGGCTAATTTCCCCAGGCTCTCGAGCTTCTGGGCTGTAAAAAGCCTTTTCTGCAGATTTTTATTCTCTGTAATATCCCTTAAGACTGCCTGAAGCATATTTTTACCGTGAAGCTCAAGTTTTTTAAGGCTCACCTCAGCATTGAAAACCTGGCCGTCAGGCCTGCAGTTATCCCACTCAAAGACCTGGGGACTGCCTTCATAAGCAAGCTTTATCATATTACCTGCTTTTTCTCTGGATAAGCTTCCGTCGGGCTGAAATTCAGGAGAAAGGTCCTGCAGTGTCTTACCAAGGATTTCTTTTTTCCTGCATCCGAACATAGCCTGGGTGGCAGTATTGCAGTCAGTGAACTGCTCGTTCTCAATAATAAAAATTGAATCTACCGAACCGTCAAATAACTGCCTGTATTTTATTTCACTCTCCATCAGGTCCTTTTGTGCCTTCTGTCTCTCACGGTTTTCAATACAGAGAGATATAATGGCAGCCAGTGACGTTACAAAATTTATGTCCTCTGTGGACCAGCCCTGCTTAATCTCGGAGGATTCAATGCACAAAGCCCCTATCACCCTGTTATTTAAGAATATGGGGCAGTCAAGAATTGATTTTATACCGTACTTCGAAAAATATTTATCCTGAAAGGAGGCTGTTATCCGGTCTTTGCCTGCATCGACAGTCTTGATTATATTTCCCCTGAGCAAAAAATC
>CAYSKJ010000217.1:0-4249 GCA_964431655.1 uncultured bacterium | reverse complement strand
TTAATCGAGAAAGAAGCTATCACTTTTTTCAGGAAAATAAAGAAAAATATACAATTGACTTTTTAGAGTTTTTATGCAATACTTATGATTGATTTTTAGAACTTAATACCAATAAATTTGGACTGAAAGGAGTTCGAAATGGAATGCTACTTATGCGGTTACAATAACCCGGATGATGCAATGTTCTGCCTCAGGTGCAATAATCCGCTGGATAAAAGCAAAATAATCCTTATGGATCCAAAACCCGTTCCCGCCAGCGAAGAACAGGGTGATAAACAGCTTGTCATTGAAAAAAGCGAACTCGAAGATAAGATACAGTCCCTTTCAGAACAGATAAGCCATGCTCAGGCGGCTAAGGATAAAGACCTGCTGGGAAGCCTTACTCACGAGATGGGAATCCTTTACTATTATTCGGGAGATTATGCAGCTGCCATAGAAAAGTTTCAAAAATCCCAGGAGATACATGAAGAGCTGAATAATAAGCAGATGCTTGCATCCAATCTAAATAATATCGGTGTAATATTCAGGGAACTGGGCCAGTATGATGAAGCTGAAAAGAATATCAAATATGCTGTACAACTGAGACAGGAGCTGGATGACCCGGTTGGAACATCGTCCTGTATTGCAAATCTTGGGATAATCTATAAGGAGCAGGGGGAGTTTCTAAAGGCTCTCCAGTACCACAAGAAAGACCTGGAGATATCCAAAGAGAATAATAATCCCATAGGTCTAGCCGCTGCTTATAATAATATCGGTGATATTTACCTTAATATGGGTAATTTCGAAGAGGCCATCAGATACCTTAACCTTTCTCTCAACACATCTGAAGGCCTCGAAGCTGACAGCACAAGGCTGGAAAGCTACAGATGCCTCGGCTATGCCTATCTTTACCTGGGAGACTACCAGAACGCTTATGACTATTTCAGCGCAACCCTGGACCTTTCTCAAAAGATCGGAGCACCTGAAATAGAATTTAAGTCTCTCTCAAATCTTGCCGAAATGTATAAAGCTTTAGGGTCCTATGAAAAGTCTCTGGAATTTCTTAAAAAAGCCCGCAAGATAGTTAACAGCTACAAAATTGAAAGCCTGCAGAGCTGGATAAACATCTATATCGGTGAATTAAGCATCAAACTAAATAAATTCCAGAAAGGAAAAGAGTATATAAAAACAGGGCTGAACTACAGCATTGAATTCAACCAGAAGAAAGCCCAGGGTCTCAGCTATTACTATCTTGGCATAGCATATCTGAAGCTGAAAGAGGTAAAAAAGGCCCTTACAGTCATGAAAAAAGCAGTTGAAATAGGTGAAGCAATAAATGACAATATCCTTCTGGGCTACAGCAATCTCTATTTAGGAATAATCTACCAGAGGCTGAACGTACACACCCTGTCTGAAAACTTCAGGAAAAAGGCTTTGGAAATAGCTGAAAAAACAAAAATCAAGGAACTGCTATTCAGGATTCATCACAGGCTGGGCCGACTTTACCACTCACGCAAAGAATATGATAAGGCAGCAGTGGAATACGACAAGGCAATAACCCTTATTGAGCAGATGAGAGATACTCTTTCTGCTAAACTTAAGGTAAACTTCCTAAGAGACCAGGAAAAACAGCAGACCTACAGTGATATGATTAATCTGCTTATTTCCCAAAAGGATAAGCAAAAGGCCTTCGACTACCTGCAGAGGGCAAACTGCGAAGAATTAAACGATTATTTTAAAGGCATACTTACATAATGAGTTCCAGTGAAAAAAGGAAATATATACGTTATAGGCCTGATATTGATTCAGAAACCCTGGACATTGCCATAGAGCTGCCGGGTAACCAGATAGCTGTTCACCCGAGTTCAATAAGTCAGAACGGTTGTGATTTCCTGCTGGAATTTCCCCTTCCGCTCTGGACAAAGCTTTCTATGAATGTTGACCTGTCAGGCTGTAAAATTGAAGGTAAAGACCTGTCCCCTGTTGATAAATTTCTGAGCTTTGAAGGCACAGTAGTAAGAATTGAAGAAAAGCCGGCCGATGGCAGAACTTACTACCACACAGCTGTTTTTTTCGGCGAACTTCCCAGAAGAATAACCAGTCTCCTGGTAAAGCTCTTTGACCATAAGGGCCTTAAACCTGTAAAATCCTCTCCAAGGAAGCAGAATAATGAATAATAAAGAAAAATCTACGGATTATGCAAGCCTCATAAAATCCCTTCATAGCTATGAACCTGCCGCATTTTTAGATTTTCAGCTTGATTACCTTCAGGAAAAGGTCTTCCACAACCTTCATTTTGAATTTCCCCAGATCGACCCCAGTTCCATTGTAAAACCATCCCTTGATATAAAAGGGACTTCCAGTCAGAATTTATTAAGGGATATTTTATGCGATAATCAGGTTTTTTTCCAAAACCTGCGAAGGTGTGTCATGGATAACCTGATTGAATACAGCGCTATCATTGAATCAAATTCCTATTTTCTGCATAATAATGAATTCCTCTTGATTTCAAGGTGTTTTTTCTCGAAAAACAAGAATAGAACCCTTATAAGGAACCATTTCTATACCATAGAACCCAGGGATATCACCCTTCATTACAATGATAAAATTTACTGTGGTACTGATTGTTTCCTATGGGAGAATCAGACCAGGAAGTTCTGCGGATTGCTTTTTCTTGTTGAGGTCGCCATGGAAGGGATGAACAATCTTAATATACTGGCCCCTAAAAAACTCAAGGAATTTGAAAAGTACCGTAAAATACACCTCGCTGAGATGAATGACCTTATACAGGAGTTTTATTCTGAGGGATCCTATATTATTAAGAATCATCTTCCGGTTCATATGAAAGAGATTTCTGAAAGGATTTCCGACCTGAACGATATAATCAAAAAACTCCGGGAGATCAAGCACCTTCTGATTGAAATGGTTAATCTGGTTTCAGAATTTGAAAGCCTTCTGATTTACAGAAACGAATTTGATTATGCCAAGTATATATCAAAATACAAAAAAGACCTTACAACCTTCCTGAATTACCTGAACATAAGACTGTTAAGAAGGCTCCTGTACCTTATTAACCACAAGATATAAATATCTATTCTACCTTTTATGGCTACTCGCCCGTTCTCTGACAGTCATGTCTCCCTTTTCAAAAAAGCTGTGCCTGTCAAATAAAATCTCGACATCCTGATTTTCTGACCCGATCTTCAAATAAGAAATCCTTTTCTCCATATATCCAGGCATGTCGTACAAAATAAAGAATCCTTTTTCACCTTTTACCTCAGCTTCCTTTTTATCAGCGTACACAACTTTCATTGAAATTTCCCTATCCCTGGAGATTAGAAAAGGAGGGGGGATCTTTGACCTGAGATCTGTTATGTATTCATAAGAAAATCCTGATGAGGTTTCCAGCCTGCTTAAAGGAAAGACCGGTTCATGATCGGTATCCCCAATATTGACGCTGATATAAAGAATATCATCGCTGCTTATATACATGGCTAATTCTGATATTGCCTCGTTCAAGGATTCGTCATCAACTATGGTATCTTCTTCCATGCAATACTTCAATGTATGGAAAAATGAATGCTTTTGATTATAGAAGTATTCTACGAGCCTGCCAGGAAGTTTTTCATTATTTATAAACACCCTGATATCATGACCTGTAACATATTTGGCCATATCTTCCGGCATTAGGAAAAAAAGTCTTGTTCGTCCCAAAACCCTTGGAAAATTGCTAAGTACTACCATATCCAGAGGTTTCTCAGCACTATTCTTTTTTATCCGGTGTCCAAGCTCTCTGTAAAGCATTGAATAATTAAAGTAATCCCTCTTAATTTCATAGGAATTATAAAGGCTGAAACCGCCAAGAAGAAAAGCCAGTACTGCGGCTAATACCAGAGGAAAAAATCTTGTACTATTGGCTTTATGCTCCCGGCTGTACCCCGCTAATTTTATCAGAATATAAGCCCATATCATGGAAAAACCAAGGCATGGCGTATAAAGGCACCGGTACCTGTAAAACAGCTGATAGGAGTACGAAACGAGGAGAAGGGGAAACAATAGAAAGGTCAGCGAAATAACAAGAAACCTGTAATCAGCCCCTTTAAATATAATGAATAATAGCAAAAACAGTGTAAAAATCCAGAAAACCGGGATTATTCTATCAGGCAGTATAAAAAGCCCGAGATAGGAATATAATGACGGCACTATCAGTCCGGGTCTGGAGAGATAAAGAACTTCCTTACTGGCCATAATTACCCTGTACACCAGAAGA
>CAYSKJ010000216.1:0-4371 GCA_964431655.1 uncultured bacterium | reverse complement strand
CTACCTTGTATTTAAGGCAAGGAGCTTTCTGCAGCATATGATAAGGAATATAGTCGGCTGTATACTTTATGCTGGTCTTAAAAAGATAGAACCCGACCACATAAAGTATCTGTTTGAGAAAAAGGACAGGAGGCTGTCACCTCCTACCGCTGTCCCGAATGGTCTATTCCTGATGAAAATAGGTTATTAAGGTATGGATGAGAATAAAAAACCCGTGATCCTTCTGACAAATGATGATGGCATTCATTCCCTGAGCTGGAAATATATGATGGATTTACTTTCAGAATGGGCTGATGCCGTGGCAATTGTCCCGGAATATGAACAAAGCGGCAAGGCCATCTCCATAACCCTCAATGAACCCCTGAGGATAAGAAAGCATGAAGACCGCCTGTTTTCAACCAACGGTACTCCTGCGGACTGTATAAACCTGGGAATAAGTATTATTCTTGAGGGGAAAAAACCCGACATAATAGTATCAGGTATCAATAAAGGCCTTAACATTGCTCAGGACATTCTTTATTCAGGCACTTTCGGGGCTGCACTGGAGGGTTATACCAAAGGTATAGTCTCGTTTGCACTTTCCCTTGATTACAAGAAGGACGGCATTTATGCCGACTACCTGAAGGCTTCGGAATTATGCAATGGTATAGTCTCAGAAATTATAAACAGGATAAAACAGCCCTACCTTTATAATGTAAACCTGCCTTTTGACAGCAGGTATTACACTAAGGACAGGGTAAGAATAACAAGACTGGGTTGCAGGGAATATGAAGATCTGGTAATTATGAGGAAAGACCCGAGAAACAGGCCATATTACTGGTATTCTGGGAATAAACAGAAGATCAGGCATGATGAATTATCAGATATCTGCATGATAAAAAAGGGATATATATCCATAACCCCGTTAAAAGCCCTTTCAATCGACGAGAATGCTTTGGGTGAACTCAGTGGCATCTTCAATGGAGCCATGAAATGAGTGACCTTCATATGAGGCTTCTCAGGAAAAGAATGGTCGAATCTCTGTTTGCAGGCGGATACCTCAGGGATGCCAGGCTGGCGGATGCCTTTTTAAAAATACCCAGGGAACGGTTTGTACTTAAAGGGCTCAGGCAAGAAGCCTACGTGGACAAGCCTCTTTACATTGGTTCCAATCAGACTATATCAAGGCCCTCCACAGTGGCTTATGTCCTGGAACAGGCTGATTTAGAACCTGATGACAGGGTGCTGGAAATAGGCACAGGCAGTGGTTACCAGACCGCCCTCCTGGCAGAGCTTACCCAGGAAGTCTTCTCCATTGAGCAGGTACCTGAGCTTGCTGCATTTGCCAGACAGAACCTCAGGGCTTTTAAATATACCAATATTAGGACAAAAACAGGGGATGGAACCAGGGGATGGATGGAATACTCCCCCTTTAATGTAATAATTGTATGTGCAGTGGCTGAACATCTTGTAAAGGGGCTTATTGATCAGCTTTCTCTTTCCGGAAGGCTTATCATACCTGTAGAAAATGAAGACAGCCAGCAGATAATTAAAATTATCAGACACAGGCATTTTACTGAAAGGGTAGCTTTGAAAGAATGCAGTTTTGTAAAGCTTGTCCGGGGCGAATAGAATTTCTATGTTAAATTCAGGGAAATATAAAGGTTTTTCAGGGTCCTTTGCAGACTGATATTTATGAGATTTGAACAGATTACTCAAAAGGATATATTTAACCTGGTGTCCGGCAGTCCGAGGCGAAGATGGCTTATATCCCTCCTGCCCCTTAAGGTAAATATAATTGGAATTGACAGTGACAGCATTGAAAAACCTTCCGATGGTGTTATCTGTCCCCATTGTTATGCCAGGGAGAACTCCCGCATCAAAGCTCTGCATGGTATCGGATATGTAAAGAAGGGTTATATTTTAGCATGTGATACGGTAGTCTTCTGTCAGGGTCATGTATTAGGAAAGCCCGCAGATCATGAACAGGCCTTTTATTCTCTTAAAAGCCTTTCAGGCATAACCCATTCTGTAATATCATCCATCACGCTATATGACACAGTAAGGGATAAATTATGGACAGATTCGGAAGAAAGCCTGGTCAGCTTCAGAGAGATTCCTGATCAGGAAATAAATGACTATATCGATTCCGGTGAGCCCTTCGGAAAAGCAGGATCTTATGCATTACAGGGCCATGCATCCCGATTTCTTGCGGATATAAGGGGTACTAAAAGCAATGTCTACGGTCTTCCGTTAAAAACCCTTGTTTCTATGATTCTAAGGGTTAAATCGGAATCTATTCGTTCTTTATAGTATCAGGAATATTATTTCTTTTCTTTTTACCAGATTGTGATAGATAATAATTGGATAATCATACTATAATAAGCGAGGGAAATTTCATGGAAATTGATAAACTCCTTCTGGATTATAAAAACGGCATGATAAGTATAGAAGAGGTGAAAAAGAAGATTTCCCTTGCATGGATTGAAACAACAAACCGGCATATCATTGATATCAACAGGAATAACAGGATAGGCATACCTGAAATTATCTATGCGGAAAAAAAACCACTGGATACAGTAATAGAAATTGCCGATAAAATGCTGGAAGAGCACACCACGGTTCTGGTATCGCGCTCATCATACAACAGTGAATTATCAGATTATTACAGGAATAAATGCGGGGTCATATGCGGAGAGCGGGTTATAGTTCTTGGTAAAACACCGGATCCTTCCTTTAAGATACTGGTTATAAGCGGGGGGGCTTCTGACAGGCCTGTGGTTGAGGAGGCAGCTCTAACCCTTAAAGCTCTGGGGGCTGAGCCTCTGGTATTTGAGGACCGGGGTATTGCCCATCCCTCAAGGGTGCTTGGCTGCATTAAGGAAGGTATTGAGCAAAATTGCCTGGCCTGTATTATTGTAGCAGGGATGGAGGCTTCCCTGGCCACATTTGCGGGTTCATTGCTTCCCATGCCTGTTATCGGGGTTCCCACATCCATAGGATATGGATACAAGTCCGGGGAGACCGCCCTGATATCAATGCTTGCATCATGTACGCCCAATCTCGCTGTGGTCAATGTTGACGGAGGCATAAGGGCTGCGATTATTTCATATATGATAGGAGTTAAAAGATGCTGAAACTTGTTTTGGACCCAAGAGGAGGGCTTTCCGGTGATATGTTTGCTGCAGGGCTATTGAGCATGTGCCGGGAAAAGAAAACGATACTTGATGCCATGACCCAGGCCGGCAACAGCCTTGGAAAGTGCAGTATTGATTATACAGAAACCCAGGATGGATCCGGGAGGCTGAAGATTGCCATTGAATCTATGGAGCATTGTATTTCAGAGGATGATGCCAGGGATATCATAAGCAGGCTTTTTGATAAGTTTGGTGTTGGGCAGTATTACAGGGAATTAGGCCTAAAAATGATTGAGATACTGATAAGCGCTGAAAAAGAAGCCCATTCAAAGTATGATTTTTTTAAAAAGGAAAATTTCAAGGCAGTACAGCATATCCACAGCCATGATCATGATGAAAAAGCCCACCTTCATGAGGCTCAGGATATTGTAATAGATATTATCGGCTCTGTAATGGGTTTGCAGTGTCTTGGGGCGGATGCTTCTGTTATAGCGCTTTATCCGGTATCAGCAGGCGGAGGCAAGGTTGAATGTTCCCATGGGATGCTGTTTGTACCTGCACCCGCAACCAGCATTATATTAAAAAAATACAGTATTCCATGGGTGAAAGGGCCCTTGGATTACGAGCTTTTAACTCCAACGGGGGCATCAATAATGGCCGGCCTCAGCTTAAGGCTTGATGAAAGCACATGCATCACAGATCCTGTCCTGACCGGACTGTCAAGAGGAAGCAAGGAATATCCAATACCGCCTCTAAAACTTTATTTAATAGATTTCAATAAGGACAGTTCCGAATCCGTTAAATGAAAAATTTTATTAAAAGGCATATTTTTGCAATAATCTTCATTATCTTTCTAATAATTGATAATGTAGCCTTTTTAAGTTCTGCAATACCAGCTGTTGTCGTAAAGCTTATCCTGTGGCTATCAGGATTTTTGGTTTTCTTCAAGGTGCTTTCATGGATCTACAGCACACTTTTTTACAAGGTCAGGAACAGGATACTCGGCATATACCTTTTTACAGGTTTTATCCCTTTATTTTTCCTCATACTGCTTTTTCTGGCAGTCTTTTATATATTTATATTTCAGGCCCTGAGCCTGGATATGGACCATATAATGCAGCATGAGATCTCAGCTCTAAGGGAGCTTAGTTCCAATGCAAACAGCATGTTTCTGACAGGTGAAAAGATAAATACTTCTGCTATGGGAGAATTCCTTGATGAAAAGCAGAAGGATTATCCCGGACTGGTTTTTATT
>CAYSKJ010000215.1:0-4383 GCA_964431655.1 uncultured bacterium | reverse complement strand
ACGAGTATATCAGCAACCATGTTAAAGAAAACAAGATAGAAAAGCTGTCCAGGTTTGAGCTGAAGGATTTTGAGCTGGAAGAGGGCAAACCCTTTGTATTTACCGCAGTGTTCCAGGTTAAACCTGAGCTGGAAATAGCCGATGGTCTTTATAAGGGGATAAAGCTTGTTAAAAGGGACGATACTCCCACCAGGGAGGAAATAGACCATATCCTGGACGGCTACAGGGCTCAGAAAGCTGTACTAAAGCCCTTTGACGGCCCGGTGGATGAAGACACTATAGCCTACGGAAAACTGGTCCTTACCAGTATTGACAACCCTGACAGAACAGAGACAAAGGAGGATTTCAGCATCGCAAAGGGGACCTACATAATAGGGGAAGAGCTTTTTGAAAGCCTTATCGGCAAAAACAGGGATGATACGGTTGAAAAGGAATTTGCCATGAATTCAGCATATTACTCCTTTGAGGCAAAAGAGAAGGTAAAGGCTGAATTCACCTTAAAAAGCCTGAAAAAACAGGAACTGCCTTCCCTTGACAATAACTTTGCAAAACAGGTGGATGAAACTGTAAAAGATATGGATGAGCTGAAAGAAAAGATAAGCCGGGATGCGGAGGCCCGCAAGAAAGAACAGAACAGGCAGAGAGCCCTCAATGAGATTGATGAACAGCTGGTTTCCGGCCTTGATTTTACCCCCCCTCCTGCCCTCGTGGATTTCGAGTTTTATAAGCTTATCAATCACTACCAGGCCCAGATGCAGCGCTACAATATAGGATTCAACAGCCAGGAGGAAAAAGACCAGTTTCTGGAAAAGAGGAAAAAGGATGCCGAAAAGCTTGCCAGGCTTAATCTTATCCTGGAGCACATTACAAAGAAGGAATCAATTGATGTTGGTTTCCAGGAGGTTAAGGACAAAATCAATGAAATGGTAAAGGATGAAGAAAACGCATCCGAACTCAGGAAAGAATACCTCAAGGAGGATCACTTCCAGTATATAAAAGAGGGCCTCGTAAGGGAAAAGCTTTATGATTTTATCATTGAAAATGCAGAGATGGTTGATGAAAAGGATGAAAAGAAAACTGAGGATGTAAAGGAGTAGAATTTATGTCATATCCGCCGATAGTAATAGAGCAGACAAAATGGGGAGAAAGGACCTACGATATTTATTCCAGGCTTATGAAGGACCGTATTATATTTATAGGGGTTCCCATAACTGATGATATAGCCAATACCATCATAGCCCAGCTTCTTTTTCTTGAGAGCGATGACCCAGACCGGGATATAAACATCTATATTAATTCCCCGGGCGGTTCAATAACCGCGGGCCTGGCCATATATGATACCATGCAGTATGTAAAACCGGATATAATGACTATCTGTGTCGGACAGGCCGCATCCATGGGGGCTATACTCCTTATGGCAGGGACCCGGGGCAAAAGATATGCCCTGCCTTACTCGCGTATCCTTCTTCACCAGCCGATCGGGGGATACCAGGGGCAGGCTACCGATATTGACATACATGCAAAGGAAATTCTCAGGATGAAAAAGCTTATGCACGATATAATCCACAAGCATACCGGGCAGACCGTTGACAAGATAAGCAGTGATACGGAAAGGGACTATATCATGACTGCTGATGAGTCTAAAGAATACGGCATTGTTGATGAGGTTATCCAGTATAAAAAGCTGAGTTCCACTAAATAGGCCTCCGAAAGAGTATCAGGTTTGACAGAATTCCATAAAAGCAAGGCTAATATGATTCCCCTGCGGGATCTGTTCATATTTCCCGGCGAGACCAGATCAATCATTGTGGGAAGGGCTCATTCCATCGGAAGCCTTGAGCATTCTGCAGGAAATAACGAACTTATTGTTCTGGCTACCCAGATTGACCCGGGCATTGAGGATATAGCCCCTCAAAGCTTTTATGCCTTCGGTGTGACAGCACGCATCAGAAAAAGCTTCAAAAACCTGGATAACAGCTATAATGTCCTCCTTGAGGGAATACAAAGGGTAGTTATCAAGGATGTCTTTACGGAAGAAGAGCTGATCCGGTGTATATATGAAGCAGAAGAAAAGGCTGGTATCGTCTCACAGGGTTATCTCTGGCTTCTGGATGACATTAACGCTCTATTGGAGAGCCATCCCGATATAAGAGCCAGGTATAATATAGGGTCTCTAAGGGGTGATCTGGCTGAAAAAACAGCCTTTATAGATCTGGCTGCCTCCAAACTCCCCCTGGCCATTAATGAAAAGTTTGATTTTATAAGAACCCTGGATGCTGATAAAAGGGCTGAACTGCTTTACGGCTTTCTTTTAAAGGAAATAAAAAAAGCAGAGATAAGCAGGAATATTAAGGATAAGATTAAGGAAAGGATAGAGAAGACTGAAAAGGAATTTTTTATAAAACAGCAGATAAAGGCATTAAAAGAGGAGCTGGGACAGGAGGCTGACCTGGAGGAGGAAAAAGAGTCCTTAAAGGAAACCATTGATTCATCATCTCTTTCCAAAGAAGCCAAGGAAAGGGCAAAAAAGGAATACAAGAGGCTGTCCGGTCTGCCTTTCTTCTCACCGGAAGTGGGGATAATAAGGAACTATATTGACTGGCTCCTTTCCCTGCCATGGACTGCTACCAAAAAGGAAAAGACTGACCTGGATTTTGCCTTCAGGGTTCTTGAAAAACACCATTACGGGCTTGAAAAGATAAAGGAGAGGATAATTGAGCACCTTGCTGTGGAGAGGCTTTCCCGGAGGTCCAGGCCCACAATTATCTGCTTTGTGGGAGCACCCGGAACAGGAAAGACAAGCCTTGCCCGTTCCATAGCGGAAGCCACAAACCGTGAGTTTGTCAGGGTGTCCCTGGGAGGCATAAGGGATGAAGCCGAGATAAGGGGCCACAGGATGACCTATATAGGAAGCATGCCCGGGCGCATTATACAGAGCATGAGAAAGGTTAAATCCAATAATCCCGTATTTCTCCTGGATGAGATAGACAAGCTGAGCTTTGATTTCAGGGGGGATCCTGCATCGGCCCTTCTGGAGGTGCTTGACCCGGATCAGAACAAGCATTTCAGCGATAATTACCTGGAAGTTGAGTATGACCTTAGCAATGTCATGTTTATTACCACGGCCAATACCCTGGATATTCCCAAGCCTTTGATGGACAGGATGGAGATAATACAGCTGGAGGGCTATACCGATATTGAGAAGCTGAAAATTGCAGGGCATTTTCTGATTGATCGCTCTCTTAAAGCTCTCGGGCTGGAAAAGGACGATATCAGATTCAGTGATGATGCCGTTTATGAAATAATACACCATTATACCCGGGAAGCAGGGCTCAGGAACCTTCAGCGGGAGATTGAGAATGTACTGCGGAAGCTGGCCAGGAAAAAGGTGGAGACCAAAAAGAAAATCCGCCTGGAGATTAAGCCCAAACAGGTGCAGGAATACCTGGGGATACCCAAATTCCACCGAAGCCCCACCTTCCTTGGAAGAGCTGTGGGAGAAGCCACGGGGCTTGCATGGACTCCCCAGGGAGGCGATGTTCTCTCCATTGAGGTGATTATAACCCGGGGGAACGGGAAGATAATAATGACGGGTACTCTCGGCGAAGTAATGAAGGAGTCGGCCCAGACAGCCCTGAGTTATGTAAAGAAACGGATAGAAAAGGATAAAAAGGCTGATCTGGATAAACGGGATGTCCACATACATATACCCGAAGGGGCTGTACCCAAGGAAGGCCCTTCAGCGGGAGTAACCCTTGTTACCGCCATCTATTCAGCCTTCTGCAATACCCCGGTAAACAAGGAGATAGCCATGACCGGGGAGATCACCCTGAAAGGGAGGATACTTCCTGTGGGGGGCATAAAGACAAAAATACTTGCAGCCCACCGGAGAGGGATTCATCAGGTCATAGTACCCGCTGACAATAAAAGGGACCTGGCCGAGCTTGACAAATACATTACAAAAAAGATGAAGATACACCTCTTTTCCAATATAGACGAGATATTTGACCTGGTGCTTTCCCATGGAAATAGTTAAGTTTGACCGGGTCTTTGATGCAGGCCAGATTCCAGCCGTTTATGAAAAACACATCGCCTTCTCAGGAAAAAGCAATGTAGGCAAAAGCAGTCTGCTGAACACCCTCTTTAACAGGAAAAAACTCGCCCCCACCAGCTCCAGGCCTGGTAAGACAAGGGGACTGAACCTTTATATAGCCAACGGCAGATTCATTCTGTGCGACCTTCCGGGCTACGGCTATGCAGCCTTTTCCAAAGCCCAGAGAGAGCAGTTTCTCCTTCTCTCCGCTGAATATTTCAGGGCTTTTGCAGACCGGCTATTCCTGTTCGTTCTAATAGATATAAGGAGGGATGTTTCCGAGCTGGATG
>CAYSKJ010000214.1:0-4410 GCA_964431655.1 uncultured bacterium | reverse complement strand
TTCCTTGCCGACCTGCTGAAGTCTATCATATTTTCCACGGTAAGTTTCTTTTGCATCCAGTCCAGAACTTTCTGGTTTCCGCTCTCGTATCCGACGCAAAGGACAGTAAGGCCGGCTTTTTTCATCAGGGAAAGGAGCTCGAAATCCAGGTCAGCCCTGGAATTCGCAGTCCAGAGAAAGGGCTTTTTATACCTGCGCAGTATCTCTGTGCAGAATCCATAAACGAAGTCTTTGTCATAAGTGAAGCAGTCATCCTCAAAGAAAAGGCTGTTCGGTTTGAGTTCCTTTAGAATGAAGTCAACCTCGTCAAGTATGTTCCCTATGCTTCTTCGCCTTATTCTGGATTTATAAAAGGTCTGGGGGTAAAGGCAGAACCTGCATTTGTAGGGACAGCCCCTGGAAGAGGATATTGTTACCATGGGAAAGCGTGCATTTGGGTTGAAGTAATCCCTGATATTGAGAAAATCCCTGTAAATTCTTGACACAAAGGGAAGTGAATCCAGGTCTTCAAAAATGTCAGGTTCTCCTGTATCAATAATGCCACTGCTGTCTCTGTATATCATTCCTCTGGTTCTGCTGGCATTTTTATCCAGCAGACTAAGGGCAGTTTTGTCCCATTCACCTTTCAGTATGGCGTCCGCACTGCTTTTTTCAAGAATATTTCCCTCCAGGACGCTTACATGGGTGCCGGTGAGGAAGGTTCTTATGCCCTTTTTTTCTTTAAGAAGATTTGCAAATTCAATATCATTATCTATACTGGGCGTTGATGTTTCAATTATCGCTATATTTTGATCAGACTCAGGTATGTATGACAGGACCTGGTCAATTCCGATGCTTTTGGCACAGGCATCAATAAGCTCCACTTCAGTCCCCTTCATGTATTTCATATTGGCAGCCGCCTGTGAAAGCATCAAGGGGTAATACATGGTATTGCTCTTTGTTACTGCCGGTGAACGCTGGGGTCTTGAGAACTTCTTAAGGAAAGGGGGATTTATAAAAAATGCCTTCATTTTACAGAACCTTGAAAAGAATATAGATGACGGATTTTATTAGTATGGCGAAATCCAGCATGAGAGACCTGTTTCTTATATAGTAGAAATCATATTCAAGCATCCTTTCCAGACCGTTTTCCTGGGTGCTGTTCATGATCTGGGCTATGCCTGTAATGCCTGGTATGGCTTCAAACCTGATCCTCTGCCATTTTTTGTATTTTTTTGCCCTGTTCAGGGGAACTGCCTTCGGGCCCACGAAGCTCATGCTTCCGCTGAATATATTGAAAAGCTTGGGTAGATGTACTATATAAAGCCTTCTGTAGAATTCATGGATAATATTACCGAAAAAACCACTTTCTTTCAGAGGCTCTATATTAAAGGCCAGTATATCAAAGGATCTTTCCTTGTAGCCTGCTGCCGGTGTCCTTTTTACCGGTTCCTCTTCAATAAATATGAGAAGCAGAAGGTAAAACAGGAAAAATGGAATTATAAGCATTACAAAGATTACGCCTGCCAGAAGAAGATCAAATAGCCTTTTCAGCAGTTTGTAGAAGAAGGAAGGCGGAAGATTCTTCAGATCTATAAGCGGTATATTCGATATAGACTCTATATCAACGGTTTTTATAAGTACATCAAAGGTGGATGTAACTATCTTGAATGAAGCAATATCATAGCTCGATTTTGATATTATATCGAAGATAGTATCGGTGGACATTCCAGGATCGGAGAAAAATACATCATTTATCCTGTAGGTTTTTATTATATTCGGCAGACCAGATATATCACCTATAATCCTGTCTTTCTGAACTTCCTCCCGCGGGCTGGAGACAAAGCCTATAAACCGGTAGCCAAGGTTCCTGTGCGTTATCATCTTTTCAGCAAGCATTTTTGAGGTATCGTTTATCCCAACGATAATTGCCCTTCTGATGCCATATCCGCTGGTGATTAGGAACTCAGAAAACCTGAACCAGAGTATCCTTGTGATAATGGCTATGGTGAATACCGAGGGAAAAAGCAGAACGAGCATGGTCCTTGAATAATCAAGGTAAAACAGGTAGCTTACCGATGCAAGGGAAAGGGTCAGGATGAGTGCACTGCTGAACAGCCTGAAAAGGTAGGAAACCCCGGAGCAGTTTTGCGGCACCTGGTAAAGGCTTTCCGACTGCAGGATTATCAGGTAAAGAATTACCACAGCAGGGATGGTATAAAGGTATTTCTGCAAATTCATCTCCGGACTGAAGAATCTGCCGGAAAGAATAAAGGAGGCGGCTGTGAAGGAAATGACAATGGATGAAATTATGGTAATGCAGTCTATCACGATCAGCCCTATGCCCAGCAGTTTATTCAGGTTTATTGGGAAAAGGGATGCCAGGATTCCCAGATTAAGGCTCAATGCCCTTAAAAACAGCATAGGGAAGGATATTAGAGACAGAAAGATGCTGTGCTTTAAACCCGTCATGGCAAAGGGAAGGCATGAAAGTATAAAAAGCAGAAAAGTCAGGAGGCTGTAGAAGAGCATACGGGGGAAAAAGGGGGAAGCTGTCAGGAGCAGAATTAACAGTCCTGTAAGCAGCATCTGAAGTTTCATGGAGGGCGGTGTATAGGAGTCTTTTATTATCTTTTCCGGATATTTGCTGTAAACGACCATTCTCCAGAAAGCCCTGCTGAACTTGAGCTTAAAATAGTCCAGGACTCTGGTCTTATGCCGGTGCACTACTATTGCATCCGGGTTGAATACCATGAGCTTGCTGTAGCTTGCCATCCTGTAGGAAAGGTCTACATCTTCATTGTTCGGATAGGGGAAGCTTTCGTTGAAACCTCCTATTTCCCAGAAGGTATCCCTTCTGAAGGCAGCGGAGTATGTATCCACGAAGTCGATAAACTTCTGTCTTTCCAGATACCTGTACCTCTCCTGGAACTCAAGCTGACAGAATTGAGCCACCAGTTCATTCTGCCGGGTCTTGTAAGCCCCTTTTACTGCAGATATATTGCTGTTTTGCAGAAAAGGCAGGAGCATCTGGTCTATCCAGCCAGGCTGGACTATACAGTCCGAATCAGTGAACAGGAGTATCTCACCGGCGGCTTTTTCTGCACCCCGGTTTCTTGCTGTTGCAGGCCCCATATTCTCGATATAAATATATTCAATATCCCTGTATTTTTTGAGGATTTTCCCTGTATTGTCCGTAGATCCATCATCAACAGCGATTACCTCAACCGTATGGGATGTATTTTTGCAGTCCAGCAGTATGCTGTTGATGCATTCTCTTATTGTATTTTCTGAATTATAGCAGGGTATAATGATTGAAGCCTTCATAGGGCCATCTTATTAAAAATTGGAAAAGAATCTATAAAATTTTTTCAGTAGACCGGTTTTATGTAGGAGATGGGCTGGATCTGAGTATCAGGCACGATATCATTAATAGATATTACTGGTATGTCCGGAAAGTCGAAGGATACAAGCAGCCTAACGAATCTCCTGGTTTCCGGGGAAGCCAGAATAGCCGGCTTTGGGGCAGCAGGGGGAATATTCTCAATTACCTTCTGCACTCCCTTGAGGAATGCGGTCATGGTCTCATTGTCAAGGGTCAGGAACCCTCCTTTGCTGGTATATTTAATCGAATTCTTTATGGCTTCCTCCATCTCAGGGGCTATGAGAAATACCACCAGACTGGGCCCGCCTTTCTTGTATTTATAGGTAAGGTAGTTTTTCATCTCGCTCCTGATAGCCTCTGTAAGCCTGCCAGTATCTTCCTCCCCCTTGCCGTGCTTTATAATGGCTTCAAGGATGATCCTGAGGTCCCGGATGGATATTGACTCCGCCACCAGCCTTTTTAAAATTTCTGTAAGCTTATCAATATTAATAATTTTAGGAATGGTATTTTTAATAAGGGCAGGGAAGCTGTTCTGCATCTGGTCAAGCATTCCCTGAACCTCCTGGATTCCGAGAAACTCAGCGGCCTTATTCCTTAAGACGCCTTCCAGGCACAGGATGGTGAATTCATCCGGACCCCATACAGGGAAAAGGCTTTTCATTAATTCAATCTTGTCTTCGCTTACAAAAGAGGCGGGGGCTTTGGTAGAGGGGTTTAATGCAGGGATTCCCTCAAATTTCAATGTCCTGAGGTTTTCTGAGGATTCCCCTACCAGGTAGTGCTTATCAATAAAGCTGAATTCAGTTACTGGTATCTCATTTATCCTTATTGTAAGGGAAAAGGGTTCTACATAAGGGTCATAGAGCCTTATCTGAGGGTAGGGCAGTTTAACCCCGATATCGAAGTAGAAATACTGAATCATCATCGGGAGAAGCTCAGCGTCAAACTTGACTCCCTTATCCCTGGGGTCCAGGTACTGGGAAAGGCCTTTTCCAACATCCATTGCAACGGGTGTGCTGAAAGGCTGGAAAAATGACTCGGTGGTC
>CAYSKJ010000213.1:0-4423 GCA_964431655.1 uncultured bacterium | reverse complement strand
AGTAAGCCTGTTCTGGATGATGACACCATAATAAGATCTGTAACAGGATTTGCTATGGATAAGAAACCACTGATTTCTGTTCCTGATGACACAGCACCCGCAGATACCCTCATTAAAAGGCTTTTATGCCCGCTCTGCCGTACCGGCAGGCTGTCCTTTTCTACGGGAAAACTGACATGCTGTGATTGCGGGCAAACCTTTGATGTCAGGGGCGGAGTCCCTGACATGTATGTAAAGGAGCCAGCCGATATTAAAAAACTGGCTTTTCATCCTAAACTAAGCAGGGAAATTGATGGGAAAAAAAGGCTTAAATGGGCAAAAAAGCGGCAAAAGCAGTTCAACACAAAGAAATACCTGAAAAATGAGTATCTTCTTAAAAAATTCCGGAAGCTTGTGCCATTTATTGACTTCTGGTATGTTCAACCCGGTTTTTGGGGAAAATTTCGTTTTGCCCTGACCAGCGTCCTGCCGAAGGGATTGCTTAAAAAACCGTCATGGATGCAGAAAAAATAACATCCAGTTTAAGCTATCATTGCCTTTAATGCATGTCTTAAAGTTAAAAAGACAATAAAGCATATTGGGCAAAAACACAGGGCAAATCAATCAGGAAAATGGAAAAAAATCAGGTTCCAATAAACCAGCCACCAGGTAAAGAGGATTAAAAACACTGCCATCAGGGAGTAATAATATCTTAAAATGGGTGTCCAGCATGATTTTTTCCAGACTGCAAAAAGCATCAAAAACACAATAAGCGCAAAAAATAATATAATATAGCTCAGCTTCAGCAGAAAATTCATTTCAACGGGTACGCCTAAACTGAATCCGTATTCGGTAATGATTTTGTAAATACTGTATATGAAGTAACTGGAAATAGCGCAGCCAAGCCACATAAGAGAACCTGCCATTACACAGAAAGCTGATGTTTCTGCTTTTCTCCTGCTCACCCTAAATAAACCCAAAGGCCAGCACAGAACTGCTGAAGCAAAAAGCATGAAGCATATTGCGATAAAAGCCTTCTGAAAGGCTGGAGTAGTTAAGGCAGAGAGTTTTATATATGCTGTTGTAGGATTATTGGCCCGGAACATGACATATCTTCCGCCTTCATTTTTTCTGAAAACCAGCAGTTCCATGCTTTCTGAATTTCTGAATACCATGGGCTCTGTTTCTATCCATGCATTATCTCCAAAAAGCAGGGTATGATCGTTAATCATAACAATATCAACCGGATTAAGCAGGGTCATCAGTTTCTCAGGGGTGGAAAAATTTGTCCTTATGTCCAGATAGGAGCCCGAAAGCAGGGAAGCATTGCCATGCGGTGTCACAGGTTCAGGCTTGTCAACAGTCTCTGATTTAAGATATTTTGCCATGAATGCCTTTAACAGGTCAATCCTTGCTTTGGCCCCGGCAGGGCAATTATAGGAGACAAATATCCCCAGACCAAGTTCTGGAAAAAGATACACTGCTGAGTGGAAAAGATATGTATCCCCGCCATGCCACAATATTTGGTATCCTTGAGTATTAAGCTCCATAAACCCCCAAGTCCACCCGTTAACCAGTTCATCATGAGCAAAATGTCTTTCATGCATATCTTTTACTGTTGCTTCGCTGAGAATCCTTGCATCACCATAGGCACCCTTATTCAGGTGCGCTATCATAAATTTGGCAATATCATCGGCTGTAGAACTCATTGAACCGGCAGGATAGGCCTGTATCCACTCAAAGTCCCCCGCAATCATACGGCTTTTATCTAAAAAATAACCCCTGGATACTGCATCCGGAAAACCCTCAGGAGGCTGAAGAAATGAGCTGTTATTCATAGTAAGTGGCCTATATATATTCTGCCTTACATATTCGTGAAAGGGCAGACCTGACACCCTTTCCACAATATATGCCGCAAGTGCCGTACCATAATTAGAGTACGATGACAATAAACCGGCAGGACGCATCTGAACAGGCATATATTTCTTCAGATAGCTGCCCAGGGGATCTATCTGGTCTTTTCCTGCAACAAAAACCCCCAGCTCCTGTTCTTCAAATCCCGGCGTATGCGTCATCAGGTGAGCCAGAGTAATGCAGCTGTTAAATTTATCCGGTATCTGAAAATCCTCAAGATACCTGTTCACATCCTCATGTATATCAAGCATCCCCTTCTCTGAAAGCTGCATAACAGAAGTCCATACAAAAAGCTTTGATACAGAGCCTATTCGGAAAAGGGTGCTATCCGGCGTGGCTTTAATTTTTCTCTCTCTGTCTGCATAACCGTATCCCTTTGAAAACGCCTTTTCACCATCTTTTACGACAGAAATTACAGCCCCGGGAATACCGTGGGAAGAAAGTTGTTCATTTAAAACACCGTCAAAAAAAAGCTCAAGTTCCCAGGGTGTAAAGTCATCGCAGAACATGCAGTGAGCACTGAAGAATGTTAGAATCAAAAAGATACATGAGATTATCCTGATCATTGTTATGCTCCTTTTTAAGCGGATATCCCGTAATCCTGCAAACAGAATTTAATTCAGGAATGCGGGCATCATTATCAGCAAAAAGCCCGGCAATTCAGGCATTTTCTGGACTAACCATGATTTCAAAACGGTGTTCATCCCTGCTTATCTCATCGATTACAGTAATATAGAAAATATCCTCTCCATCCCGGTACTCCTGTATCCATCTGCCATCCCTTCGGACAATCTTAGCCTGCCGTGTAATAAAGCTGTTCGGCACCCAGTAAAGGTTAACGCTGTAATATCCTGCTCCGAATAGATCAGGAGAGGGATTCTTTCTCGGGTCTCTTGCAGTCAGTCTTTTTCTGTATATTTCATTTCCCTCGGTATCTGCAAGAATTATGGTGTAATGCTGAGGATTTGCAGATTCCAGCTGTTTCCTTTTTACATACAGCCTTATAATACCACCCTCGGCATATTCACGGTAGAAATCCAGGCGGGACTGGACATCTTCCCTGCTGAGCCTGTTCTTTAAGACCTCAGCCTTAAAATCCAGTATCGCCTGTTCCATGCTCTTATAGGAGATATTTGTGATCTGTCCTGGCCTGTCACTGCCTGATAGCCTTTTGATTGAATTGCCGTGTATCATTCGAATGTCTCCTGCTGCCCACAGGCTGTTCAATCCTTCATCGCCGGCTGATACAAGTTCAGCCTTTACATTCTCCAGGTATTTTTTATATTTACTGTAATCTACGGAGGTGTCTGCCTGGGCTTTGGTCTCAGATGCGGAGGAAGATGCCGGGACCTGTTCTATCCATACCTTCCAGTGATGTCCTTCATCCGTAAGGTTCATGGCTTCGACGGCATTAACGATTATATCACTGCTTATATTGAATTCCCACTTCTGAGTCTTGTCTGCATTGGGGACATAGAAGGTGCTGTTTCTCTGGCTGTTGCTCTCAACCTCAGTATAGTGTATACAGAAACCTACTCCTATGGATCGTGTATTGCTTATATCAACCCTTTGAGCATGGAAATAGAACCTGTCACCCCTGGAGGGGTTTATCCTTGCCCTGTAGGACACTTTGTTATTCTTCCTTGTCAGTATGGCCTGGCTGAAAAGACCGGCCGAACAGATTAGCATAACAGCTGCAAAGATCAAAAAAGTCCTAATTCTCATAACAACCTCCCGGTCTATATTAGACCCAATAATTAAAGACCGCGGTAACCTGTCCTGCCTTCATAAAACGAGTATCCGAGTTGCCGGCCCTGGTAATTTTCCCCTTATGAACTATTTCCGTAAGATATCCTCTCTTTTGCCATTTTCAGAGCTTTGAGGAGGTCTTCAGGATTATCCGTCCCTATTCTGTATTTCCTGCCAGATTCCATGGTAACCTGTAAAGCGGTGAATCCGGAAACATTATACAACCATCCATAGGGTGTCAGCCTTATGCCCCATCCGTAATACCATGCATTTCTTACGATTTCAAAACTGCTGATGCTTTTCAGGGGCAATTTCTTTTTAATAAGGCCTATCCCGAGAAATAATCGAAGATATTCATTATCAATGATTATCGTGAGGGAAAATAACAGGGCAAAAACCAGAAGAAGCAGTCCGAGCGCAATGAGAGCAAAAGGGTTTTCCCCGTACCGGATAAACCCCCAGGCAATAATGATAAATCCAAAGGCAAGAAATGCGATGGATGTGTAGCCTGTCTGAGTATGTCTGTATAAACAGCTCATTTTTAACCTCCTGGATTTCATTATACTCAATTTTATATGCTGATTCAACATTTTTTGCCAAATTAAGGCTTTATGTTCATTTTTAGCAGGTGTCCACCCCGTCTGCCACTTTCTGTTAGTGCCTGAGCCTCCTGACTGCAGGCATTTAGCAAATAAACTTGTTTTTAGATGAAAACAATGCTTTTTCGTGTTGTACCAAAATGATAATGTCCCCATTGAGCAAAATAGAAATGTCCCCACAT
>CAYSKJ010000212.1:0-4425 GCA_964431655.1 uncultured bacterium | reverse complement strand
TAAGGATATTCAAAAGGGCTGCCTTTATTTTATCCCTGTCACCGTATATTTGAAGGGGTTCAGGGCAGAGTACAATTTCAAGCTCCTGATGTCTTTTGTTTATATACGGATCAATTTCAGCCCTGAGCGACGGTATCAGGGTATTTATATCAAATATCTCCTTGAAAAGGCTCTCTTCTCCCCTTTCTATCTCGGCTATTATTATAATATCATCGACTATCTTTATGAGCCTTTCGAGGTTATTGTTAGAGAGGGTCAGGCCCTTAAACTGCCTGTCGTTAAGCTTGCCGAGCAGACCGTTGAGCAGAAGTTCCAGATAGCCTTTAATGGTTACAAGGGGTGTGCGGAGTTCATGGCTGGCAATAGTTATAAATTCGCTCTTCAGTCTGTCCAGGGTCTTCAGATTCTCCATTGCCCTTCTGAGCTCTTCAATATTATGTGCCTTGTCGATTGCTGTAGATGCGTATTCGGCGAAAAGCTGGGCCAGTTCCATGTGGGTCTTTTCTATTTTTGCCATATTGTGGGGAAGGTCAATATAAAGGCATCCGATGGTTTTCTGTTCAATATTCAGGGGGATGGAGAGATAAAACCTTCTTTTATCCGAGAGGTTACAGAATTCAGCATTCTCTATTTCGGAAAAACCTGAGAAGAATTTATTCTCCGCAAAAGATTTCTCAGCCATTTCTATTACATTTTTATCAGGCGAACAGCTTAATTCAGCCTTATTTATGCTGTATACTGCTTCAAGATTCAGCTTTTTATTATCTGACAGGAATATAAAGGATCGTTCTGCCTGGAGTATATTGATTATGCTTTCAAGGATAATCTCGAAGAGTCCCTTTGTATCGAGCATTGAATTAATTTTCTTGCTAATTGAGAGCAGTTCTATAAGACTTTGGCTGCTCCTGCTCAAGCCGGATATCCTGTTTTCAACCTTATTCATAATTCCCTTAAATGTGAAATTAATAGTGTAAAGGCTGTCTTTAAGCAGTTCTATCAGATTTTCAGAAAGGCTTTTGCGGTTTGGCAGGTTTTCCTTTAAAGATACATTTTCAAGGATATTAATCCTGTTTGATAGGTTATTGATTATCTTTTCAAACTGTCTCTTATCCCTCATAAATATTTCTGTTTTAAAACTGCTTGCGGTTTGTTCTTTCAAAACAGAGCAGAATGGCATTTTTACATATATCAGGTAAAGATTCAGTGCATCCAGGTCTGCAAATATTTTTAATGAAATATCCAGGTAATACTGGCTTATCTTTTTATAAATCAGCATCTCTGATTTTTCCGTGTGGGCTCTCATATAAATCACTGCTGCAGTCATATACAGTATGGCGGATTCTATTTTACTCCCGCTGATGGTCTGCAGGGATGACACGGAATCTTCAATGAGATCTATAGCCTGAACATAATTGCCTTCTAAAGATCTATCCATGGCCTGAACCTTTTTTATGTAGATCAGATCGCTGGGATCTTCAGGTATGGTGTTATTGACATAATCGATGTAAGATGCAATCTTCTGGGCATTACGGTTATAAAGCATATAATTTTCATAAAGCTGAAGGGCACTGTCAAAGGCCTGTTTCGGGAAATTATATTTTCTTGACAGGGTAAAACAGGTTTTCAGAAAACCGCAGGATTTCTGAAAACGGTTATCATAAAATTCCAGATCAGCCATGGTCTTATAATAGTTAAGGAGTTTATCCTTTTCAGCAATATCCGCTATTTCTGACTTGTATATATGGGAATACTGCCTTGCAATAATAAGATTTCCCCTGAAAATATTAATTATTATAAAATTTGATATTGCAATGGTGTATAGTTTTTTATTATATATTTTGCTGGAATATGCAATGCTCCGCGTAAGATATTCCAGAGCTTTATCCCAGTCCCCGTACTGGTAGAATATCGTGACGATATTGTTTGCAAGAAGGGCTATGCTGTCATAGTCATTATTAAATTTTGATATTTCAACACACAGGCTCAGGTAGTAATAACCAGTGCTTAATCCCATGGATCCTGAAAAATATATACCAAGGTTATTCAGGGGTTTGTGTTCGCCTTTCAGATCACCGATTTCTCTGTATATCTCAGCACTTTTCCGGTAATAACCGACGATGGTCTGTTCATCCTTATTTGTAAAGGCTGCAAGCCGCCCCAGATTATTATATATATCTCCAGCAAGCCACTTATCATCAATCTTGTTGAGATTGCCCAGGATGTCCTTGAGTATTTTCTTGGAACGGTCATATTTGCCCATCTTAAAATATACATTGGAAAGCTTTGATAGGTATTTTGTCTTTAGGGCAAGATTGCCGGAAAGAATGCCTGATTTATTGAATTCATTAATAAATGAACTGCTGTCAAACCCGGGAATTCTGGTGATTGCCGTTCCATAAGCATCCAGCAAAAGTTCACAGCTTTCAGTATCGATGGCACTGGATTTAAGCATGTCAATGACATCCAGAATATATTCGAAGGATTCCTTTACGTTTCCGGACATAAAAAGGAGCTGAGCATATATATAGATAAAATAAGCCCTGAGGGAGGAAGGGGTTTTCCATTTAATGAAATCTTCAAGCATGGATCTGTATTTCTCATCAAATACTGCATTTGAAAGGCATATGGAAAGCCGCTTTAGCATATGGAATACTATTTGGTAGTTTTTCTGGCTTAAGGCAATTCTGGCGGCGTTGTTTATCAGCTTTATGGCAAGAAGGTAAAGGTTGTTCCTGATGTACCTGTCAAGAAGGCAGGTAATTCTTTTCTGGCTGATTTCAGGATCGGGGCTTTGCAATAGAAACATCATTTTATAATGCTCTATCAAGAATCCCTCAAACCCCTCAATATTCTTAAATTCGCTGATTTCCGGTTTTTTATCTTTGTTCCGGAGCTTTACATATTCCCGTATATCAGCAAGGTAAAAGGATATGTAGGCCATATCCCCCGTTGCAGATTTTTTCAAAAACTTTACTGATAACAGGTCATCTATCAAATTTTCATAATCATCAAAAACCTGGCATGGAATGATATCCTCATAGGCTGAAAGCCTGCATAGCATGTTTTTATGATCATCTCCCAGGGAATCATAAACAAATGCTATAAGCTCAGAAAATTTCACTTCAAAATTCTTCCGGTTCAGAAGATCCTCAAGGAGTCTGTAATTATGTATAATATACTTTATCTTCTTGATATTGCTATTATAGAGGCTAATGACCAGAGCAAGCAGTTTATCAGACCTTATCTTTTCCGCTTTAAGCAGGTTACTTACCTCGCTTTCATAAAAGGTTCCGACATCAAAGGATTTATAGCCCATTTCGCTTGAAGAAACTATTGGCAGGAGAATTTTCTCAATATTCTCTGCTTCCAGGGAACATACCAGCATGAAACGATTGGATGAAAGCATCTGGGAAATAAGGAATACTAACCTTAAAAAGCTTATGGTCAGGTGTTCCAGGTCATCAATAAAAAGCACAAAGGGTTTTTTAACCGTCAGTTCGGATATAAGACTTGTTAATGCCTGAATTATATCGTGGTCGAAAACGTTCAGCAGATTTATATCATGCATTTGTAGATTTTTTTGAATATTTTTGGACAGACCGCCTATTTTTGAAAAGAAATCCTTGAACAGCCCATCGTTTTCCGAGAGGAAGTGACCCTGCATCGATACAGAATAGAACTTTCTTTTATTTACCAGCCCTTCCAGCCTGTTGAGCAGAAAGGTCTTCCCAGTTCCCTGCTTGCCGCTGATAAGAATTATATTAAAACTAAGGTAATTATTCTGGAGAGCATCAAGTATCCTGCTAAATTCTTCTATCTTCTCTGCTCTGCCGACAAATTTTTCTTTTTTCATCTTCTTCTGTCGTTTAGATTAAACATAATAAGTGTATTTTCAAGAATTATATGCAATGTTCAATGCCTTAATTTTTCTGTGAAGCGATGTTCTGTCCATATCAAGCATTTCTGATGCTTTAGAAACGTTGCCTTTGGTGCTGTTAAGAATTCTTTTTATATAATACTTTTCAAAATCCTCCTTTGCTTCCTTGAGGGTTTTGACTTCGCTTACAATCTGGTAATCCCTGCCTTCTGCCACTGGGGGAAGCAGATCTTTCCCGCAGATGATATCCCTGTCAGTAAGTATTACCATTCTTTCTATATAGTTTTTCAACTCCCTGATGTTTCCGGGCCATGAATAGGCGGACATGATATCCAGGGCATCAGGATTGATCATCATATCCTTTCTTTTATGATCATTAGAAAATTTTTTTATAAAATGGCCGATGAGGAAAGGGATGTCTTCTATCCTCTCTCTAAGCGGGGGAAGGGTTATGGGAATCACATTCAGCCTGAAGAAGAGGTCTTCCCTGAACTGATTTTTTTGAACAAGGTCCTGAAGGTTCTGGTTGGTAGCAGATACAAACCTTA
>CAYSKJ010000211.1:0-4567 GCA_964431655.1 uncultured bacterium | reverse complement strand
CCAGTTCATTTGCAAATTCCCGCGAAAAGTTTTCATCAAGCTTCATCTTGATAAGAGCCAGGGGGGCTTTACCCTTCCTGAAGCCTTTAAGTTCGATGTTTTTCTGAAAATAGTCATACTTCTCATTGAATTTCTTCTGTATCTCTTCCTTGTCAACTTCAGCTTTTATCTGCATCTCATAGGAATTAAGCATTTCTTTTTTGATATCCATATTTGCACACCTCATTATATTATTCATGCGAAAGGGGGGATTTGAACCCCCACAGGTTACCCCACTGGATCCTAAGTCCAGCGCGTCTGCCAATTCCGCCACTTTCGCAAATTATTTCAAATTTTTTTATATCAAGAAGAAAATTAATTCAACTAAAATATTTATACAGCTTCAGGAGAAAAAGGCAAGATTATTCATCATCCCTGCCCTCGTGAAAGCCGATGGATTCAAAGGGGTTGTCAACAGACTGGGCTATGTGCATCAGATGAGAGCTTACCCTTTTCATATACCTTATATAAAGGGTAATTACAACAAGATTGCTGTCAGTCTGGCTGGCCGATGCAAGCTCTTCAATAAGCCCATTGCAGTAAGAGCTTATATCAGAATAACTGGATATGATATTGAGTGCTTTTTTTTTGTCCGCATTTAGATAGGCCTGAACTGCATCATCATACAGTCTTTCTACCCTGCTGTTGAGTTTTTCTGCAAAGTCCATATATTGCTTTTTCCAGGCTACACCAGGAAACAGGGAAAGCTGATGGATATTCTTTGAATAGTCCCCGAGCCTCTCTATATTGGTTACTATATTTATAAGGGTGAGGGCTGTATGGACATCCATATTGGGCTCAAGCACAAGGTATTCAAGCACCTTTTTCTTTATATCCTTCTGCCTGTTATTAATCTCCTCATCAAGCTTTTGAATGTCTTCCTCCGGCTTTCTGCCGTAAAGCAGAGATCCGATGGCCATCAGATACATCCTTTGGGATATTTTCAGGATAAGCTTTGAATCATCCAGGGACTGAATCAGAAGGCTGGGTTTTTTCAAAATCTTCAATATTTCTTTAAACATTACAGAACTCCTAATTAAAAAATAATAACAGCAACAGGGGAATTATAAAAAAGAACAGTATAACATACAGAACTGCAAAAAACCTCTTTTTAGTTACAATTCCTGAAAACCATAGAGCAAGACTGATCGGTATTGCTTTCAACGGATAGAATATGAGAATACCTGTCAGATTAAATGTAAAATGGCTCATGGCAGCAGTCACGGACAGGGGATTACCTGTAGCAAGGGCTGCAAGAAAGGCCGTAACCGTAGTCCCGAGGTTCGCACCCAGGATATATGGGTATATCTGGTATATATTAAGGATGCCTGCCCCTACCAGGGGCACTATCAGGGATGTGGTTACTGAACTGCTTTGTATCACAGCTGTAAGCATCAGGCCCAGGATAAGGCTCCTGGCCGGGTTTGCAAAGATATAGCTGTGCATTAGGTTCTGGACCTTCCCGATTATGAGCATTTTCATTGTCCGGCTTAGACTGCTGAGGGAAAAAAACAGTATTGCCAGAAATACAATTATTCCAATAACCCCGCTCATTATTGTCCCTTCACCGGTTACAATCTGGATAAGGCCGAGCACCAGGGATTCAGCTGGCTTTGTAACAAGCTTAAGGGGTGATGCTATTTTGATGCCTCCCACTCCTTCCAGTACGCCTGAGAAAACTTCGGCTGTCTTCTGTATTAAATGGAAATGCACCTCCAGGGGAAACAGGAGTATTACACAGAAAAGGTTGAAAAAATCATGGACGATTGCCCCCCCGAAAGCCCTCCTAAACTCTGATTTATTGCCTATCATACCCATGCTTACCAGAATATTTGTCACGCTTGTCCCGATATTCGCCCCCATTATTATCGGTATGGAACCCTCAAGGCTGATGGCTCCGGCAGATACGAGACCTACGGTAATGCTCGTTGTGCAGGATGAACTCTGGGTAACCGAGGTGACGAATATGCCTATTATAAGGCCGAGCATGGGCACACTGGTAGTGCTGATAAGGGCTCTGGCAAAATCTTTGCCGAAAAAGCCTATTGATGAGCCTATTCCCTGTATGCTAAGAAGGAAAAGATAGAGAGAGAAAATGAAAATCAGAATATTTCTTGTATTTCGCATCCTGTCTTTCATAAATACAACTATTAAACCATTAACTTAAAAAAATCAAAACAATTCATGCCCAGATTGCCCTGTTTTCAAAAATCCTTGACAGAACACCCTTACTAATTTATCAGAAAATAATGCTAAAGGATATCCTGAAACACATTCTTGTTTTACCGGCTTTTATCCTGGCCTGGATTTACGGCCTGCTGAGAAGCTTCAGTCCCCTTGAAGGAATAAAATCCTTCGCAAAGAACAGCCTTAGCCTGGTTCTCTTCGGCATTGTCTTTAAATTCTATAAAAAAACCGGGATAATATACAATGGAAGAATCACCCTTGATTTCTCCATCCTTAAGATATACCCCTTTGCAAAAAAGGCTCAAGCAGTCATTGAGATTTATCCCCTCCTGGATTTCACCAAAAACAGGAAATGCATGGGGAAATGGGTTATTCCCTTATATATCCGGGGCTCAGAAAAAAATACCTTCACAATTTTTTTGGATTTTCCCAATATATCCTTCAATGGCAGGGTTTATAAGAACCTCCTGGATTTTTCCATTTTGGAGAATGGCAAGCATATTGCTTTTTTAAGGCTCAAAACGGCAAAGACAAGGATCTTTACACTTCACAGGTTTTTCAAGTTCTACAATTTCCCGAAGGCAACCAAGAAGAATGAGAGAACCCCCCTTGACAGCCGGAATTTCGATACCTACAGCTTTCTGTTTTCAAAACCCTTTGCTAAAAGCATCTCCAATTTCACCTCTGTATGGAATGAGCAGGACCCAAATGCCCATATTTCAAACTTCAGCATCTATGCCTTTAATTTTATCTCCGTGGTTTCAAGGCTTATGCTCCCGCCCGGCTCATGGATACTGGACCTGGGAGCAGGATCCTGCTGGACGAGCGAATGGCTTTCCAGGCTCGGCTACAATGTAATAGGCTATGATATATCCCTGCAGACTCTTAGTATAGGCAATCAGAGGATAAACAGCATTAAAAAGGGGTTCAATCCCCTTATGCCTGATTTTCTGACTGTATGCGGCGACAGCTGTGCCCTGCCCTTTATAACTGAAAGCCTGGATGCCGTAGTGGTAATAGAGACCCTGCATCATGTGCCTGACTATCCCCGGGTAATTGAAGAAGCCTTCAGGGTCCTTAAAAAACAGGGCAAATTTGCCCTCCTTGAACCAGGCTCCTACCACTCAGAAACCCCGGAAGCACTCATTACCATGAAAAACCAGGCAATTTACGAGGGAAGCCTGGACAGGGCCATTATCAGGAAGACTGCTCTCAGTTCAGGCTTCAGGGTAAAGGAATACCTTATGCCGGTCAACAGCTATATATTACCCAGAAATGATAATATTTACTACAGGAACAGATTTCTGCGTCTCTACGGAAACGTTTACGAATGGTTCATAAGATATCTGGAAATACCGCTCAATATGGAAGGCAATATGTTTTTTATCTTTGAAAAACCGAAATTACCTGATATAAAAAACCGGAAAGGAGGAGCATAATGACGGTAATAAAACAAATTACAATAATTGCTGTCTTATTTTTGATTCTAAGCATGAATGCCTTTTCCCAGATCAATACAGAAATATACAGAAGCTCAATGGATGAGGACGGGATCAAAGGGAAAATAAACTTCTCCTACGCCCATTATACAGGCAATGCCGACTTAAAGCTCCTGAAGGGAGGATTCAGGCTGGACCACTTAAAGAAAAGCTATAATACCTTTCTCGTGGCAAACCTTGACTATGGCGAGTCGGACGGCATTTCCAACCTCAGCAAGGGCTTTTCCCACCTCAGAAGCATAAGGAAATTGAATCAGATGTTTTCCGGTGAGCTGTTTGTCCAGAAGCAGTATGATAAATTCATCTACCTCAAGAACCGTGACCTTCTGGGAGGAGGTCTCAGGATATCCTCCAATTTTAAGTCCCGGGAAGAAGGGCCAGCTCTGAAAGTAAATTTCAACCTGGGCATTGGGCTGATGTATGAACACGAAAAATATGACCGGGAAGATGAAGAGTTCCCCGCAGATCTTATAGAAAACACCTACATTACCCGCTCAACCAACTATATATCCATGAACGCAGTCTATAATGAAAAGATCAAACTCAACCTGATAGGCTATTACCAGGTGGATATTGAGGATTTTAACAACTACCGGATCCTGACAGAGGGAAACCTGGAAATTCCCCTTTATAAGAACCTGTCTTTCAGTATAAATGCCAGTTTCAGGTATGACAATCATCCCTTTTCGGACCTGAAAAGGCATGATTTCCAGCTTACTAACGGCCTGTCCTATTCCTTCTGACCTGCTCTAGAGGCTTTTTCTCTGATAAAGGCAAGTTTTAGCAAATCATAAAAAACGGGATTAAAAAAGCCATTGGAGCCACGTCCTGTAGCTGTCGCT
>CAYSKJ010000210.1:0-4571 GCA_964431655.1 uncultured bacterium | reverse complement strand
AGACAGCCTGTATTGTTCTTTACATAGATATAGGAAAGATACTCTTCGTCAAAGCTGTCGCAACCGGAAAAAAAAGCGATTAACCATATAGCCAGCAGAAAATAAAATTTAATAGATCTATTCATGTTTCAGGAAAGTCAGATTTGTTATTCCAATAGATATTATGTCATTAAGATTGAGCTTGCCTTCAATAATTCTGTTTCCATTGATAAAGGTACCGTTTTTGCTTTCGAGGTCCCTTATATAGAACTGATACTTATACCTTTCTATGAGGGCATGCTTCCTTGATACTCGCGGGTCATCCAGAGCTATATCAGCATCAACCCTGCCGATGACAATCTGGTCTTTATCTATGTCATACTGGTATGTTTTTTTGGGATTGGAGATGGAGAAATAATAGGCCGATCCGTCAGTGAGCTTTGTGAACCTTTCAATAACCTCTCGGCTTCTGGTCTGAAATACAGGAAAAAGAAGGTTAAGGTTATCAGGATCAAGCAGGGATTTGCATCTTATACAGGCAGGATTATCAATGCTTTCCAGGCTGAATATAAAATTGCAGTTACTGCACTGAACTATCATTTTGCCAAGTCTCCTCAAAAAATGGGTAAAAATTATACCACTGGCTATTATACTCAAGAATTATATTTTTGTAAAGATTTATCAGATACCTGAAATAATCCTCTGTCTCAGGTGTATTCAAACCGCTGCATTTAACCAGGGGCTTGCCGAATATAGCTTTGTATTTTCCCCCGGGCCTGTCCAGGACAATGAAAGTCGGGAGTACGGGGGCTCCTGAGATCTTGGAAAGAAGGAAAAAATCTGTAGAAAAATAGCATCTGCGGCCAAAAAGGAGAGTCTCCCTGGTATTTCTGGTCACCGGACGGTCGATAAGCAGTGCGGTTATGGCTTCTGATCTGAGAGCGCGGGCTATATTCAGAGATTCAAAATATCCCTGGCCTATGGTCACTGTATTTATATTAAGGGATGCCCTCATCTGGTTCTTTTTCTCCAGGACATCCTTGTCATCCCTGTATGTTACTACTGTAAGGGGATAGCCATTTATGCTGAGGATAACACCCCCCAGTTCCCATAAGCCTATATGTCCGGTTATAAGAATAAGGCCTCTTTTAAGGGAAAGCATATCATCAAGGGGTTTGAAATCATTTTTTTTTATGAGGGTAATTTTTTCTGCATAGGGTTTATTGCGTAAAAAGCTTTTGATGGATTTCAGAAGGTCCATCTGGCTGTTGATAAAATTTTTTATAATACTGTAGCTGAGCTTTTTTATAAAAAAAGAGGACTTATTATTTTCCAGAAGTATGGACAGATTATACTGGATATTAAGCCTTTCAGTCCGGTGAAAAATATATATTGCCATGGCTATGAAGTATCCGATAGAATGGCCCAGCCAACGGGGTATGAAATTAAGGCAGTACATGGATACAGTATATACGAAAGGGCTGTTTACCCTGCGGCTTTTGAGCCATTTTACATTTTTTTTATTCATAAGTTCCCCATGATAAGCATATTTGCCGGAACCATAATATATAATATAATCCATATATGGCAAATAATTATTAAAAATAATGATATTACAATTTTCTTTGCCAATTTAATAAAATCCATTAGTATGTTAATTGCATTTTTACTAAATCCTAAATAAGGGGTCTGAGATTGGTACAATTCAATGCCCGGGAAAAAGAGCTTATAATAAAGCTCGTTTATTATGGTCCGGGACTTTCAGGTAAAACAACCAACCTTAGGTATATACACAAGATAACAGACCCCGGCAGGGAGACAAAACTCATATCACTGAACACCGAAAAGGACAGGACTCTTTTCTTCGATCTTCTGCCCTATGATCTTGGGCATATAAAAGGAATGAAGATAAAACTGCAGCTCTACACTGTACCGGGACAGTCAAAATACTCATCAACAAGAAAAGCAGTATTAAAAGGTGCTGACGGAGTAGTATTCGTTGCGGATTCCCAGAGGTATATGATGACACAGAACATCGAAAACCTCAAAGACATGGCAGAGAACCTGAAAGAGCACAAGCTCGATATAGAGACCATACCCCTGGTCATGCAGTATAATAAAAGAGATTTGCCAAAGATACTCACACTAAATGAGCTGAACAATATTTTAAATAAAAGAAACTGCCCAAATTATGAAGCCATAGCGATTAACGGCGAAGGGGTTTTTGAAACTCTTACCAGCGTGCTCTACGCAACAACGGATTATGTATTAAAAGAATTTGAAATACCTGTTATATCTGATGATGCATCAAATATTAAGAAACTGATAACAAAGAATCTTGGCAGGTTTTCAAAGACAAGCGTAGAAGAAAGCATTACTGAGCCGGTAATAGAGAAAGCGGCAGACAGGCAAAAAGAAGCGGGTAAGCAGAAAATTGAACAGATACCCACAGAGCCATCACTGCAATTTAACCTTGAGGATCCCCTGAGCGTACTTGACAGGCTGGAAAAGGCCTACCTGGATAAGGAAAAAGGTACAAAAGACTACGAGGAGAATGTTGATACCGATGAGCTGATACTGGAGCCGGAGCTTGCGGAAGATGACGAGGGGGAAAAGGCGGATGAAGGGATTGACAGGGAGCTGTTTGAAAAGGCAGTAGATTCGAACCTGCAGATATCACAGCTTTATGTGCAGGTTGATGAGATTACAAGAAAGCTAAATGAAAAGATAAAAGAAGTTAATGTATTAAACCAGGTTGCCCTTTTGATGGCAAGCAATGAAGACCTCACTGAGATACTGAAGAATATATTCAAGCTCGCGCTGGAAGCCAGGAACCTTCATCACGGTTCCCTGCTGATTCCGAGAAAGGATGGATATAAGCAGATGATTGCTGTCGGGTTCCCATGTGATCCGCTATTAAGCATAAGAAACAGCAATGATGTAAGTGCCCTGGATAAACTGGCTCTGAGCAAAAGCATAATTACGGCAAACATTATAAACAGGTCAGGGCTGGACGAAACAGAAATGGATAAAGATGAAATATTCAGAATAATGGAAGAAAAGAATATCGATTCATTTATCCTTACTCCCATGATATCAAAGGGCATAATGCACGGTGTTCTTAATTTCTACAGGGTGAACAGCCCCTTTGAATTCAGCGCTGAAGATACTGAATTCCTGCAGTCTCTGGCCATACAGGCAGCCCTGGTGATAGAGAATACAAAGCTGAAACACCGTTCCGAAACCTCAGGGCAGAATGATTCGTCAAGAAAGATACAGAATCTGCACAGACTAATGATTGTATTTCAGAAAAGACTGCAGGCAAATATGAAAGTTCTTGATGAACTCAGCAATCATTTCGCCTCTTCAAATGACACCAAAACGGAACTCATGCTGAAAAATGAAAAAGATCAAAACAGCAAGATACTGAAAAGCATTGCTGAAATAATAAAAAATACCTAACAGGAATAGGCTGCGAGTTTTGCCTTTATACTGATGGAAGCACGATAGGCAAAGTCTTCAAGGCTTTCAAGGTGCTTATTCGTGAATTGCCCGGAAATTTCATTATTTTCAAGGTATATGGCACCTATAAGATTGTCCTTTACAATGAGAGGGACACAGATAATAGACTTAAGGCTCATGCTCAGAATGCTGTTGGAAAGGTCGATATTGCTGTCATCGCTGGCATTGTGGGTCAGTATGGGCGTTTTCTCGGTAACGAGCTTGTTTAATATGCTTTTTGAAAAATTGACGCTCTCCAGAAGCTCATCCTTATTATCAAAATTTCTTGATATCTTTATTTCAAATTCGCCCTTATCATTTACAAGGATTAGAAAACCGCGCTGAGCACCAGTGAGCTTGATGAATCTCTGAAGAGTAGAATCTATGAGGCTGTAAAGTTTGCTGGTTTTATCAAGCAATACAGACGTGATCTGAACTTCGGACATAATAACACTCCTTTCTGAGCAATTAATGCAAAAATGGTAAAATTAAAGCCACTTAAAACAATAGGATGAATACAGCAAATGTCAAGATAGAAAAATTGATGCTTTCCTTAATTGATAAATCTTGCAAAAAAGGGAAAAATCATGTAAAGTTTTCTGGCAATATAAGCAAGGAGAACGAAATGGATATAAAGCATCTGCCAAAGGCATGCCAGCTGTGTTTTTCCCTTCAGGACAAAAATTCAGAACCAAAAGATATGCCGAATTACTCTAATTTTGGTGACTTTCAGCCCTGTGCCTCCGGAGAATCCCAGTGTCTTCCGAAAGACAGGGCAATCCTTCTTCTTATGCATAAACTAATCAAGAGAATTGAAAACAGCCAAGATGGGACGCCTTAGGTGTTATCTTTTAATCCTGTTACTAATTTCATTTAACTGGTCTGCAGTTTATGCAGACCTGCTTGAAGAAGCCGTTGATCATTACAGAATAAACGGTGAATTAGATAAAATCTACGATTTTGCAGTTGACACAAGCAGGGATGGTCATAAAAAAGAAGCAGATGCCGTTGTGCTGTACTGCTATCATATTTGGCTGTCAAAAGGACAGTACGAAAAGATTACCGGATCATCCTATCATCCAGATAAAGGC
>CAYSKJ010000209.1:0-4649 GCA_964431655.1 uncultured bacterium | reverse complement strand
TTCTTGATTTTTGCTCGGATTTATCGTATAAATGTTTTATAAGAGATTTTTAGGAACAAATGAGTCTTTTAAGGGTAAAATATAATACGCTCAATAAAAGGAGGGATACCGTATGATAACTGTAAAAAAGCTGTCTGAACAGCATGTTATGGATACAGCCCATAATGTGGATGCAAGGAACCTCTACAATACGAAGGATGCCATGGTGACGGTAATAACCCTGAAACCGGGGCAATCATTAAAGAAGCATATCACGCCAGTTGATGTGGCCTTTTATGTCCTGGATGGTGAAGGGATTGTCCAGATAGGGGATGAGAAGGAGAAAGTTGAAAAAAACTCTCTTGTGGAATCACCCAGGGATATACTGCACTGCTGGTATAATGAGAGTGACAGGGATTTGATCTTTATGGTCATAAAAGCCCCCAGGCCTGATAAAAAGACTGTATTTGTCGGTTAATCATAGATTTAATATTATGAAAAGGAGAGAAGAAGATGAAAATACATATCAAGAATAATGTAGACTGGGTCGGGAAGATAGACTGGGAGCTCAGGAAATTTCACGGAAATGAGTATTCCACCCACAAAGGATCTACCTATAATTCCTATTTGGTAAGGGAAGAGAAAACTGCTCTGATTGACACTGTCTGGAAACCCTTTGCCAGGGAGTTTGTGGATAATTTAAAAAAAGAGATTGACCCGGGCAGGATTGACTATATTATTGCAAACCATGGGGAGGTGGACCACAGCGGAGCACTTCCGGAACTGATGAAGCATATTCCTGATACACCTGTATACTGCACCCAAAACGCGGTGAAGTCATTGAAGGGGCAGTACCATGAAGACTGGAATTTTATCCCGGTTAAAACAGGAGACAAGCTGGATCTGGGCAACGGCAAATCTCTTGTTTTTGTTGAAATGAGGATGCTTCACTGGCCTGACAGCATGGCCTGCTACCTGACAAAGGATAATATCCTATTCAGTAATGATGCCTTTGGTCAGCATTATGCCAGTGAGTATATGTTCAATGACCTGGTGGACCAATGCGAGCTTTTTGCTGAATGCATGAAGTACTATGCGAATATTCTGACCCCCTTCAGCGCCCTTGTCGGCAAGAAAATAAAGGAAGTCCTTTCCATGAATCTGCAGATAGATATTATTGCCACAAGCCACGGTGTTATCTGGAGGGATAACCCTGTCCAGATAGTTGAAAAGTATATGCAGTGGGCAGAAAATTACAGGGAAAATCAGATAACCCTTCTATATGACACCATGTGGGACGGCACAAAAATAATGGCTGAGAACATAGCAAAGGGGATAAAAGGCCAGGATCCTGAAGTAAATATCAAACTTCTTAATATCGCCAAATACGATAAAAACGACATAATTACCGAGGTATTCAAATCAAAGGCAATAGCAGTAGGCTCACCAACAATAAACAAGGGTATTCTAAGCTCAGCAGCTGCTCTGATGGAAGAGATAGAGGGACTGAGGTTCAAGGGTAAAAAGGCCTGTTCATTCGGCTGTTACGGATGGAGCGGAGAATCGGTGGACAGGCTCAATGCTATGCTTGAGAAATCAGGGTTTGAATTGATTAACAGCGGTTTAAAATGCCTCTGGAACCCTGATGATAAAGCTGTTGAGGAATGCTTTGCCTTCGGCAGGGAGATTGCTAAAGCATAGAAATATTATATATCATCCAAAAAAGCAGGCATATTAAGCATTAGATGGAAAGCATTAGATTTACAGAACTGATGTCGGGGTATTTTAAAAAACATGCAAGGCCCCATGACCACTATTTAGGAATTGAGTTTGAGCATTTCCTGGTGGACAGGAAAAGCCTCAAAAGCTATGCCTATTTTGAGCCCAATGGGCAGAAGGATATTGTAAAAAGGCTTATTAAAAGCGGCTGGAATACTATTGTTGAAGAGGATAATAACCCCCTGGGCATCGAAAGGGATGGCAGTACCATAACCTTTGAGCCCGGGGGACAGTTTGAGATAAGCCTTAAGCCTCTAAAAAAGCTGGAGGAAATACATAGGACCTATCGCACTATAATAGATGACATATATCAGTTACTCTCACCTGACCAGGCTCTTGTGTCCCTGAACTATCACCCCCGTACCCGGATCTCGGAACTTCCGATACTTCCCAAAAAACGCTACCGCATGATGTATGACTACTTTATGGCTAAAGGGGGTATGAGCCACTACATGATGAAAGGAACTGCAGCGACCCAGGTTTCCATTGACTACTCGGATGAGGCGGATTTTATAAAGAAATTCCGCGTGGCAAACTTTATTTCCCCCGTCCTTTCGTACCTTTTTGATTCCACAGTTATATTTGAAGGAGAACTATACCCGGGGGAGAACCTCAGGGTGCTGATATGGAACAATACGGACAAAGACAGGTCAAAAATGGTCCCGGGTTCCCTGGATAAGGCCTTCGGTTTCAGGGACTATGCCCAATATCTGCTAAATACACCTCCCATTTTCCTCAGGAAAGGGAAAAATGAGATTTTTACCGGAGCAGACAAACTAAGAGATATTCTGGTAAACCATGAATTTGATGAGAAAGATTTGGAACATGTGCTAAGCATGGTCTTTCCCGATATCCGACTGAAAAAATTCATAGAGATGAGGCCTGCTGATTCTCTGCCCTATCCCTTCGGTTTTGCCGTAGCCGGAATAGCAAAGGCAATTTTCTGTTCACAGAGCTTACTGGATGAGCTTTATGAAAGAAGCTTATTTTATAAAGATTCCTGGGTAAAAAAACAGAACTCAGGCCTGGCAAAAATTCCACCAGAAATTGATGAATCCTTCCTGAACCTGAAGGAATTTATCATAAACCAGAGCAAAAAAGCCCTGAACCGGCATGAACATAAATACCTGTCTTTATTTATGGATAAGATCAGAGAGCACGGCAGTATATCAAGGTGGCTGAAAAAGCTTTATAAGAGGGATATAAAAGAGTTCTTAAGGGCTGTAGAGGTTTGTGCGGGAAAGCAGGGAGAAAGCAATGATTGAAAGACAGATGCTGAAGTCCATACTGGAAAATCCGGGGAAATATATAAATGACTACCTTAGGTTGGAAAAGGATGTAGCCGTTTCCAGGGCGGTTTATAAGGGAAAGCCAGTGCCTTTTCTTTATATTCCGAAACTTTATATGCCCGAAGATATCAATTCCTTTCAGGAAGCCTTAAGGCAGATGTTTGAAATAATCAACCGGTCCGTCTATCTCTACATGAACATGCCTGACATACGCAGACTCTTCGGTTTTGATGAAAGGCTTGACAGCCTTATCAGGCTTCCCCATTATTATGACTGCAATGTTCCCATGGGGCGCTTTGACCTTTTTTATTATGCTCCCGGAAAGTTTCAGTTCTGCGAGCTGAATACGGACGGGACTTCAGCCATGATAGAGCAGAAAGAGCTGGCTGACCTGCTTGCCGGCTCCCGGATAATGAAGGATTTCAGCGGAGCTGTATCATGCACAGGTTTTGAACTCTTTGAAAGCTGGGTTAATACAGTTGCGGGTATATATAAACAATATGCAGAAAACACAGGTATACATGAAAAAAGCAGGGCAGAAACCCTTGTAGCTATTGTTGATTTTATGGACAGCGCCAGTCCTGTAGAATTTAAGGAATTTGCCAGGGCATTTGAATTAAAGGGTTTCCGCTGTATAATCGCTGATCCAGGGGAAATAAAAACAGCCAAAGGATATATGTATCACCGGGACAGAAAGATAGATATAGTATACAGAAGGCTTGTCACCAAAGACATGATGGAGCGCTATGAAGAAATCCCTGCTTTCATTGAGGGCCTGTATGCCGGCAGAACATGCATCATAGGAAGCATTAAGACCCAGATAGTTCATACCAAGAAATATTTTCAGGTCCTGCATGAACCTCTGTTCCAAAAGCATCTTTCACCAAAACAGAGGCTTTTTATTGACAGGCATATCCCCTTTACTCAAAAACTTGAGGAAGAACATTTACAGGAAGCTTATTCAAGGGACAGGGAGGATTACATTATCAAACCCGTAGATTATTATGCATCTAAGGGTGTTTATGCTGGTTCCAGTTATTCAGAACCCGGCTGGAAAGAGCTTCTAAGGCAGAGCAGCCGGAAAGACTATATTATACAGAGGTATGCACCACCTTCTTTTATGGATAATATAATCTACAGCGATAAGGGAGGATTTGAAAAAAAGACCTTCCGGACCATAACCGGTCTCTTTGTCTACGGTGAAATGCTTGCCGGCCTTTATGTAAGGGGCGGGCTTTCGCCCATAATATCTGGGCTTCATAACGGCTACACACTGGGTGCCTTTTCAGCCCGGCTTAGGACAGTTGAAGCATAATATTTGCTTTTCTTTTCTCTTTAAACAAAACAAAAGTAATGTTAGTATAACAGCATAATGGAAAATAAGACCAAACACACTCTCTTGCTGGTTGAAGATGACACCTTGACTGCAAAGTATGAAGCAGCGGTGCTCTCAAAACACAATTTCAACGTAATTACCGCATACGACGGAGAGATGGCCCTGGAACTACTAAATGAGGAGACAGCAGTTGATCTTATACTGATGGATATAGGTCTTGGAGGAAAGATCGACGGTGTAAGGCTTGCTGAAATCATTCTGTCCCG
>CAYSKJ010000208.1:0-4689 GCA_964431655.1 uncultured bacterium | reverse complement strand
ATTTTATAATTTCAAACATTTTTTGAAACTTAATTAATTTTATCAAATCAAGGGAAAATTTTGGCATGACCTGTATATGAAAGCATAAAACATAGCCTTCAAAATTCTAACAATATCTTGCTAACCTCGTAATGATATTTTATAATTATTCTGTAAATATATTAAAAAGAGGTTAGGTACTATGAATAATAGAGTTTTTTCAGTTGCGATGTTTTTTATACTGTTTTCAGGGATCTTTTCTCCGGCCGGCATCAGCTCGCCCAGGCCGCAGATCGATCTGGTTGCCGTAAGTTCTATTCACATGGATACAATAGAGGAATACGGGATTGTTCTTTATGATTTCATAAATGATCATATACTGATAGGGGTATATGCAAAGGATTACAAAGTCCTAGACTCCCATGGCATTGACTATGTCATTGCGGACAGGGATATTCGCGACAATCAGTATTATATTGTCAATGCCCAGAGAGCGCGTGATCCAAAAAAGGCTCTTGAAGGCCAGAAAGTTCTTTTCCGGGACGGCAGTGATATGGTTGTAAAGGCTGATTCAGAACAGGCCGAAAAGCTTTCGGGAAACAGCCTTTGGATAAGAAAGATTTTCCTGTCCCAAAAGCCTTACAGGTCCGGCAGGCAGGATTTCCCGAAGGCTGAAGTTACATATAATCCTGTAATAGATGGTATTATTAGCAATGTTACAACCGGAATCCTTTATGATTATACCGGGGGGCTCAGCGGTGAATGGCCGGTGGAGATCGGGGGTTCGGATTATACCATAACCAGCCGGAATTCATACTATACTGAGGGTATTCAAAAAGCAACCCAGTATGCATATGAGTTCTTTGAAGACCTCGGTCTGCAGGTAGGATATCACCTGTTTTCAGGCCCCGGCAGCAGGAATGTCATAGCCAAGCAGACCGGAATTCTGTACCCGGATTCATATTATATTATCTGTGCCCACATTGACAGTATGCCTTCCGGTTCGGTATCCCCGGGAGCTGATGACAATGGGAGCGGTTCTGTCGCGGTCATGATGGCCGCGGAGCTTTTTTCCCAGTACCAGTTTGACTATTCCATAATATTTGCCCTCTGGACAGGGGAGGAGCAGGGGCTCGTAGGAAGCTACTACTATGCCCAGGATGCCTATAATCAGGGCATGGATATACTGGGCGTTGTCAACCTGGACATGATTGCCTGGGATACTGACAGCACTCCGGTTGTCCGTCTGCATGCAAAGCAGAATCAGATACCTGAGACCATGGTTCTGGCCAATACCATGGCGGATGTTATTGACATTTATGACCTGGACCTGGTGCCTCAGATAGTTTCCAACGGCCTTACCTACAGCGACCATTCATCCTTCTGGAATTACGGTTATTCAGCAATACTCGGCATAGAAGACGATGTAAATGATTTTAATGACTTCTATCATACAACCAATGACAGGCTGGTCCATCTGAACCTTGAATATTTCATGGATTTTACCAAAGCTGCCATTGGTACGGTTGCTCATATTGCAGGCATTTCCATGAATAAAGGCGAGGTTTACCGCTTTTTCAATACGGCAAGGGGAGGCCATCTTTATACAGTAAGCGAGATTGAGCGGGATTATATAATGAACAACCTGCCTGACTGGAGCTATGAAGGACCCAAATTCCAGGTTTATGAGGAGGATGTGGCCGGAAGCAGTCCGACCTACCGGTTCTTCAATACAAGAACAGGCATCCATCTTTATACCATCAGCGAGACGGAGAGGGATGAAGTTATGCAGCTTCCCCAGTGGAGCTATGAGGGAATCAAGTTCTATGTCCATGCCGGACAGGCAGCAGGCACTATTCCTGTCTACCGTTTATTCAACCATGTCCGGGGCGGGCATCTCTATACCATAAGCGAAACCGAAAGGGATAATGTATCAGCCCTTCCGCAGTGGAACTACGAGGGTATATGCTTCTATGTATATCCTCTCTAAGAAGGGCATTACGGGAATCTTATACAGTTTAATGCAGTGATTTTGGTTCTTGACTTTTCATGATTTTATAATTATTATAATAGCTGAAACTCTATATTTGTTATCAAGGGAGGAATAGGACCATGAAAAGATTCCTGATAGTGTCAATTTTGATGCTTCTGTGGCTTCCTTTTGCTGGCATCGCCCAGGAAGCTGTTATTATAGACCATAACTGCACCGATTATACACAGATTCCGGATTCATGGATACAGGCAGTCAAGAACAGCCTCAGGATAGGATACGGCCATACATCCCACGGCAGTCAGCTGGTGACAGGAATGCAGGCCCTTGAAGACACCCTGGGAGGTGTCTATAGTTCTGATATTTCAGGCTGGGGGCTGGAAGAGGGTGTATTCTTCAATGATTACTGGGCTCCAGGTGATCTGGGCCATAACGGCGACCTTACCTGGAGGGACGAGACGATCAATATGCTGGGACTGCCCGGGAATGACAGGAATGTGGTGATGTGGTCATGGTGCGGAGGCTGTTCCGATAATACCCAGCAGGGGATAAATACCTACCTGAATGCCATGAACCAGCTGGAGCAAAGCTATCCCAATATAACATTCATCTACATGACCGGGCATCTCGACGGTTCAGGAGCTTCCGGCAATCTGAACATCAGGAACCAGCAGATCAGGGACTACTGCATAGCCAACGGGAAGGTGCTTTTTGATTTTGCGGATATAGAAAGCTATGACCCCGATGCCCTGGTAAACTATATGCCCCTTTTATGCACTGATAACTGCGATTATGACAGTAATGGAGACGGCTATCAGGACTCTAACTGGGCTCAGGACTGGATAGACGCCAATCCTGGCACCCAGCTGGCGCTGATAGCAGGAAACTGCGATTCCTGCGCCCATTCCATGAGGCTGAACTGCGTCCTTAAGGGGGCTGCTGCATGGTGGATGTTTGCCCGCATAGCAGGCTGGGAGGGCCCCGGAGGTACCCAGAGTACCGATGCATCCATAAAGCCCAGCGATATAACCTATCAGGCAGCTGATTTTGTGCCCGGTAATACCATAAACCTGAATGCAAGGGTCAGGAACATAGGTAATGAAAGTATTGCCTCGGGTCTGGCCAGCTTCTACTATACTGCCCCGGGAAGCCAGAACCCCGTTTTTATAGATGACTGCAATTTCGGGAGCATAGCCCCGCAGGGATTTGCCGATGCGCCGGCAGAATGGAATACCAGCCCTTCAATGGCCTACGGTGCTTACACAATCACTGTCATCCTGACCAATATCACCCCCGAGGATCCCAATAACAGCAATAATACAGCATACAGGCAGATGAACGTTACCCAGAGCGGAATTACGGTTCCGGTCTACCGTTTCTTCAATACGGTCCGGGGAGGTCATCTATACACTATAAGCGAGATTGAAAGGGAATATGTCCAGGAGAACCTGCCTCACTGGAATTATGAAGGCATTAAGTTCTTTGTCCATGACAGCCAGGTGAACGACAGCTGTTCCGCCTACCGGTTTTTCAACACCAGGACGGGCATTCATCTTTACACCATAAGCGAAGCAGAGAGGGATACGGTAATGCAGCTCCCCCAGTACAACTATGAGGGTGTAAAATTCTGTGTGTATGAATACCAGGTAAACCAGTCGACTCCCGTTTACCGCTTTTTCAACCATGTCAGGGGAGGCCATCTTTATACCATAAGCGAGGCGGAGAGGGATGCAGTTATGCAGCTTCCCAGCTGGACCTATGAAGGCATTAAATTCTATGTATTTCCATAGGAGAAAGAATTCTTCTTAAGCGACAGTTTTTACTGCCCCTGGTCAAAGGTATCCTGGTTTTTTTCAAAGAGGCTGCAGATAAAGGGTTGCTTCTCAGCGGAATGTCAGCTAAATCCATCCTCATAACATATATTAATGCTTTAATTAGCGGAACTCAGGCCAGTCTTATGAATTTATGATTTTTAGGAAAATACAGCTAAGGGTGAATCACCGGTTATTGGCCGCAAACTTTTTTTTGACAAAAAATAAAATTTAGTATATATATATTTAATGCTGATTTACCTAAAACTAATAGCCCTTTGTCAGAAGCTATCAGTCGGCATCATTATAATTTTGTTTACAAGTTTATCCTGTTTTTCGCAGGCACCTGATTTTCTGTGGGCAGTTAAAGGCGGGGGAGCGGGTATTTACTCTGACGGGGGGTATGCTATTGCTGCTGATCCTTTTGGGAATACATATATAACGGGCAGTTTCTCCGGAGAATCTTATTTTGGTGATATTCTGCTCTATGGTGATGGCATAAGTGCATTTGCTGCAAAAATAGACCCTTCCGGGTCATTCCTCTGGGCCAATGTTATTGAAAGCACAGTATCTGTTTCAGGAACAGGTATTGGAATTGACAGTTCTGGAAATATCTTCATTACAGGATATTTCGATGATAACGCTCAAATTGGTGATTTTTACCTTTCAAGCAGTGGTTCAAGCGATGTCTATGTTGCGAAGCTCAGTGCATCCGGGGAATATATCTGGGCGCAGAGAGCAGGGGGAAGCGGAATAGATATCGCAACAGGCATATCAATAGACCAGAATGGTAATGCTGTAATTACCGGGAGATACACAGGCAGTCCAGATTTTGGCGATACTCACCTTGAATCCAGCGGCGATTTTGACATCTTCGTTTCAAAAATAGCTCCTGATGGTAATTTTGTG
>CAYSKJ010000207.1:0-4766 GCA_964431655.1 uncultured bacterium | reverse complement strand
CAAGGTAACTCAGGATACATGATAAAAAAATTTACAGAAAAATTTTGACATAACCACAATATATAGGTATAGTTTTTTGTTTATCAAGAGTTTAGGCATAAGCCTTTATAAAGAAAGGGTACTATTATAAATCATGCTTGAGGCCGGTACTTTTGCTGAAATCGCTGCTATTTTAGGGATGTCGACCCTTATAGGCCTGATTGGGCAAAAATTGCGCCAGCCCCTGGTAATAATGTTTCTTGCAACGGGTATTATAGCAGGGCCGGCTGTATTGGGTTATATTCACAGCTTTGAACAGATTGAATTATTGGCTAATATTGGAATCTCAATACTCTTGTTTATCGTGGGACTAAAACTGGATGTAAAGCTCATAAAGACCACTGGTCCTGTTGCCCTGGCCACGGGTCTGGGACAGATAGTTTTTACCTCTGTTATCGGGTTTGCAATTGCCCTTGCAATGGGCATCAGTCCCCTTAGTGCCGGTTATGTAGCGGTAGCCCTGACCTTTTCAAGCACGATTATCATTGTGAAACTGCTGTCTGAGAAAAAAGAGATTGATTCCCTCCACGGACAAATTGCCATTGGTTTCCTGATAGTTCAGGATATTGCAGCAATCCTGGCTCTTGTGGGACTGACCGCTTTCGGATCATCGCTGGAGTCAGTAGGAAGCCCCTACATCTCCATATTCCTGCTTATAATTAAGGGTCTGGCCTTCCTTGCCGGCATTGCATTAATTACAAAATTTGTTATACCGTATCTTACCAGACTTTTGAGCCGTTCAATGGAGCTTTTAACCCTTTTTGCGATTGCCTGGGCGGTAATACTGGGGGCGGGAAGCGACTGGCTGGGCTTCAGCAAAGAAGTCGGTGCTTTCCTCGCCGGCATCTCTCTGGCATCAACGGATTACAAGGATTCAATTGGTTCAAGGCTGACTGGCATCAGGGATTTTCTCCTGCTCTTTTTCTTTATCAGCCTTGGATCCCGCCTGGATCTGTCCATGGTAAGCGACCAGATATTTCCCTCTCTCGCTTTTTCCCTGTTCGTCCTCATAGGCAATCCCCTGATTGTGCTTATTATTATGGGTTTAATGGGATACAGAAGACGCACGGGATTCCTTGCGGGACTTACAGTAGCCCAGATCAGCGAATTTTCTCTTATTGTCGCCGCCTTAGGCCTGAGCCTTGGTCACATTACAGATCAAATTATGGGATTGATTACCCTTGTCGGTATTATTACAATTTTTACCTCAACCTACATGATTCTCTATTCCGGAAAGCTTTACAGACTCCTGTCTAAGCCTTTAAGGGTTTTTGAGAAAAAAGACGCCTACAGGGAAGCTGCAATAAGCACTGCGGACACCAAAGGCACAGATGAAATGATTCTTGCAGGCCTTGGCAGTTATGGAAGCGGCCTTATGGAATACCTGCTAAGGCGCAATAAAAAAGTCCTGTGTATAGATTTTGATCCAAGCACACTCGAAAAATGGCGAAAACAAGGGGTATCAGTGCTCTATGGCGATATTACAAACAGTGAGCTGTATGACCAGATTGCACTGGATAGGATTCTATGGTTCATAAGCACAATACGTTCAAAAAAGATTAATCTTTCGGTAATTGAAAACCTCAAGGCCAGGAATTATAGAAACAGGATTGCCCTGACTGCAGACAGTGAACAGGATGCGCAGGAGCTTTCCCGGGCAGGCGCCCATATTATATTGAGGCCGTTTGCTGATGCATCAGAGCAGGCTGCAGATACCCTGACCCATGCCATAGATTTTCTCCCTGGAAATATTAGCTGGCCCATATCCTTTCTTCAGGTGCGCATACGATCAGATGCCTCCATTGCTGGGAGTACAATCAGAGATATTCCTCTTTCTTCATCAGGAATTTCAATCCTGGCAGTAAGCCGGGGAGGCGAAGTCTTTTATGATCCTAAACCTGATTTTAGAATATTTCCTGCAGATATCCTTCTTATAATGGGACCTCCCCTGGCATTGAAGGATGCAGAGTTTATCCTGAATCAATACAGGGAGCCAGAAGGCGGTAACCGCAAAGACAGTTTCGATATAGCCGAAGTTGGAATATCTCCTGGATCTGATATTGCTGGGATGACTGTAGCAGGCATTCAGTTCCGCCAGAAATACGGTGTAACATTGGCAGGAATCCGTAGAGATGGTAAGCAAATCACTGCAATCAGCCCTTCAGAAAAGCTTAATGAAGGTGATTGCCTGATTGTATTAGGCAAATCTTCGGCTGTAAGCGCTCTTAAAAACAAGGCTCCCTTATAAATTAAAGCCTTTGATATGAAAATTAATTCTGACCTGATGTTCTTTATATCTTGAATGATAAATTAAGGAGAAATGCATGAGAAGAGCCTTTTTTTATTTTTTTGCCTTCATGTCTTTGTCGTCTGTACTGATAGCTGATACTACCAGATCAGGCAGGTTTCTGCCGGCAATATTAAGCATAGAACAGGAGGGGGTAACCGGTATATACAAATGGCAGTATATGCTGTCCAGGGGTTCATTCTGGAAGAAAATTCTGGATGGAATCTCAGCTGACAAGATGATGTCAGGAGATATAACCGGCAATGGGAGTCTTGATCTTGTTGCGCGGTTTTCTGATGGCTCACTTTATAACTATGATATGACTGCAAATTACTGGAATCTGCTATGTGGTTCATCAGCAGGCCTGGCTGATTTTACACTGGCACATAAAGATGCTTCAGGAACCTGTATCATCATAGTATCTAACAGCAATGCAGGGACAGGAATAAATAAGGGGATCAACTGCCTGGAGTATGATACAGGGTGGCATAATATCAGTCCTGATACTGCTTCAGTTTTAGCATGTGCAGACCTGAACGCTGACGGGAACGGTGAACTGATCTTTGCCTTTACAGGTCGCGAGGGCATGCATGTCTATGATTTTGCCACAGAATCATCATCAGAAATAGCTGCAGTATCCCCATCCCAGGTAATCAGTGCTGATTTTACAGGTAATGGCCATGATGAAGCAGCAGCAGTTTTTCCTGGTCTTGGGGTATATTTGATAAGGTATATTCCTGATAAAAGCAATGACTTTCAGATAGCAGTGGAATCTCCCTTTGATCCTGAAAGGGACATAAAGGAGAATTCTGTCTGGGTATCAAAGAACAAAAGCGGTAAGGGCATTCAGTTCAACAGGCTTACATGGGGAGTACCTGATCAGGGTACAGGAATTTCATCAGGCGATATAACAGGAGGAAGCGGAAAAGAGCTTTTTATAGCATATCAGGGCAGGACCTGCTATTTCTGTTCTGAAACAATGCTATGGTCAACCCTCATTCACATGCCTTATAAGACAATGATTGGAGGCAGGTTTACAGACAGCGACAAGGATGATCTCCTATTTTGTGCAGGCGTTTCAGGTGATATATGGCTCAGGCATGCTGATAATACCTGGGAACAGATGCTTATCTCGGGTGATGCCAATGCCATGTCTGCTGTTATATATGCAGCAACACAGGCTCATGTCCCTAGAACAGGCCAGATTACATCATACAGGACGGGAGATGACGGAGATCTGCATACGGGAGTACCGTGGCCCGATCCCCGTTTCACTGATAACGGAGACGGAACGGTAACCGACAGTTTAACCGGGCTTATGTGGGCACAGAATGCAAATCTTAATGGTGATATGACATGGGACTATGCCATTCACTGGTGTAATGTACTTGCCCATGCAGGCCATTCTGACTGGCGCATGCCCAACAGGCGCGAGCTTTTAAGCCTTATTGACAAGGGAGAATACAGCCCAGGACTTGCTGACGGCCATCCCTTCACTGATGTTCAGCCCTACAACTACTGGTCATCATCCACTTATGCCGGCGATACCTCTAATGCCTGGTATGTATACATAAAGTGGGGAGAATCGCTGTATCTGGATAAGACCAGCACATGCTATGTCTGGCCGGTCCGCGGTATATCAGATTCTAATGCCCCTGTTCCCGCAACAGGCCAGACCATATCCTATATTAATGGAGATGACGGTTATTATCAGATGGGAGTCCAGTGGCCTGATCCCCGTTTTACTGATAATGGAGACGGGACGGTAACGGACAATCTAACAGGGCTTATGTGGGCACAGAATGCAAACATTTCTGGAAGCAAAATCTGGGATGATGCAGTAGACTGGTGCAATGCCCTGGATCATGCAGGCCATTGCAACTGGCGCCTTCCCAACATTCTTGAGCTTTACAGCCTTATAGACCTTGGAAGCTATAATGTCTCACTGCCGGACAGTCATCCTTTTAGCGGTATAGAGTCAGTCTGCTACTGGACATCCACTACCTTTGCCTACTATGACGGCATTGCATGGGACATCTACCTGCACAGCGGACGGGTGAAAGACTCAAATAAATCCTTTGAAAATTATGTATGGCCAGTCTGCGGAGGGCAATAAATTAAAGCAAAAGGGACGGTTCTTCTTTTTTTTTCGTCAGTAAAAGAAGTGAATAAAAAGGCTCAGACCGCCCTCTTATTTTTAGATTTTGCTTGATAATACAGAAATTTCATGTTCCTTAAAGCATAAAATACATCAGGTTTTTGCAGTAACCTACATTAGTAACCACAGAGACATATGAGACAGATGATTCACCCCCCCATGCGGGTAGAGTGTTACTTTTCCTTTCTCTTCTGAACATAAAATACAGCCTCCTTCTTTTTCAAATTCAAGCTAATTTTGTGTCCAAGATAACTGGTAGCGGTATAACATCACATATTACAA
>CAYSKJ010000206.1:0-4818 GCA_964431655.1 uncultured bacterium | reverse complement strand
AACTCTTAATTGGCTCAAAGATAGAAACAAGAAGCTCTATTGAAAATCTTGATGAGATAATTATAAACTCCGATTTTGTAGTTGTAGCCAGGGGAGATCTTGCAATTGAAACATCCTGCTTCGATATACCTATTCATCAGAAATCTATAATTGAGAAGGCCAATAAGTATGGGATACCTGTAATAGTTGCGACACAGATGCTCGAATCCATGATAGTAAACGAAGAACCTACAAGAGCAGAAATAAGCGACATTGCAAACGCTATACTGGATGGTACCGACGCAGTCATGCTTTCAGGTGAGACCGCTGTTGGAAAACACCCGATAAAAGCAGTCCAGATTCTTGAAAAGACTGCCTGCAAGATTGAAGGCTGGATTTCTTCAAGCAAAGAAACATATATGCGCCAGCTGATCTCGGATGACAGGATTGCTGATGCTGTAGCAAAATCGATAATGGTTGCAGGAGATGAGCTAATGGCTAAATGCCTTATATGCACTACAAAAACAGGAAAGACTGCCCGCCTTTTATCAAGGTACAGGCCTAAAAGCCCCATACTGGCATTCACCCACACCCGGGAAATAATAAAAAAACTTCTGATACACTGGGGCGTATACCCCTATGAAATAGACTATAATGAGAATTTTGAAAAACTCATTAACGAATCGGTGGAAAAAGCTCGTGAGATATACTCTTTGGAGCATGGCGATATAATATTATATTCAGCAGGACTTTCAGACAGAAAAGAAAATGCTCCACAGACAAACTTCCTAAATATTAGAAAAATAAAATAAGCGGAGGAACAGAACAGCAGAAAATGGAACAGAAGCTAGTTTCAAAAACATTCAAGGTTGAGCAGAAAACCTTTTATTTTGATTTAAAAGAAAACAATAACGGTAAATTTCTGAGAATTACAGAAGCCAGCGGAAAGAGATCTTCCATAATCATACCCGACACCGGATTTCAGGAATTTATAGGTATAATTTCATCCATAACAGAACAGAATTCTAATGATAATTGACATTAAAGAGGCCGGCCTGTCCTTTGATTTTTCTCATTGTTTTTCAGACAAAGGATTGACTTCTCCCGGCCTGCTTGCTAAATCGGAATTATCAGCCCTGTCCCTCATTAATTCAGCCGCTTTAGATGAGATTGACGCCATAAGGCAAGGAAAGACACTGGAGCACAACGAGAAGGCTCTTTTTCTGGACCTGCCTTTCCAAAACCAGGATGTAACAGACAGCATAAAAAGAAGAGCTGAATATATACGTAACAATTGCAGGTATGTAATCTCCTTCGGAATCGGGGGCTCTTATCTCGGAAGCACAGCCTTAATACAGGCAATCAAAGGCCTTTACTATAATCTGGGCAACAGCTGCCCCAAGCTTTTCTTCCTTGGCAATAACCTTGATCCTCAAACATTGAGAGAGGTTGCAGATCTTGTTGAAATCGACAAGCTTCACCTGATAATAATCTCAAAATCAGGCAGTACCCTTGAACCGCTGGCATCTTTCAGCTACTTCTATAATCTGATGAAGGATGCAGGTCTTGATATAACCAATAGAATAACAATAATAACAGGAAGTGAAAAAAGTATTTTAAGAACCTTCGGCCGAAAATACAGTCTACACACAATGATCATGCCCGAAAACATTGGCGGCAGGTTCAGTGTGCTTAGCGTTGCCGGACTTCTGAACAGCGCTGTTGCTGGTATAGACACTGATGCACTTTTAAGGGGAGCAAGAGACTCCCTGGATTCATTTCTTGCACATGATCCGGGCCTCAACCCTGCTTTGCTTTATGCAGGTACAGGCTATTTATTTCACAAAAAGGGAATAGATATTTCCGTAATAATGCCCTATAGCGACAGGCTTCAGCACTTTGGATTATGGTATATCCAGCTGTTTTCTGAAAGTCTGGGGAAAAAGGGGATCGGCAGGACACCAATGCTTGCAGTTGGCACAACAGATATGCACAGTCAGACTCAGCAGCACCAGGAAGGGCGCAGAGACAAATGCATCACCTTCATTCAAATTGAACAGTTCAGGGATGAAATTTCCGTTAAGCCCATGCCTGAACCCCTTGGCCTCTATAAGGGCAAATTCGGTGAACTGCTGAAAACAGCCTGTCTTGCAAATCAAAGGGCTCTTTATGAAGATTCCAGGCCAAGCTGCTGCATAACCATGAGAAGGATTGAAGAAAAAACCCTTGGTTCACTTATAATGTTTTTTGAAATAAGCACCGTTTTTGAAGGAATTATGCTTGGAATTAATCCTTTTGACCAGCCGGGTGTTGAACAATATAAAAAAATTATGAAGGAGCATCTTTAACAGGGTTATGATTTCAAACTTTATAGAAATAATAACAACCTTCCCTGACAAGGAAGAAGCTGACAGAATCAGCGATTACCTGGTAAGAAACCGTTTCTCTGCCTGCTGCCAGATCAGTGGACCTGTCACTAGCATCTACTCCTGGGATAACCAGATGCAGAAGGAAAATGAATATATTCTCAGCATAAAAACCAGGGCAGAACTATTTAAGGTTATCGAAGAAGAAATCCGCAAATATCATCCCTATGAAACCCCCCAGATAATATCCCTGGATTTAATTGATATTTCCGAACCTTACCGGATATGGCTTGATAAAAATATAAAATATCTATAAGGACAGATAATATTTTATGAAGATTCATTCCTATGGAAATACGGATGTAGGTTTGAAAAGAAGGCATAATGAGGACAGCTGGCTGATAGACGAAGAATTGCAGTTATATGTTGTAGCTGATGGAATGGGCGGGCACCAGGCCGGGGAGGTTGCATCCCAGCTGGCTACCCAGAAGCTTCCTGCACTGCTGAGAAAATTCGATCTCCAGGAGACGGACAATATTCCTGTAATACTTGAAGAGGTCATAAACCACATTCATCATGAGGTAAGCAGTGAAGCCCACATTGACCCCAATAAAAAAGGTATGGGCACTACCCTTTGTGTCCTTCTCCTGCAGGGAAATACCTTTTGGTCCACTAATATAGGCGATTCCCCTATATTTCTTTTCCGGGACAATGAGCTTATTAAGATAACAAAAGACCAGACCTTTGTTCAGGAACAGCTTGACAGAGGTATGATAAGCCTTCAGGAAGCCAAGGAACACCGATATAAGAATGTTTTAACCCAATCCATCGGCAGTAAAAAAATACTTAAAATACCTATTATATCGGGTCAGCTTAATAATAATGACATATTTCTGCTGTGTTCCGACGGACTTTCAAATCCCCTTGATGTTGACGACATAACCCAGGTACTCTCGGATAATCTTATGATAGACCAGAAGGTAAATAAACTGATTGAGCGGGCAAAAGCTATAGACGGCAGTGACAATATCACTTCGGTTATGGTTCAGGTCCACGAAGAAGATGAAGAAGAGAGCCTTATATCTGATGACACTATCAAATTTGAAAATGTCTATGCCCAGAATGCCTCCAAAGCAAATACCAGCCAGGACAGCAAAAGGGATGGATCAGCTGATAACAACTTTGAACCTGAAATCGATTATAATGATGAAGAGCTAGCAAAAACACTTAACAGCATGGAGCGCAGTCAGGGAGCAAAGACAGCAAGATGGGTTCTCAGCCTGGCTACACTGCTTTTATTAGCAATTCTAATATATCTTTCCCTCTATTTTTCAGGGCTACAGAAAAAAGACGAGAGTCTATTCAGCCATAATATAAAAGAAGGGGCCTCTTTTCCGGAAAATATCCAGGATGATGCACCTCCCCGCAACGCAGTACCTTCTGTTAGGCCAAGCATAAAAACCGAAGATGATATAATTCAGACAATCCCTGAAACACCTGATCTGCCCACCATCGAACCCGGTGACCAGTATATCGATCTGGATATTATTGATAAACCATTCGAGGAAGAACCTGAAAGCGATGCCCAAGTTCAGGTTTATCAGCCAGATCATTTCTCAGAGCTAAAAAACAGCTTTATCCATAATGTTTACCCTGAAAAAAGCGTGGACCGTCTGAATCATCTATGTGTACGCTTTGGCCAATATATCTCCCAGTTCCCGGATAAATTCACAATAAGAAAGGCTGCCTTTCAAAGGCCTGAGATCTCTGTATTCCAGCAGGCATTCCTGAATATTGTAAAGAATTCCGGTGATTTTTTCCTGGTAATGAAGGATTCGGATGGAATAAGGACCTATATTCTTTATCTCGGGCTCTATGATACCTTTGAGGAAGCCCGGTCCCGCAGCGGAGACGGCAAAGTATTTACCATAAGGGAAGTGCTTGAGAAAGAACCCCTTATTCTACAATAGAGTTTTCCTGTTCGATGAGCTGTTATTTTTAAATGGTTCTGTCCAGTACTTCTTCCAGCTTCTTAATAGCGCAGTAATCCCCGCACATGGTGCAAATACCATCAGACTCGGAACTCAGGTCTTTTCTGTAATCCTTTATCCTGGACGGATCAATTGAAAGTTCGGCTAAATCAGTCCATTTTCTTTCTTTGCGCAGTTTTGACATCAACCGGTTTTTTTCAATTGTGGGTTTGTGGCCTTTGGCAAAGTCTGCGGAAATTGCAGCAATCCTTGAAGCAATAACGCCTCTTTTCACATCCTCCAGCGTAGGGAGTCCCAGATGTTCAGCTGGAGTGACATAGCAGAGAAAATCCGCTCCGAAATAGGCTGCCATTGCTCCCCCTATAGCTGAGGTTATATGGTCATATCCCACACCGAGGTCTGTAACGATAGGACCCAGCACATAAAAAGGTGCGTAATTGCAGAGCTTTTTCTGAAGCTGAACATTGGTCTGTATCTCATTA
>CAYSKJ010000205.1:0-4875 GCA_964431655.1 uncultured bacterium | reverse complement strand
AGGAGACTCAAAGAACGCAGAGCTTTTGTATTCACAGGGCAGTGCTGTTTATGACTTTATGGTAATTAAAGGATGCCTGTATATACTGAGTGATGAACCCGGTTTAATAAGGATAAACATTGAAAAACCGTGGGTAACAAGAAAAAGCTCCTTTAATGTGAGCTCTATGCTTTCATTTTTGAAAATTGAAAAGGATTATTATATTTCTACAGGCTATCCAGGCTACATATACCGTTTTTACCCGGATAAATTTGAAAAAAGTGAATGGATATCCAATGTCCTTAGCATGGATGCCTTTGTAGAATTCGGCCGCATTGCCTTTGATGCGGACAGCCATTCTGCTGTATCCCTGCGTGCTGGAAACTCATTACTGCCTGATAGTTCGTGGTCTGAATGGTACAGCTACTCAAAACCTTCAGGCCTTGAAGATCTGCCCGGGGCCCTTTTCTTCCAGGTAAGGGTAAATGTGGATAACAGCAGGGATGCATTTATAAAGGGCCTGAGGATATATCTAAGAAGCCTTTCATCTTTCTGCAGAATAAAGGATATAAAGATTACCCGTGAGAGGATGAATCCTGGAGGTATGCCTTCCAGGCCAAGGCCCACCCAATATTACCCGGGCAATAAGGTCCAGTTTGAAAGAGTCCACCCATATGATCCCCAGAAACCTCTTGTAATATCATGGAATTATGAGAACAATGAGCAATGCCAGGAGCAGACAAGGATAAGTCTAACACTGAAAGACCTTGAATCAGGTATGGCCACATACCGGACAGTTCTGTATAATACCAGCAGGTATGATATTGACAGGGCTTTTTTCCCTGACGGGTCTTATTATGCGGCTTTAGGCTTGTCTCCTTTCTTCCCGGAAGATGAGGTCCGGGTATATAATTCAGATATTTTTATAATAGACAATACACCCCCGGATATTATAATAGGGGATGAAACAGAAGAAGAAATTATGCTCAAGGTAACAGACAATAGAAGTGTTATTGCCCTTGCATTTATTGAATATATCAATGGCGAAAGGGTGTATATAGAGCCAGCCGACAGGATATTTGACAGCCGGGAGGAGACCTTCAGACTCAAAAACCATCTCCTGGATAAGCCATGCCTGTTTACAGTCTATGATATGGAGGGCAATAAAAATTCTATTCTTATGCCGGTTGCAGGTGTGAATAAATGAGAATTGATAAAGAAGCATTCCAGTTTTTTTTGGTTTTTATTTTTATAGGTATAATGATATTAATATTTGCCAAAGAGCTCATCCTTCTGTCTTATGTCTTTTTTTTCCTGGCTCTGTTCACTCTCTTTTTCTTTAGAGACCCTAACCGGAAAGTGCCCGGTTCACCCGGTACATTTGTATCACCGGCTGATGGTAAGATAATCAGGATTGAAGAAGTTACCAGGGACCAAAAGACCTGCCATATGGTAAGCATATTCATGTCGGTATTCAATGTACATATAAACAGAGCACCTTTTAATGGAATCATAAAGAGCATAAGCTATAATCCAGGCGGTTTCGTACCTGCATTCAAGGATAAGGCATCCCTGCAGAACGAGCAGACTGAAATTGTTCTATACAATCAGGAGATGGGGTTTGAGATTTCCTTTAAAATGATTGCAGGCCTGATTGCCAGGAGGATAGTTGTCAGGGTTAAAGAGGGCCAGTCAGTAAAAGCGGGAGATAGAGTGGGCCTTATCAGGTTCGGATCAAGGGTGGATGTCTTTCTTCCGGCTGAAGTCCAAATAAGGGTAAACCTTGGTGACAGGGTTAAAGGGGGTAAATCAGTCATAGGAGAACTTGCATGAAGATAAGCAAGGGCGTATATATACTGCCAAGCCTGCTTACCCTGGGCAATATGTTCTGCGGGTTCTATGTAATCCTTTCAGTTGTCAACCATCATCCAAGCCGTTTTTCCGTGGCTCCCATGCTTATATTCCTTGCATTGTTTCTGGACGGTATTGATGGGAAAATAGCAAGACTTACCGGTACAGAAAGCGATTTTGGTGTACAGCTTGACAGTCTGGCTGACATTATCAGCTTCGGAATAGCCCCGGCTCTTCTGATGTTTTCCTGGGGATTGTCGGTCTTTGGCAGATTCGGTATTGGCGGGATTTTCTTGTTTATAGCTGCTGGTGCGATGAGACTTGCCCGCTTCAATATTTCTGATAATGAAGATAAACGCTATTTCATAGGGCTCCCCATACCAGCTGCAGCAGGCTGTCTGGCTATTTACATCCTGAAGCTCCAGCCGGCAAAGGAGGTCAATATCCAGTCTGTCTTCATGATAACCCTGATATATTTTCTTTCCCTGCTGATGGTATCAAAATTCAAATACAGGAGTTTCAAAGATATAAATCTCAGAGAGAGAAAACCATTCAAGATATTTGTATTGTTTATATTTATCTTTTTCCTTATTGCATTGAACCCGTCATTATTTTTTATAATAGGAGTTTCAATCTTTATACTGTCAGGGCCTTTCCGATACTTCTTTCCTGTTGATGAAGGCCTGATGAGGCCGGGTATGCCTCAAAGCCATGAAGATGCAGGCCTTGAAGATGATGATGGGGAAATTATATAAGAGTTAAGCATTTATGGATCTTTATAACAGCTATAACAGATATCTGAAAAAGGCTTTTGGCACCAGGGTACGCAAAGTCATGGTGGATGCAGGATTTTCATGTCCAAATATTGATGGCAAAATCGATACCAAGGGATGTATATTCTGTAATAACAGTGCTTTTTCAGGGTATTATGCCGATAGCGGCATTAGCATTGAACAGCAGATTGAACATCAGCTAAATAAGGATAAATCCCAGGATGTGCAGTATCTTGCTTATTTTCAGCCCTATACAAATACATACGGAGAACCCGAAAAGCTGTATGATATATACAGCAGGATAAAGCCTTATAATCAGATAAAAGGCATGATTATCGGAACAAGGCCCGATGAAATAGATGATAAAAAGCTATCAATGATTAAAAGCTTCATCGATGAGGGTTATTATGTATCCATAGAACTTGGTGTCCAGACTTTTAAGGATGAAACGCTTCTTTTTATAAACCGGGGGCACCTTTCGGATTCCATTTTCAATGCTGCAGAAATGATAAAGAGATACAATATCGATCTGGGTGCCCATATTATCCTCGGTTTTCCTGCAGAAGAGGAGGCTGATAATATTGATACAGCCCGCCTGATTTCTAAAGCAGGCTTCAATATTGTCAAGATACACCACCTGCAGGTTTTTTCCAATACACGGCTTTACAGCCTCTATCAGTATGGTATTGTGGGTGTTATGACCATGGAGGATTACCTTAACAGGCTTATAACCTTCCTGGAGCATCTGTCACCGGATATTGTAATTTCCAGATTATATGCTGAAGCCAGAGATGATATGCTGATAGCTCCCCGGTGGAATATCAGCAAGGATGAATTTCTCCGTCTCCTCAATCTGGAGTTTGCAAAGAGAAAAACCTATCAGGGAAAGTACTACAAGAGGTTTAACAAGGATTGCCTGGTTAACAAAATAGCTATATAGACCGGTATCTCTCCCCGATTTCACTGACCTCCGCTCTTGCCTTTTCGTAAGATACAGCCTCAATCCAGTTCAGAGAAAGAAGGTATTCGTAAAAATAAAGAATAAACCCGGTCATTTCGCTGATAAACAGGGCTGGAGCGGAGGGATAGTTGCAGGGATACCAGTTCATGAGGAAATCTTCAATTATCCCGCTTTTATAATATGTGAGATCCTTTTTATGATGGGCGGTAAGGTAATTATAAATGAATATATTTATATAATATACGATTTTTTTCCTGAGCTTGCAGTCATAAATGCTTTTTGACTTGAGAAAATGGTAGAAATCCTGAGAAATAATGCTTATTATGCTGTAATAATCCCTGCTTTCAGTACTGACTTCATGAATATTCCTGAAGTTCACCAGGTATTCCTTTACAGAGCCGTCCACCGATAGTTTGCATTTGATGCTTTCCCTCTTTTCAATCTTTGGCTGGCAATAATTCATTTAACAACCTCTTTTAAGATTATTTAACAAATAACTATTATTACAAAAAGAAACCCAATGTAAAGAATAAACTTTATAATTTATGGGTAATACCGCAATTTCTTAAATTGTAGGGCTGTAAATCCTGTGTTTTATGCCCTGATAGCATTATTTAAGTTCTTTTTCCATAACCATTTTATGAATTTGCAAGTCGCTTATGCTGTAAAGAACGAACCTTATATGCCTGATATGCTCAAGATCCCTCAGTTCACCGCCAATAGCGTTGAAAGCAACTATTGCCGCTTCTGTGACAGGATAACCGAAGATGCCCGTTGATATTGCCGGAAATGCAACAGATGATATTCTCTTTTCTTCTCCCCTCTTCAGGGCATTCACATAGCATTCCGCCAGTATCCTGTCATGGGGCTTATCAATACCGTAAACAGGGCCCAGGCAATGGATGATGTATTTATTGGGGAGCTTGTGAGCCGAGGTTATTACCGCCTGCCCCGGGTCTATGGGGGCAAGATCCCTGCATTCTATCTGAAGCCCGGGCCCCGCTGCCCTGTGTATAGCACCCGCAACCCCGCCTCCGGGTTTCAGGTGCCTGTTCGCTGCATTGACAACTGCGTCAATGCCTGGCTGATATGATATATCACCCTGAATACACTCAATTATAATTCCTGACTTGTTTACCATCGCAGGATTTGTTCTCCTTTAATATATAAAAGATTCGTGTTCATTAGAATAAAAGGCTTATAACAGGCATCTTTACCAGTATAATACATTAATGTTGATTTATCATCATTTTTTCATTTTTTATTTGACTGTTTTTAATTTTTTGTTAATATGCATTCTTACCCTGTACG
>CAYSKJ010000204.1:0-4886 GCA_964431655.1 uncultured bacterium | reverse complement strand
CCACAGAGGGCATGGTTACCGATGAGTATAAGACCAGGCTGGAATGGGTTTTTTAACTGTAATAAGGGCAAATCCCGGACATCTGATAAATTAAGTACTGCGCCCGGAGGAATAGATCATCTTTCCCCCGGCAAAGGCTATTAGTTCGCCGGGCTTAAAGCTGTGCCAGTTTTCCCCTGTCATCTTTCTTGTTGCTACGATGAAACCCGTTTCATCCATTTCCTTTTTTTGGGAAAGGTCTATGTCCCAGTGTTCATCAGAAAAGCGGATGATCCCGTAGGGGGGCTTCCTGTGCAGGAAATGCAGTCCATTATATCCGTTGCAGTCATGATAGCAGAACAAAAGCTCGCCATTGGAGAATATGCAGTTGAAATTCCCATAGCTGTTAATTTCCTTGAGTATGGTATTGAGCCAGTCAAGATTTTCCCTGTTCCATGACTTTATCTGCTTTTCCTCGATATTTCTGAGCAGACTGCAGAAGGCATACTCTGAGTCAGTCTGCCCTGTGGGTGTGAATCTTCCCAGGGGAAGGGCTCCCCTGTAATCATTCAGACTGCCGTTATGGGCAAAGCAGTAATCATATCCGAAAAGCTCTCTATGAAAGGGATGGGTGTTTCTGAAAGCCACATTGTCATACCAGAGCCTTACATGGAAAATATATGTCATGGAACTGAGCATAGGGTATCTGGCAAGAAACATTGACAGCTCGCTTTGCCCAGATTCTATGGGCTCCTTTATTATCTGGGCTGCCCTGTCAGGATACATGGCAATTCCCCAGCCGTGGGGGTTGTTCTTGCCTCTTCTCCTGAACCCCTGAAAGGAAATTCTGGGGTTTACGGGTTTATTGAAACTCATTCCCATTAATTCGCACATATGCCTGCCTCCTTTTTTTTAGTAAAGGGCGGAAATCTGAAGTTCCCCGAAGTCAAGCGGTAAATTAGTTTTAATTTCCTTTTCCCTGTTATTTATAATAACACAAAACGGGAATATGTGCAAACAAGTTTTAGTATATCTCAATATTTCTGCATGTCATTCTGTATTAAATAGGTTCTGCGGTCAAGGGATGGAGCCATTATAGAATACATCTGCATATCCTCTTCGATAATCTCAGAATAGCATGCGAGTATTTCTTTTGTGATGAGATAATGCACCCTGTTATCCTGATCAATGTTTGCTTCAGGTTTTTGGGAGCATGTGCCGGAACCGGTGAATATTTTACATTGCTGGATTCAATGATATGTTTCTCTTTATCCTTATATATCTCAAATTTAGGGAGAAAATCACCCATAAAGGCATTTGCAGGCCTTTCATGTCCTGGAAAATATCCATTGGATGAAGAGGATGAAAGGTTGAAAAGGATTATAAGCAGTAAAGATATAAATATACATCTGTTATATATAAGCCTGCTGTTTTCTCTCATTTACCGGGGATTGTATTTATATAATATCCAGGGCCGATACAGGCAATTTCCCCCGAATTCTTTTATTGTATAATTATGAACATGTTTAGGTCTGCCTGTCAACAGAACAAAAAAATAAGGAAATAAGTATGAAATCTTTCAGGCTGAAAGGGGAAGCAAAATGAAGTATCAGAGAAACTGGATGCCGTCAATTATCTGGTAGGAATATCCCTGTTCAGCCAGGAATATCTGGCGGTTCATCGCAAATTCCTGCTCATGGGTTCCTTTTGATACCAGGGAGAAGAAAAGGGCGTTTTCGTCCTTGGGCCTCAGTATCCTTCCGAGCCTCTGGGCCTCCTCCTGGCGGGAGCCGAAGCTTCCGGACACCTGTATCAGAACATTGGCGTCGGGAATGTCAACAGCAACATTGCCCACCTTTGAAAGAATTAGGATATTGAACCGGCCGTTCCTGAAGTCATTATATATCCTCTCCCTTTCGCTGTTGGGGGTACTGCCCTTTATAAGGGGTATATTGAAGATTTTCTGTATTTTGTTCAGCTGGTTTATATACTGGCCGATTATGATAATCCTGGAGCTTTTGTATTTTTCCAGGAGCCTGCTAATAAATTTAAGCTTCTCCGGGTTTTCCGATGCTATCCTGAAGGCCTGCCTCCTTGTGGCTGTGAGGTAGTCAAGGTTCAGGTCCTCGGGGAGCTCTATTCTTATCTCATAGCATACAGCCCTGGCGATAAATTTTATCTTTTCCAGGGTTTTCCAGGGGACATCGTATTTTTTAGGGCCTATCAGAGAAAATACATCCTTTTCCTTTCCATCCTCCCTTACAAGCGTGGCAGTGAGCCCGAGCCTCCTTTTTGCCTGGACAAGGGCAGTTATCTGGAATACAGGGGCAGGAAGGAGATGCACTTCATCATAGATTATTAGCCCCCAGTTCTGCCTGGAGAATAAATCAAAGTGGACAAAGGGCGAATTCCTGTCCTTGCGGTATGTAAGTATCTGATAGGTGGCTATGGTTACAGGCTTTATCTCTTTTCTCTCGCCGGAAAATTCACCGATGTCCTCGGGGTTAACATGGCTTTTTTGAATGAGTTCGTTTATCCACTGCCTTGCAGCGATAATATTTGCCACCAGTATCAGGGTCTTGGTGCTTAAAAGCTCCATTATCCGGAGCCCGACTATGGTTTTTCCGCTCCCGCAGGGAAGACATATAACACCGGACTGGCCGGTATTGTTTTTTCCGAAGAAGATTTCCGCAGCTTCTTTCTGATAAGGGCGCAGGGAAAAACCCGGGCCGTATTTAAGCCTGACCGGCAGGGGGTCGCCGTCAATATAGCCTGCCTTGTCCTCCACCGGGTAACCCAGCTCTATCAGCCTTTGCTTCAGTATGCCCCTTTTATAGGGATTGACCATGATTCTGTCATGCCCTGCAGAAACCAGGGGAGATATATCCTTGTTGGAGATAACCCTTTCCAGCAGGCTTTTATAGCCTTCCCCGGCACATAATACAGTCTCAGAAGGAGTTCCGGACAGGAAGAATATCCCGTATTTCTTCATGGTATCCTTTATTACCCGGGCTATATTCTGAGGAACGGAGTATTTGGAGTATTTGTTTAAGAATTCAAGGATGTCCCGGTATTTTCTGCCTGAAGAGGCAGCATTCCAGAGGCTTATATTTGTTATCCGGTAGGTGTGTATATGCTCGGGGCTTTTTATCAGCTCTGCAAAGGAAGAGAGTTCATCCCTTATCTCCTCATGGAGGGGATGCTCTACAAACAGAAGGAATGTACCGTCACTCTGTATTATCAGGGGTGAATTTTCCATCATAATGTTACCTGTGTATTGATTCCGGGAATTAAAAGGGGCCGGGGTATTACCCTCGGCCCCGGTATTATCTTATTAATGAGCCGTTGGGGATTTCCCTGTCAACCGTAAGAACAGATATACTGCCATGGTCTGAGGTGGATGCGGCCAGCAGCATGCCCTGGCTTAAAAGCCCCCTTATCTTTCTTGGCTTGAGATTGTAAACGACAGCAATCTTTTTATTAAGCATGCTTTCAGGTTCGTAGGAACCCCGGATGCCGGCAACTATCTGCCTTTTCTCATCACCGAGGTCAACCACCATCCTTATCAGCCTGTCAGTTTCAGGCACTTCTTCGGCTTCTATCACCTGGCCCACCTTCAGTACCAGTTTGGCAAAATCAGAATACTCTGCCACATTCTCTTCATTATTGATATCCATTGAAACCTCCTAGGAATAGGATTCCCTGAACTCGCCGAATACGCTTTTCAGTGTATTTATTATCTCGCCCAGGCTGACATGGTCCTTTACAGCGTCCAGTATGGGGACAAAAAGGTTCTGGTCGCCTTCTGCCGTCATTCTTATGGTTTTAAGATGCCTGCTGACTGTTTCACCATCACGGGCTGACTTGATGTCTTTGAGTTTCTTTACCTGGTTTGTCTCCACATCCTCTGCTATCTTCTGAAGGCTGAGTTTCAGCTTCTCATCGGTGGTGTATTTGTTAAGTCCCACTATTATCTTTCTGTTTTTTTCTATATCCTGCTGATACCTGTAGGCTGATGTTTCTATCCTTTTCTGGACATAACCCTCTTCAATTGCTTTCAGCATTCCTCCCATCCTGTCTATCTCATCCATTATCTCTTTTATCTTTTCTTCAAGGCTGGCGGTGAGGCTTTCAACGAAATAACTGCCGGCAAGGGGGTCAACGGTGTCAGGAACCCCTGACTCACTGGCAATTATCTGCTGTGTCCTTAAGGCTATCATTACCGATTCCTCTGTGGGCAGTGCCAGGGCTTCGTCAAAGGAGTTGGTATGGAGGGACTGGGTGCCTCCCAGGACTGATGAAAGGGCCTGGAGCGTGACCCTCACTACATTGTTCATGGGCTGCTGGGCGGTGAGGGTGCTTCCGGCCGTCTGGCTGTGGAAACGGAGCATCATGGATTTTGGATTTTTTGCATTGAACCTTTTCTTCATTATCCTTGCCCATATTCTCCTTGCTGCCCTGAACTTGGCAATCTCCTCAAAGAAATTATTGTGCACATTGAAGAAAAAGCTCAGCCTGGGGGCAAATACATCTACATCCAGGCCTGCCGCCATGGCGGATTCTACGTATTCTATGGCGTCGCAAAGGGTAAAGGCCACTTCTTCCGAGGCGGTAGAGCCTGCTTCCCTGATGTGGTATCCGCTGATGCTGATGGTATTGAACTTTGGCAGGTGCTGGCTGGCATAGGAGAAAATGTTGGTAATCAGCCTCATGGATGGTTTGGGAGGGAATATATAGGTTCCCCGGGCAAAGTATTCTTTCAGTATGTCATTCTGTATGGTTCCGGAAAGCAATGACGGCTCTATGCCCCTGTTCTGGGCAACCGCGACATACATGGCCAGCAGGACGATGGCCGAGGCATTGATGGTCATGGAGGTGGAAACCTTGTCCAGGGGTATCTGGTCAAA
>CAYSKJ010000203.1:0-4916 GCA_964431655.1 uncultured bacterium | reverse complement strand
TACCCTGAGTGTCCCGGGGATGTCGGCCAACCCTTGTTCCGGTTATTTGAGATACTTCAGTTTCAGCAATGAATTCCAATTCTTTATAATTTTCTTTATCATCCAAAATATAGAAGGACTTCTCATCAAGCTTTGATTTTACCCCCATAATCTGGTTAAGCGAGCCCGGCGGCCTGATATACTCCCACTCGCCGTCCTTTACCATGGGATCTTTATATGGCTTCCTAATATATTTCATATTATAGAGCTGTTCAATACTCTCAGGGTACATTCTTCTTTCCTTATAAAACCTGTCTATGGCTTTGGAAATCTTCTTTCCGCGCCAGAGAAGCTCTTTTTCCCTTTCCCTTTTCAGCTGCACATCCCACCCCTGAAAAGCAACTAGAAATGACATGTTCAGCAAAAAGACCATAAACAGAACTGTAGGCAGAGCCATACCCCTCTTACCAGTCACGGTAATACGAGCCGTCAAGTGCTTCTCCCTCCGCTCCCGATTTTACATCATATATACCCGATTCTTCATAGTCATCAGGCTGTTCGGTTATCCATGTATCCTGCCTTCCTGTAATAGGATCATAAGGTATATCCTTAATATACCCCTCCTCCACCAGCTCCATTAAATCCTGAGGGTACTTGTGCTTGTCCATGTAGAACTGGTTGATAAGCTCCCTCAATGTAAATAGATTTTCCTTTAATACTGCTTCTTCCGATGCCTTGACAGAATTAGTGTATATAGGTATGGAAACACCAGCCAGGATAAATATCAGCGTAATCACAATAATAAGCTCTATGAGTGTAAGCCCGCATCTATCAGTGTATTGCCTGCACGGAAAAAGCATTTTATTATCTCCTTTTACCAGTCTTTATAGTAGGTTCCGTCTATGGCTTTTTTCTTACTAAGGGAATAGACATCATAAACATTCTGCCCGCCCCATGAGGTGGAGTCCGGTTCATCCTGGTAGGATCTCAGGCCCCATTCAGCTTCACCGGTCATGGGGTCAACAGGTATCCTGCGGAGAAACCGGTAGGTCTTTTCGAGACTGCCTTTCTCCCTGACTCCTTCCACCATGGTTTCAAGGTCAGGGGGGTAACCCTCCTGGTCAATATACTCCTGGGAAATTTTGCCCTCATCGATATAGAGTTTAAACTGGTCGATCGCATCCCTCATTTCCCTGAGAACCCTGCGAAGATCAATCTCCTTCTTCCTCTGGATTGACACCTGGGCGAGGGGCACAGCACCAAGCGCAAGAATGGCCAGTATGGACACACTGATAAGAAGTTCAACATATGTCAGTCCCAATATGTGTCTTTTTTTCAGGCCATTAATTATAAAAAGCATATACAGCTCCAAGAATTCCTATCACTGTACTACAATTTTCCCGGTGGTAAAGATAGCTGGCAGATCCTTTGATGAAGGGTCTTTTACAAAATTATTGGAAAAGCTTATAGATGTCTCGCCAATACCGAGGGCTTTGAACTTAAGTATGGCAAGAACCCCCGAACCGTCAGCACCGCTGTCCTGCCCGAGCCTGGAGTAACCCATTATGGCACTGCCGTTCAGGGTGTCATCCGGAAAGAACATGAAGGAGGTCGATGCCCCGCCCTGCTTCAGAAACCCGCCTTCAACGGCTTCAACTGCCTGTATTATCTTAGGGTCGTAGTTAATATAGAAAGGTACACTGCCCACATTTGAAGCGTTCTTTATTCTGACTTCCACTGTGAAAATATTATTCAGTCCTGCCCTTCGAACAGCCGGGAAAATAAAGACTTCAGCCGGTGCCGAAGGAATGCCTGGGATCTCTTTTAAGGGGGGCCTTGATTCAGGGATATCCTCAGGGACAGCGGTTCCAGGAACAGGGAGACTGTCCTGGGCTCCCTTTTGCTCAAGCTCTGCTTCAGGAACATTGTCATACCACTGGGGGGTACGCGTTCCATACTGATAATTATCCTCGGTGCCGGAGAATATGGGATTGGAATCCTCAGGCTGAAGGTCCGGCAGTCTTATGATATGGGGTGTCAGGGCTATTATCAGGTCTGTCCTGCTTATATCCTTTTTTGTATAGGTAAATATATTCCCGAGAAAAGGTATATCACCCAGTACCGGAACTTTTGTCTGGCTGCTGTTCTCTACCTCTCTGATCAGACCAGCGAGGATATCCGTCTCGCCATCCTGCAGTCTGAGAAGGGTTTTAACCTTTCTTACCCCAACAGTGGGGTAACCGTCTTCATTATAGGCTTCTATATTATCTATGGTTATCTCAAGTTCCAGGGAAACACTCTGGTCAAAGTGGATAAAGGGGGTTACGTCAATCTTTATTCCGATTCTCTTGAATTCATAGCTCTCTGTTGTATAGGTGGATCCCCCGGATGTATTGAACAGTGTCTTTTTTATAGGCACATCCTGGCCGATTTCAAGGTTAGCCTTCTGCTGGCTTGTTATCCTGATCTGAGGATTCGCAAGGGTTTTCGCCGAACTTGATGATTTAAGAAAATTATAATATATGGAAGGCAGGCTGAAGATATTATCTGTCTGGTTCAGAAACTGAAGCGCCTGCAAACTTATTCCGCCCCCTTCCGCACCGGCAGCTGCTCCTTTTATGGACTGTGTTATTTCAGCCTTGGAAAAGCGCATTCCCAGTTCAGTTCCGGATCCTCTGTTGACCTCAAGAAGTTCAATATCAAGGAGTATTTCAGGCTCTGATTTATCATTCAGCTCAATAATCCGCTGGGCAAGCATTACCTTTTCAGGCTCATCCCTTACAATAATTGTATTCAGCTCTTCATTTTCTATATACCTGCCCCTCCCAAGTATAGCCTGCAGGAGGGCTTTCATCTTTCTGGCCTCGGCGTTTGAAAGGTAAAAAACCCTTATCACCTGTTCTGTATATTGCTTTCTCTTTCTTGGATTATCCGGAATTATGATGATTGATCTGTCATCAATTACATTCATAAAAAGGGTATTTGAAACCAGAAGCAGGTTTATAACCTTGTTGAAAGGCATATCCCTGAACTCGACATCGACCTTTTTTGAGCTGAAAGTCCTGTCAAAGTCCTCATCAAAGAATATATTGATTCTTGCTGCCTTGGCAAGGGTTTCGAAGACCTTTTTTAAAGGGGTATCATAAAGAACGAGGTCAACAGGCATTATAGAGTCAATATTCAGCCTTGCCCTGCCTGCTTCCTCAATATCCCGCATTTCTTTAACCTTTTCAACTTCTGATTTAATAAGCTCATAGGTTTCAATTATCTCCTGACTTTCATTATCCAGCTCTGTAGCTTTCCTGATGCTGTTTACGGCACTCTGAAGGTCATTCCTGATCAGAAAATCCTTCGCGAGGCTTAAATGCTTGAATGCAGTTTTTGTGTTTTTTACCCTCTGAAGCTCAACGCTTATTTTCTGGTTAGAAGGGGATAATACATTTGCAATCTGAAATTCAGTGATTGCCAGTTCAAGCTGTCTGTTTTTCTTAAATTCCATGCCCTTTTCATAGTGTTGCATTGCAGCCTTCTCCTTTGCTTTAAGGAGATATATCCTGAAGGTAAGATTTCCGGGGTCTTTTTCAAGGGCTGTACTGTAATGAACAACGGCAGCATCCCAGTTGTTCATGGATTCCTCTTCCTGGCCCATCTTGAATTCTTTCTGTGCTGTACAGGAATATGCTGTCAGCATAAGGATGCACAAAATCAGAGAAATAATTGTTTGCCTGTTCATTCTAATGTTATTCATTTTATCATCCCCTTTCATAAACTGCAGTTAAAAATTTATTGGATTAAAATATATCTTTCTGGCCGGTCTCTTTGAATCAACGACATTAATTTCAACATAATCCTGGCCTGTGCCCGAATTTTTGACTTTCAATATCTCAACATCACCCTTTATCACCCCTCCTATGCTTCCTGCATACTCCTCCTGGCCTTCCTTTAGCACAACCATAGTACCTTTAGGAGTGCCGAAATAGGCAACAAAGGAAAAATTGTTAAGTTTCGGGTCAGGCTTATCCGGTTCTGTCCTGGGTTCCCTGGTGGCAGGAAGTTCTATCGGGGTTTGTATAACCGGTCTTAAAGTTTCCTCAGGAGGTTTTACCACCTCTCTTATAACGGGTTTCTGGTAATAGCTGAAAAGGTCTCTCTTTCCTGCTTCGATAAGGGATGAATCGCTGGGGGCGTTAAGCCTTAAATACATCATCTCAGCTTCTGAGCTTCCGGCTTTTAGCCTGGGTCTGGACACAGGCTTGCGGGTCTGTTCAGCGGTCTTTGATGCTGAAGGCCGGGACAAACCCTGATATATAAGGTATCCTGCATATATTATTATAAGTCCGACAAGTATCCTTAGGAAAAAGCCTCTCATGTTTCATGCCTCCTCTTCACTAAAATAAGCCATCAGACCTATCTGCATCTCTACTTTTCCTTCCTGATCTGAAAATTCATTTATGCTCAGTGATTCTGCGGCCATCAGTTTATCATGGGTATCAAGGTAAAAAAGCAATTTTTTAAGGTTTTCATAGGAGCTCATTATCTTCAGGTTTGTCTTTACCTTCAGTATGCTGTTCTCCATATTTTCATAGCTCAGCACTATATCATTTATATTAAGGTCCAGTTCAATATTCCAGTCATTAATCTGGGATATAAAACCCTTTAGTCCGTTTTCCTTTTCAGGTATGGAGGCTTCGAGTTCCTTAAGAACAGCAACGGTCTCCTCAAGGTTTGAAGCCTTTTTGCCCTTCTGGACCCAATCTTCCTTAAGCACGGCAATTTTCTCCGCGAGTTCCCTGTTCTTCTCATTCATTTCACCAGCCCTGCCATGAAGAGGAAGGGCTATCAAAAAAAACAGAAACATATTTAATATCAGGGATATGACCAGTATAATGAATATTTTTTTGTTCTCATTGATGAACTGCTTAAACATTGCTATTCAA
>CAYSKJ010000202.1:0-4921 GCA_964431655.1 uncultured bacterium | reverse complement strand
ACCCAAATGCCTTTCACCGGAAAGACTGCAGGAGCTTTTCAACCATATAAACAGCAGTATATACAGCTTTTCCTCCCTCTTCAGAAGGCTTTTCAAGGCAAACAGGAGCCTGCAGATATTTCTTCCTCAGAACCTGGGCTTCCGTATGGCCTGGAAAAGGTCTGTTTCCTACTATAACTCAAAGGTACCAGATAATAATGAGAAAAATGCATAAAGAGCAGAGATTTCTGCTTATATCCTTCAACCATGAAATATCCCCCTACCCTGTAATGCCCTTGGGGGCATTCTATATAAAGGATTACCTTGAAAAAAATAATATATCGGTTGATATAATAGACCTTTATATTGAAGAGGATTATAAATCTTTAATAAAAACCCTCCTGTCTGATGATAATTACATTGCCTCCGGCATATCCATCAGGAATATAGACAATATACTCTTCCCCTCCACCATATCCTGGATTGACGAGATAAAGGAAATTGTTGATTATTTAAGAACCGTCTCTGATATACCCGTAATCCTTGGGGGCAGCGGATATTCCATATTCCCCAGGGCCATGCTCCAGTATTGCAGGGCAGATTACGGGATAAAGGGGGAAGGAGAGCAGATTCTTCTTACAACATTGAATAATCTGGATAATGCAGAATTTCTAAGCAGGATTCCCAATCTATATATACTTGACTCAAAGGATAATACAGCAGGGATACCCCGGGAACTTCTGGAAACAGGCGCAACATTCAGCGATTCCTGGCCGTCAAGGGATCCTGCTTTGACTGTACCCTATATAAAGACCGGGGGAATGATAAGCCTTCAGATAAAACGGGGATGCCCATTCAACTGCATCTACTGCACCTACCCGGACATTGACGGCAGGAATATCAGGATAAGAAAGACCCAAAGCCTCCTGGAAGAGATAAGTCACTTAAAAAGCAGTTTTGACTTTGATTATTTTTACTTCGTGGACAGCATATTCAACTATCCCCTGCAGGAAACAAAGGATTTTCTGCTCTGTCTCAAAAAGAGCGGGCTTAAAATAAAATGGACGGGCTTTTTCAACCCGAAATTCATTGACCGGGAGTTTCTGGAACTTACCAGGGACACAGGCTGTGATGAGATAGAGTTCGGCATAGAATCCGGCTCGGAAATCATACTAAAAGACCTGGAGAAAGGCTTCTCCAGGAAGGATATACGCAAAGCAAAACAGATATCCGATGAGCTGGGGATAAGAACTATGTTCTATCTTCTGATAGGTTCCCCTGCAGAAACCTTCCAGACCATTGACGAAAGCATTGCCTTCATTGAAGAGCTTTCTCCCGATGCTGTGGCTGTCATGCTGGGCATACGGGTCTATCCTAATACCAGGCTTTACAGTCACTGCATCAGTGAGAACCAGTTGTCTCCCGATGACCCGTTGCTCAAGCCATATTTCTACATAAAAGACGATATAATGGAATACGCAAGCAAAAGATTTGAATTTCTCGGGAAAAACGACCCCCGGTGGGTAGTGCCCTCCCTGGGGATAAACTATTATCCCGAAAAGCTTATAAAACTCAGGAAATTTGGTTCAAAGGGGCCGCTATGGTCCCGCCTTAAAAATACAAAATCCCATAAAAACTAAGGAGTTTATTATGCTGAACTTTAAACAACTGCAGGAGCTTTCAGATCTTTTCGGCCCGCCGGGCTTTGAGGAAGATGTGGTAGAATACCTGAAAAACAGGCTCAAAGGGTATTCGCCCCACATAGACAGGGCAAACAACCTGGTTATTGAAAAAGCCGGAAATAAAAGCATGCCCACTGTCCTTATAGATGCCCATACTGACGAATGCGGATTCATAATCAATAATATAACTGCTTCAGGCTATATACAGGTACTTCCCCTGGGGGGCCTGTTTGCAAAAAATTCCCTGGGTCATAAAATTGTGTTTAAAAACAGCAAAGGAAAACTAATAAGAGGAATAGTATCGACTGTCCCGATTCATATATCAAGGTATCAGGATTCCTCAAAAGAGGTAAAATTCAGCGATCTCTTCATTGATGTCGGAGCCATAGACCGCAATGAGGTTACCCAGGATATGGGACTGGTCATCGGTGACCCCGGCGTGTTTGATACACTTTCATTCCAGCAGAATGAATCAGTATTCGGGAAGGCTATGGATGACCGTGCCGGGTGTTTTATCCTGATGAACCTGGCTGAGTATTTCCTGAAAAATAAATGCATGTATAATCTGGCTTTTTCCTTTTCAGTTCAGGAGGAATACGGCCTTATTGGCATAATGAAGGTTCTTGAACGTATCCGTCCTGACATGATAATAGCCATTGAGGGGACCACAGGCTCTGACCTTCCAAGCCTCCCGGAGAACCTTACACCCTGCTACCCGGGCAAAGGCCCGTGCATAACCCTGGCGGACCAGAACAGCATACTGCCCTCCAAAATCAAAAGGAAGATTGATAAACTGAAAACAAAGGCCTCCTGGCATTATAAGAGGCCTATATTCGGCTCGACAAATGCCGCAGGCGTGCAGAAACTCGGTATAGATGCCTATGCAGTAACTGTTTCTGCCCCCTGCAGGTCCATACATTCGGCCATCTCATCGGTCAGGAAATCGGACCTTGCCAATGCCTTTGAATTTGTAAAAGACCTTGTTCTGACAAAGGATCTTTTTGAATAAATCACCCGGGGGCCTTTATGGCCCCCCGTAGAATATCACAGGCGTGTGGGTGGCCTGTTTTTTATTGATTTTTTTTGATTTTTAACCTTATTCTAAAGCATATTAAATCTTTAATATAAGGAAAAATCCTATGATCGGCATTTTTAAAAAAATGGCTAAAACCGGAATTGGCCGTGTTACCGACCTCCTGTGCAGGCTGGAGTTTGCCCCTCCCTCATTTACCCGGTTCAATGAAAGGCCGGTGGAACTGAGCTTTCTGTTCAAGAACCTCAGTGTCTTTTACCCCAAAAAGATACTTGATATAGGAAGCGGAACATCCTCCCTTCCCCACCTGATAAGGATGTGCGGCATGGAAGTCAAGGCAACGGACTATAAAAGCAGTTACTGGAGCAACAGCCTTATAAACAGACATTATATAGTGCAGAAGGATGACATTACCAATACAGACATAAAGGGTTCCTTTGATTTTATCGTATGCATAAGCGCGCTGGAGCACATTCCAAACCACAACGATGCTGTTAAAAATATGTTCGGCCTTCTGTCAGGCCAGGGCCATATCCTTCTTACATTCCCCTATACGGAAAAGTCATACAAGCACAATGTCTATGAGCTTCCCGGTTCGACCTACGGGCAGAAATCGCCCTACATAACCCAGTCTTTTTCAAGGGCTGAGATAAACGGGTGGCTTAAGGCAAATAACGGCAGGATAGTGTCCCAGGAATACTGGCAGTTCTGGGATGGTGACTACTGGACTGTGGGAAACCAGGTCATACCTCCCAGGCTTGTGGGATCTGAAGAAAAGCACCAGATTACATGCATACTCCTGGCAAAAAGTATGGAAGGCATAACAGCTGATAAATAGCCAAACTGTCTCCTAAGGAAATACATAGAATTTAATGCCTTCATAGGTCCAGCTGGGAAGCTGCATAACTGCATCCCTCTCCGCCTCGCTTATGGTATAAAGATGGCCTCCCCTGACATGGTTGAAAAAGCGGTAAACGGGGATAGTATCCTCTATCTGTATCTCATGGACAAAGAATTTAATACCCTCATAATTCCACTGAGCAAGACTCATCAGGGAGTCTCTTTCATGCTCGCTGATGGTATAAATGTGTATCCCTGTCCAGGTATTGAAGAACCTGTATGTGGGAGTGCTTTCTGGCTGAAGGAATTCCCAGACTCTGAATTTTGGGCCTTCAAAGCTCCAGTCCGGAAGATTCTGGATAATATAATCTCGCTCATATTCGCTGATGGTATAAAGATGCCCGCCTCGTAAAGTGTTAAAGAAACGATAAACGACAGCCTTTTCCGTAAAAGCATAAACAGCAGTAAGCAAAACAGGCCTCTGGGGCATTATAAAAGCTGTTGAAGGGGAACTGCTGTCTTCAATAAGGCCAATATCCTCCGGATTCCCTGTCCACTCAATAAACAGGTAATCCGGGTTATACGCTGTAATATATACTGTTTCCCCCGGATAATATAAGCCCTGTCCTGTAAATTCTGTATCTATATCCGGCGGTGAAGACTCAAGTGCTACTGAATACCGGACCTGTTCGTCAGAACCAAGTTTGGCGGTAAAAATAGCCTGTGTGTCCGGTGAAGAGAGCAGAATCTTGTCGAAATAAGCATTGTGGTAAAAAGTACCTGTTGTATATACAGCCCCGTAATTATCACTGCAGACGCCCCTGCATACATCATCGTATATACCGCCGGCCTTTTTTGCCCATAAAAAATTCCCCTCCGGATCCAGTTTGGCAATAAAGATATCAGCCCCCCCAGATGAGATCAGCTCTGTGTTTCCAAACTCTGCGGTTCCGTAAAAATAGCCTCCGATATAGGTGTTAGAATCTGAATCATTGAATACAGCCTGGCCAGTAACACCCTCGGCATAAATTACCCAGAGGAAATTGCCGTTACTGTCCAGTTTTGCAGTAAACATATTCGTGTCATCCTCAGATGCTTCAATAACAATGTGGCCGAAGTATGCAGTCCCGATAAAGGTCCCTGTAATATAGGAATTCCCTAGACTGTCAGCTGTCACTGCATAGGAATAATCGTTATAGATACCGCTTGCACTGCTCGCCCAAAGGAAATTGCCGTCTGGATCAAGCTTGGCAGTAAAAACCCCGCGGCTTCCTTCAGCTACAAGCTCAAAATCTCCAAAGGTACCGTTTTCAAAGTAGTATCCAGTAATATATATATTACCCGGAATATCATGGGCAACACCGCTGCCCGAATCATCCGGGCCTCA
>CAYSKJ010000201.1:0-5036 GCA_964431655.1 uncultured bacterium | reverse complement strand
GGGTATGTCTGCATATTCCCGACCCCTATGAATGCCTTATTAGATATTATGGGTACTATTCCAATGCTTCAAGGGGCAAAAGGAAAAACAGGGACATAAAGATAGTTAATGATCCCCCGGATATAAGGTCAGCCCGCAGGTCATGGGCAATGCTGATATATAAAGTATATGAGGTAGATCCGCTGAAATGTCGCGTTTTTTCGTCTGCGGCTCTGATATGAAAATAATAGCCTTTATTCAGGAAAGGCATGAGATTATAAAGATACTAAAACATATAGGTATGTACCCTGCAGAAATACCTGTCATAGAATCAAGGGCATCACCTCCTGAATACCTCAGAGCTTCTGCTACTTTATAAATTAATATTTTTTTAACAGGATTTATAATAATCAAGGGGGAGCTATTGTAATTTTTTGCCTTAAAACAGGGCAAAAATCCTATACATTAAGCAATTTTGGAAAAATTAGTTAGACTCATCAGAAATTATTGCCTAAGATTATTACGATTCTAAAATGCATGAAGAATATTATAAGGATTTGAATAATCTGGACCAGATTTTTGAGATTTGAGCTAAAGGGTGAAAATTGATTTTCTTATCAGTAATCGCAGGCCCTGATCAGATTATCTTCATATGAGAGTGGAGCACCAAAAAAGACGAGGAAATTGCTCCCCTTATCCCCGAAATCAAGATGATTGAAATAACCGCCGTATTTATCAGTTTTTTCAAGGATATCGCTGATATATCCGTTAATACTTTCATGGGATTTAAGCCCCTTAAACCTGACAAATACAGAAACTACATCCCTGAACTCCCTTTTCTGGACATGGTCGATTATCCTTGAAGGGATGAATTCAGAGACTATTTTCTTTTTCATCTTTATCATTTTCATATCACTATGCTGACTATCTTTTGTTTTTATCTCTCGAAGAAGGTAAAAGCCCTCCTCTATTTTTTCAGCCTCAGCTGAATCATCCAGGTTTTGCTTCATATCAGCATCCAGGACCACATGCATCTTCCCTGCATAATGCTCAGCTCTTGCACATCCCTCTACTGCAGGCCCCCTGAAATAATAGGCTTTTCTTTTCCCTGCCCCTATTATTTCCCAGTCAACAGGCCCGAATGACAGGCCTATCTTCACAGATACCGGAAATCCGCCATATTTAGTACTGATCACATTGTCTTTCTGAAAAACTCGATTATATCCCATGCTGAGAGAAGACAGGGCTCGATCCCGGCCTTTCCCGGAAATACAGCTGTTGCCCCGTCACCAGCAAATACTGAGATGAATCCGCCATGTCCATAAATGATATCTATTACCGGCTGGAACAGCCTGTCAATTCTCTCAGAAAGGACCTCTGCACCTTCCTTGCCATGAAGCATCAGGGCTCCGGTCATACCGGTAAAGCCGCCTATATCAAAGAAAAGTCCAGCAGATTCAAAGCTTCCCCGGTGCTATCCATTTTCAAGCCTTTCCTGCAGAAAGGGCGGTATCAGGTTCCTCATCTATCTTTCCCCGTACAGATTTGATAATTTAATTATATCCCATTGAACCGATATTTAAAAACAATTATTTTAAGCTTCATAGAAGGTAAAAATTGCTGCAGACATGAGATCAGACCAGAAGATAATCCCTGAACTGAATGAATAACCGTTTTTCGGAAGCCAATGAGCTATTTCCTCAGACAATTCTATTTCCAGGTAAAAATATTTCAAAACCATAGGATTTTCTATTGACATTTAGCCAGTAAGTTAGTATAATACTAACATACTGGAGGAATTGGCATGGCTTTTAATGCAGTTTATCCTGCCGGGGAAATTGATTATAACTACCTGAAATCGTACCTGTCAGGATACAAAAATATCCGGGTTAAGATCAATGATATGCTTAAAAAGAAAGAGATCATCCGGATAAAAAAGGGTCTTTATATTCCGGGAGACAAGTACAGAAGGGTTCCGGTCTGCAGAGAAACTCTTTCAAATCTTATTTATGGACCGTCATATATTTCACTTCATTATGCACTCTCTTTTTATGGTATGATACCTGAAAGGACAGAAACCGTCACTGCTGTGACAAATAAGAGGAACAAGGTTTTCGATACTCCGATAGGGCTCTTTTCCTACCGCTATATCCGTCCTGATCTTTATTCTGAAGGAATTGAGCTTATCAGGCTTGATGAAATTCATAATGTCCTTATCGCTTCAAAAGAAAAAGCTATTGCAGACCTGCTTTATTTCAGTGATACCCTGGAAAATACAGAGGATCTCATGGATTTTCTGTACAGTAATATGAGAATTGAGGAAAGCGAGTTAATAAATCTGAGAAATAGTTCTGTCCGCCGGCTTGCAAAAATCTACAGAGGAAATATATTGATACTGCAAAAGTATCTGGAGGAAGCATTATGAACAATGCAGTAAAAACTATGCTGAAAAAATATGACCCTGTCAGTATTGATGACCATGAAAATGCACTGAGAGAAATTATCCAGGAGATTGCTCTCCTTGGTCTATGGAGAGCAAAGTTCTTTGAAAAGACTGCTTTTTACGGAGGCACTGCACTCCGGCTTTTTTACGGACTCGACCGTTTTTCTGAAGATATTGATTTCTCTCTTCTTGAGCCTGATCTGAACTTCAATATTGATAAATATACGTCGTCTGTTCAGAATGAGCTTTCTTCCTTTGGATTTGATGTTACAGTTGAAAGGAATGAAAAAATAAAAGAAACAAATATAGAGTCTGCATTTATAAAAGGGGGAACAATAAAAAACCTGATCAATATAGAAACTCCCTTAAAACTGGTCAATAAATTCAATAAATCAAAGCTTTTTAAGATTAAGCTCGAGGTTGATATAGACCCCCCGGCAGGTTTTGAGACAGAAGCAAAATATCTGTTAAACCCTATCCCTTTTTCAGTAAACACTTATAGAATGGAAGACCTTTTTGCTGGCAAGATGCATGCTGTTTTATGCAGAGACTGGAAAACAAGGGTGAAAGGAAGAGACTGGTATGATCTTGTGTGGTATATATCCGTTAACAGCATGCTTAACCTGAAACATCTTGAGAAGAGAATGATACAGACAGGGCATCTGGAACCAGGTTCTTGCCTCACAGAAGATAAATTCAGGGAGATGCTAAAAAAACGGATAAAAACCATAGATCTTGAAAAGGCACAGAATGATGTGCTTCCTTTTATAAAAGATCCATCTGCACTTAAAGTCTGGAGTAAAGACTTCTTTAATCAGATTTCTGAACGGATCGTTTTCTCGTAAATGGATAATATAATTACAATATCAGGAATAATCCGCTATGAGATGCTTTCTTATCCTTAAGTGAATGCATTGATGTCATTTCATCTATAATTATAAAAATGCAAATGATATTGATCTTTTAATGCGCTTGATTTTATGCCCTCTCTGCTTTAGCAGCTCAATTATACTGTTCTTTCCGATAAAATGGCCAGTTCCAGCCATTATAAATACTGTGCTGTAGTCATCATTATTGATATAATACTCTATCCTATCTGCAATATTTAGATTTCTTCTTTCTTTTACTCTTTATTTAAAGATCAGAAAGGAGGTGCCTATATTTCTGTCAACAGTTTACACTGTAAATCAATCTCTTAATTAATATAAATACATATATTATAATAACATACTGTCTGGAATGAGATTTGCAATATAATCCTGCATGGCAGGATTATACAAAAGGAGAACCCCGGAGAAAACAGCTCTATACAAAATAGCATATAACTATTACAATCACTATGAGAGCATATATCCCTCCCATTATGAGAAAGAATACGGACCTTTCAGGGAAATCATCGGAAAGACAGTCAACAAATACCTCGAATGCGGAATAATGGATAAAAAAAGTATTTGACATGCTTAAGAGAAATGCACGGAAAATGCTTTTATTAAAAAGCAGAGCACTATACCTTATTAATAAGATGAGAGGTTGGCAATATACAGGCTTCTCAGTCCATAATGCAGTATTGATATCAGAGGATAATCCAAATGCCTTATCCAGATAGTGCATGCTTCTTTTTCCTCAGAGAAGATAACCTTCTCAGAGAAATCCCATAATATTATATACAGGTCAAAGATGCATCCTGGTAAAAACAGGAATTTTGAGATACTGGATGCTATTGAATTCCTCCACAGGGTATGTCTGCATATTCCCGACCCCTATGAATGCCTTATTAGATATTATGGGTATTATTCTAATGCCTGCAGGGCAAAAGGAAAAAGAGGGACATAAAGATAATTAATGATCCCCCTGATATAAGGTCAGCCCGCAGGTCATGGGCAATGCTGATATATAAAGTATATGAGATAGATCCGCTGAAATGTCTCGTTTTTTGTCTGCGGATCTGATATGAAAATAATAGCCTTTATTAAGGAAAGGCATGAGATTATAAAGATACTAAAACATATATGTATGTACCCTGCAGAAATACCTGTAATAGAATCAAGGGTATCACCTCCTGAATACCTCAGAGCTTCTGCTACTTTATAGAATAATATTTTTTTAACAGGATTTATAATAATCAAGAGGGAGCTATTGTAATTTTTTGCCTTAAAAAAGGCAAAAATCCTATACATTAAGCAATTTTGGAAAAATTATGCAGACTCATCAGAAATTATTGCCTAAGATTATTACGATTCTAAAATGTATGCATAATATTATAAGAATTTGAATATTCTGGACCAGATTTTTGAGATTTGAGCTAAAGGGTGAAAATTGATTTTCTTATCAGTTCAGTTGCTGGCATTCATTCTGTTTGCAATGGTTTAAGGAAGTCAAATGCTTTAAGTAGTTCATTGTTGGCTGGTTGTTTTAGTTCTGCTTCCCTGTCAAAATGGTATGAAACCCAACGAACATCTTTACTCTCAATACTTGTATAAAAGTAGATTGCACCTGACTCTTCAACGAATTTAATAAATGGTAATAACTCCAAAGGTTTAGGTTGCTCTGAATTACACAGATATAACTTTTTTCTGTCAAGAGGAATTAGGCTTTTTATTGTTACCTCATTGAA
>CAYSKJ010000200.1:0-5062 GCA_964431655.1 uncultured bacterium | reverse complement strand
AAGAAGCAGGACATCGAAGTATACAAATGAATTTTTTACAGAACTTAAGGAAAAGTATAAGATTGAAATCCTGCTCTAGGGTCTTTTTATGTCCTATCTAAAAGACCCCCTGTATTTTCTGAGGGATATTGCAGAAAAGACCGGCCTGGAGGAGAAGGAAGAGGGAATAAGAAGGGTTGTCTTTTCTCTCTGCTACCTGAATCCTGCTTCAACAAAGGAAATATCGCGGTTTGCCAGACTTCCCGTTCCCATTACCGCAGCAGTCAGAAAAGAGTTCGAAAACTCAGGCGTACTGCAGAGAGCTACAGGCTTGGAATTAACAGGGAAGGGCATTGAGATTGCAAATGCCCTTTTTTCGACAGGCCGGGCGGAATTAATACCGGACCGGAAGAAAATTGAGGATATCAAAAAGGAGATTTCCGAAGCTCTTGCCGAAAGGCCGCAGGCTGACAGGACCCTTGACCAGACCTACTCCACCATTGAAACCCAGGTCAGGAGAGTCAGTCATATGCTCCTGGATGATGCAGTTTTAGGAAGGGATATATCCATCCTGGGGGATGACGACATGACATCCCTTTCCCTGTGCATTTACCTGGAATGCATTCTTCCTGATAATACCATACCCTGCAGGATAAGGGTCTATGAATGTGATGACAGGCTGATACAGTATATAGCCAGCAGGGCAAAAAAAAGAAAATATCCGGTGAAGGTTAACCATGCAGACCTGATTTCCAGGCTAAAACCCTCATACCTTGATATAAGCGATACGGTATTTACTGACCCTCCATATACGGTTAAGGGGGTAGAGCTGTTTCTCTCCAGGGCAGTGGAAATGCTAAAATGGGGCTCGGGCAGGAAGATTTACCTCAGCCTGCCCAGGATAAGGAGGGGTGACCTGTTAAAAATACAGAAGGATATTGCAGGAATGGACCTGCTTACGGAATGCATCTTACGGGATTTTAACAAATATCAGGGAAATTCAATTTATGGAAATCACAGTGATCTTTATTGTCTTTCCACATGCCAGACCACCCGCTCCAAATATAAAGAGGATTCAGAAGGCAATATATATACCTTTGACGCCAATCCCAAGGTCCGGGCATACCAGTGCAAAAAATGCCAAAGAATATTTAAAACAGGCACCGGGGGTGAAAGCATTGACCTGCTGATATCACGGGGCTGTGATAATTGCGGTTCAAAGCAGTTTGACAGAATCGATGCCAGGAATCCTTAGTGCCTCCTGATAAAGATAAAATAAAGGAAGGCCTGGTCTCTGCCTGTTATGGCAGGGAACTGAGCGTATTTTACGGGGACAGGCTTGTCAAAGCCACTGTCAAAGGCAGACTGCTGGAGGAAAATTCCAGGCATAATATTGTCTCAGGCGATATATGTATACTTGAGGTATGCAAAAACCGGTTCATGGTAACCGGCATAAAGGACAGGAAATCTGAATTAATCAGGTTTCTGGAAAAAAGGGACAGAAGGGTTAAAAACCAGGTAATCGCCGCAAACTGCGATCAGCTGATTGCTGTGTTCAGCTTTACAGAGCCTAATATAAACCCCCTGTACCTTGACCTTGTTTTATGCCATGCGAATTATTCCGGGATTTTTCCTGTAATCGTTTTCAACAAGATCGATATAGCTGACCAGGCAAATTTCAGGGATATTACGGAATCCTACCATAGTGCTGGCTTTGACATTATCCTGACATCTGCATCATCAGGCATCAATATTGAGAAGGTAAAGAACCTGCTGAGGGGCAGAAAAAGCGTACTTGCAGGTCCCTCAGGAAGCGGGAAATCCTCTCTTCTTAAGGCTGTAAACCCCGCCATTGACCTTAGGATAGGCAGTCTTACAAAATACAGGAAGGGGTCCCATACCACCAGCACCGCAGTTATGTACAGGCTTTTTGAAGATACATTCATATATGACACTCCGGGCTTCGGAAAAATGTCCCACAGCAATATAGATTATGAGATAATAAAATCAGGGTATCCTGAATTTCATGATAACGAAGTATATTGTGAATACGGTGACTGCAGGCACATTGAGGAACAAAACTGCCATATAAAATCAGAGCTGGTTGAAGGCAAACTTTCTCCCGACCGCTACAGGAGATATTATCTCCTGGCGAAAAACCTGGACCCTGTAAGCTGTGAAACCAGGGAGACTATGCCTGCAGATACGGGACTTTTCATAGCAAAGAAGACTGTTTTCAGGATATTTGATATACAGCAGGCCTTAAGGTTCAGGGATCTTGCTGAAAACTTTCCCGAGACCGGCTGGTTTCATTACGGGCCCTTTATCTATTTTATGGGGCAGGGAAGGCATAGAAAGGTTCTGATAAAGGAGATAAACGGACAAAAGCAGGTCTTTTTATGGAAAATGAAAAACAATTCAGAGGAAATCAGCCTGCTTTTTTTGAATCCATTTACCACCAGAACGGATTTGACTTTTCTGCTGGATCTGCTTAAAGATATAAATACAGGGGAAAAGGCCAGCATTCTTTTTCTCTCCGAATCAGACCTTTCGAAGCTTTCAGAATATGAATGCATTGAGATAGAATCTGCTGGCCGTGAGTACATATTCAGAAGACAGGATGTCATCGACATGAAAGGCAGGTGTTTCAAGGACCTGAGAAAAAAAATCAGCAGTTTCCTCAAAAATTATCCTGGAATCGTTCTTCGGGGATATAAGACAGGCGATTCAACTCTTTTAAAGGATTTATACCAGAGGTGGCTTTCTGACCAGAGTATAAAGTACCCGAACCTTTATGACAGCTATTATACCGAAAATGCATTAAACAGGATAGATGACCTGTCCCGGCTGGATGTGGATATAATGATCGCAGAACATGAATCAGGGATTGCGGGTTTTATAATGGGGGGAAGGATTAACACTACCTGTGCCTGCGCCTTCATTATGAAGACAGACAACAGGATACAAGGGCTGTCCTATTATCTCAAGTACAGGTTCATAGAATCCTGTAAAGCCGAATGTGTTAACGATGGTATTGATTTCGGGTTTCCAGGGCTCAAACAGTCAAAAAGGAAATTCAATCCCATTGAATTTCCCAAGGTGTACAGAGGAAGGCTGAGGTAAAGTAAACGGGCTGCAGGTAAAAAATACCTGCAGCCCGTCATATTATTTCATTTTTTCGTTTATATCTTCTTTTATTCCAAGGACTTCATCAGCAAGGCTGCTTTTTGGGAATTCCTCAAGGTATTTTTCACAGTAGCTTTTTGCTTCCTTCAGCTCGCCCCTGTCAAGGTAAAGGTTTATGAGAGCGCTGATTGCCTTGTCCTTGTTAGGGATTTTTTCATCAGAATTTGCTACAAGAAGGTAATTTTCAATAGCCTTGTCAGAATTACCCGTTTTTTCCTGGATGAAAGCATAGTCATAGATAACAGACAGGTCTTTTTCATCAAGATTTTTCAGCTTTTCGACAATAGAAAGGGCTTTTTCATATTCCTCGAACTGCAGGTAACCCTTGGCAGCTACATTGAGAATATCCCTATCATCTTTTCCAAGCTTAAGGAGATCGCCAATGGTGTTTATTGCCTTATCTTTCTGATTTGTCTGTATGTAAAGAACTGCCAGGTTTCTGATATCCTGCAGGCTGTCGCTGTTTATTTCGACGATCTTTTCAAGGGCCCAGATCATTTCATCAGTTTCATTGAGAGAATGGCATATATTGAAATACTGGACGAGATGTTCTATGTTTTTGGGTTCAATATTTACCAGGTCCTTGTATAGACTCTTAAGGTATCCCATATCTACTTTTGGGTCCATGAGGCTAAGAGCAAAATCATACATCATGAGATCAGACTTTTCAATGGCCAGGGCTTTCATTATATTTTCCTTTGCAAGGCCGATATTTTCAAGATAGCCTATGGTATAAAGCTGGGATAAAAACATATATATCTCGAAGTCCTGGTCATTTAGTCTGCTAGCCTTCTGAAGGTACTCCAGAGCTTCATTCCCCTCCTGTCCTGAATATTCAGGGTTTTTCTGGACACTTCCCAGAAAAATCATTGCCTTTAGTTTGCCCATTTCCTTTAGTGCCTCAGCATAGTCGGGGTATTCCTCAAGGCTTTTTAAAAGGTTTTTTTCAGCTGACTTAAAATCCTTTTTGGTCAGGCTTTTCAGTGCCTTTTCATAATAATCTGCAGCTTTTTCAGGAATATTTCCGGCAGTTTCTGAATAACTGCTCAATACGATTATAAAAAGGGCTGCAAAGATGGCTATGAATGCGAAAATCCTTCTGTTCCACATAAGCATTATACTTCCTCCTTATATTTACTTATATTAACTTAATATTGCTAACATGAAAATTATTAAAATCAAGGAAATTTTGTTTTTCCCGGCTAAGGGTTATAATTATATTTTTTCCAGGGCTAATAAAATCCATATAACCGGGAAAAATAATTTTTCTTGATAATTTATCAACTTTGAAATAAGTATTACAGGAATTTTAATATCAGGAGAGTAAAAATGAAGCTTGAAAATACGGCTTTTTTATTCCCGGGACAGGCATCCCAGTACGTTGGGATGGGGAAGAGAATATTTGAGGAGCACCCTGAATTTGAGCATCTGTTTAACATAGCATCAGATATAATCAAAGAGGATATGAAATACCTCATGTTTGAAGGTCCCCTGGAGGAGCTCACGAAGACTGAGTTTGCTCAGCCGGCTATTTTGCTGGCAAGCATTCTGTCCTTCCGTATCTTCGGTTGCAAGCCTTCCTGCGCCGCAGGGCACAGTTTAGGGGAGTTCAGCGCCCTGTGCGCAGGCGGTGCGATTAAAATAGAAAATGCACTGGAACTGGTTCATAAAAGGGGTAAATTCATGCAGGAGGCTGTCCCCCTCGGAATGGGGAAGATGCTTGCCGTGATAGGAGCTGAGCTGGATATAATTGAAAAAAGGCTGGAAGATGCGGGAAACCCATGCGATATAGCCAATATCAACAGCCCTTCCCAGTTTGTCCTTTCCGGTTCATCGCAGGGTATAGCTTCTGCCCTTGATGTATTCAGCGATTTTAAGTGTGTTGAACTTAAGGTCA
>CAYSKJ010000199.1:0-5069 GCA_964431655.1 uncultured bacterium | reverse complement strand
CCGGCATACCTGTATACAAGATTGAGGAGTCCGAGGTTGACAAGCTCCTGAACATGGAATCTGAGATTCATAAGTATGTAGTGGGCCAGGATATCGCTGTAAAAAGAGTTTCCGATACAGTCAGAAGATCCCGAAGCGGTATAAACTACGGTAAAAGACCCATAGGCAGCTTTATGTTTCTCGGGCCTACAGGAGTAGGTAAAACAGAGCTTGCAAAGGTCCTGGCAGAATTTCTGTTTGGCAGCAAGGATGCACTGTTAAGGATAGATATGTCTGAGTATATGGAAAAATTTTCAGTATCCAGGCTGATAGGATCTCCGCCGGGTTATGTCGGATATGAAGATGGAGGTCAGCTGACCAATAAGGTCAAGAGAAAGCCCTATTCAGTAATACTTCTTGATGAGATTGAAAAAGCTCATCCAGATGTCTTTAATATACTCCTCCAGATATTTGAGGAAGGTGAACTTACAGACAGTATTGGCAACAAGGTAAGCTTCAGGAATACGATTATCATTCTTACTTCCAATATAGGAGCCAGCAAGATATCAAAAAGCGTACCCCTTGGATTTGCAAAGGGGCAGGGAGAAAAACTCAATTTCAAGGAAATTGAGAATATGGTCATGGCGGAAGTAAAGAACAGTTTCAATCCTGAATTTATTAACCGCCTGGACGATATCATTGTATTTCATCCCCTGACCCTTGACCATATCATCAAGATACTTGATATACAGCAGAATTACATAAATGACAATCTCAAAAGCATGAACATTTCCATCAGGATAAGCGAAGAAGCAAAAATGTGGTTCTCCAGCAAAGGATTCAGCAGCAGCTACGGAGCCAGGCCCCTTAGAAGAATTATCCAGAAGGAGATTGAGGACAGGCTTGCAACAATGTTTCTAAAAAAAGAGCTAAAAAGCGGGGATGAGGTTGTAATCACAGCCATAGATGACAGACTGAATTTTAATATAGAGCACCAGGATGTTGATAAACTTGTTGAAACATCAATATTAACCTGACAGGATTGGGAGGCTATGCAAAAAAAACAAATTTATATTTTCATGGGACTGATAATCTTAATCTCCATTTCTTTTTCCGGAATGGATTCAGAATATGAAGGCAAAATTATAAATTCCATAAGCTTTGAAGGCATAAAGAGTTTTGAGCCGTCGCTGTTCACGTTCAAGATAAGCACAAGCGTGGGAAGCCGTTTTTCCTATGAACAGCTTTCCCAGGATGTAAAAAAGCTCTTTGAAGAGGAGCTCTTTGAAGATATCCAGGTTCAGGCGAATTTGAGCGATTCAGGCAATGTCGATCTAATTTTCAGGGTTGTTGAGAAACCTACGGTTACATCCATATCCATTGCGGGCAACAGCAAACTCATGGAGAAAGAAATAAGAGAGAAGATTGAACAGAATGAATTCTCCATGTTCAGCAGGCAGAAAATTGCGAAAAGCATTAAGGCAATCAAGGAGCTTTATATTGAAGAGGGTTACAGCTTTGCCGAGATAAGTGTAAAAGAAGATTACAGGGAAAATAACAGGCTTGATCTTACCTTTATGATTGATGAGGGAGAAAAACTGCGGATTTCCGATATAAAATTTGTCGGGAACCGCAGTATATCATCGGGCAAGCTTAAATGGAGGCTGAAAAGCTGGAAAAGAAGCTATCTCCTGTTTACCTGGCTTACCGGGAAGGATGTTTATAAGATTGAGAGTACCAGAGAAGATGTGGAAAAGATACGGAAGGCTTATCACGACAGGGGCTTCCTCAGGGTGAATGTCAAGGAACCGGTGGTGGAGATTGTTAAGGTCGGGAAAAAAAGAAGAGTAATTCTGGCCTATCATATTGAAGAAGGCAAAAAATATAATATTAATAATATAGAGATCAAAGGTACGGATAAAATAAAGGCCGAGTCCCTGCAGCCCCTTATAAAGATAGAGGAGAGGATGGTATACAACGGATCCCTCCTGGATTCAACCATTGAAGATATTCAGAAATACTACCAGAACCGGGGGTACATATATGTCCGGGTATATCCTGACATGGATATTGATGATCAAAACCGCCTTGTAGATATTACCTTCGAGATATCAGAGGGTGAGCAGATATTTTTAAGAAGGATAACCTTTGTAGGGAATGATGTGACTAAAGATAAGGTTATAAGGCGGGAATATTTTCTCAGAGAAGGCGACCTTTTCAGTATTGACCCTTTTGTTGACGGTCTAAAAAAACTCCATTACCTGGGTTACTTTTCAGAGGTTGAACCTGAGGTTATTGACGTTGAAGGGGAAGAAAACAAGGTAGATCTGGAGATCAAGGTAAAAGAGCAGGGTAAAAACCAGATAGAATTCGGAGGAGGGTATTCAACATCAGACAAGCTTTATTTTCACGGAGGATATATGACCAAAAACCTGCTTGGCACAGGCCTTGATGTCGGTGTAAGCATGTCAACGGGAGAAAGGACCAGGACCTATTCCTTTAAGCTTACTGACCCCTGGTTCTATGATTATCCCCTTTACTCAGAATTTGAAGCCTTTAGAAGAAAAATTGAATATACCGCCTATAAAAATCTTACAAAAGGGTCAAGCATAGGTTTTGGAAAAACAATATACCGGTGGACCAATCTTTACCTTACCTATTTATTTGACAGGAGCAGAATAACTGATATCAATATGCGATATTTCTATGACGATGATGAAAAAGAGCCTGAGCCGCCTGAAGAAAACACTGAGTTTTTCGGGCTATGGATAGGCAAAAGGAACACCTCCCAGATCATGCTGAGCCTGGTGAATGACAGGAGAAATGCTCAGATAAATGCCAGCAAGGGCAGCAGGAATGCGATATATGCAGGCCTTGCAGGCGGGATTCTGGGCGGGGATAATAAATATTACAGCCTTACATATGACAGTGTTTATTATCTGCCTCTTTTTGATCCCGTTTTTATCGGCCTGCATGGTAGAATAAGCTATATCAAGCCTTATGGAGGCAGTTTTCTTCCAACTACCAAAAAGCTTTATCTCGGCGGAGACTATTCCATGAGGGGTTTCCGTTCCCGTTCCATAGGGCCGAAGAATGAGAAGGGGGTTGTAATAGGCGGTAATAAGAGCCTGCTTTTTAATGCAGAGATTACTATTCCTTTCAATGAGATTCTATGGGTTGTTTTTTTCTATGATGTCGGGAATGTATGGGATGAATCTCATGGCTACCAGCTGAATGACCTCAGGGACAGCGCAGGAATTGAACTTAGGATAACCATCCCGGCTATTTATCTTCCCATAAGGTTTATCTATGCCTGGAACCTTAATCCCCTGGAGGATGAAGATGATAAGGATTTTATTTTCGGGTTTGGAACTACTTTTTAATATATTAAAACAAAGGAGACAAATTTAAATGAAGCGAATCTATGTTCTGGCAATTCTTATTTTTATGGTACCTGTCCTGACCCAAGGCCTTTTGGCTCAGTCAAGAGAAGGTGATGTTGTAAAAATAGGTGTCATAAACACTCAGAGGATACTGGAGGAAAGCAAAATCGGCAAATCCATAATAAATGAGCTTGAGGCCCTCAGAATGGAGAGAAAAAAGGAACTTGATTCACTGAATGCTGAGATTGAATCGCTCAAAAACAGCCTGGAAACACAGTCAAGCCTTTTGAGTACCGAAGCAAAGAGAAACAAGGAAGATGAACTGTTAAAAAAGCAGACCACACTGAGAAGAAAGGTTGAGGATTATGAAAATGAGCTTAGGTCGCGACAGGATACAGTCCTTCAGACCATTACAGTCAGGATTGAAAAAATACTGGACAACCTGGGGAAAGAACAGGGCTATACCATAATACTCAATGAGGCTGTGGCATTATATTTCAGTGCAGAGATAGATATTACCGATGAAATAATTAAAAGGCTGAATGCACAATAATAATTATTACGACATCAAAAAAATAATTGATATCACCGGAGGGGTTTATTCCGAAAAATATGATGATATCCGTATAACAGGGATTAAACCCCTTGACAAAGCCGGGGAAAATGACCTGGCAATATTTGATGATCTCAGCTACAGGCAATGCCTTGATTTTGTAAAACCCGCACTTATAATTGTAAAATCCGGGTATGAAGGCTATATAAAGGGAACACCCTTCATAATTCACAGTAATCCCCATTCCCTGCTTCCCGAACTTCTGTCCCTTTTTGAACGCAGACCAGCCTTGACAGGTATTGATAAAAATGCCTCTATATCACCGACAGCTGATATTGGGAAAGGGACAGGAATAGAAGCTTTTGCTGTAATTAAGGACAGATCCTGCATCGGGGAAGAATGCCTAATAGGTTCCCAATGCACAATCGGACCTGATGTTATCATAGGAAATAATACAGTCATCTGCACGGGAGTGAAAATTCTTCATGGATGCAGAATAGGCAATAATGTCACCATACATGCCAATACTGTAATAGGCGGGGATGGATATGGATACTTCACTGACAAAAAAGGCATACACAGAAAAATTCCCCAGATCGGCAATGTCATAATCGAGGATTATGTTGAGATAGGGTCAAATGTCTCGGTTGACCGTGGAACAATGGGAGATACAGTTATCGGCAGAGGGACAAAGATTGACAACCTGGTCCAGATAGCCCATAATGTCTGTATAGGCCGAAACTGCCTTATAGTTTCCCAGGTGGGTATAAGCGGCAGTGTCATCCTGGGTGATAATGTAGTGATCGGCGGACAGGCCGGTATTGCCGGACATCTGGCTGTCCCTTCCGGTACGAGGATAGGGGCCAGAAGTGCTGTTATTGCTTCCATAAAAAAACCAGGCGAATACGCCGGTTTTCCCCTTATGGCTCTGGGGGATTTTCTGCGGAATATGTCAGCGATGAAAAAACTTTACCAAATATATACAGATATAAAGAAAATAAAAAAGAGGCTGGGAATCAAGGAATAATGTTTCCTAAAACCGTTGAATTTGATTATTATGTCCCCGATGACCTATGGTTTTTTGACGGACATTTTCCTAATAATCCTGTCTTTCCCGGAATAATGCTTATATCTCTTGGAATTGATAAATTCAG
>CAYSKJ010000198.1:0-5102 GCA_964431655.1 uncultured bacterium | reverse complement strand
CTGTCAATCATCCTGGATATCAGAACCTCTCTGTTGCCGGGCTTGCCTTCCCTCTTGAAAAATCCCCCGGGTATTCTCCCCGCGGCATAGGTCTTTTCCTTGTATTCAACCATCAGGGGAAGAAAATCCAGTATTTCTTCCGATGCCTCCGCCACAACAGTGGATAAAACCACCGTATCTCCATAGTACAGCATGCAGCTGCCGTCAGTCTGAGTCGCTACTTCGCCAACTTCTGCAATAACAGGAATCCCGTATAGATCAAGTTCAAATTTATGCATAACTATTTCCTGATACCGAGTTTCTCAATGATTGCCTTGTACCTGTAAACATCCTTGTTCTTTAAATAGGTGAGCAGGTTCTTTCTCTTGTACACAAGCTTCAGCAGGCCCCTTCTTGAATGATGGTCCTTCTTATGCTTGGAGAAATGCTCATTCAAATATTTCAACCTGTGGGTAATAATCGCAATCTGTACTTCCGGAGATCCTGTGTCGCCTGGATGTGTGGCGAACTCCTCAATTATCTTATTCTTCTGTTCCTTTTCAATAGCCATTTTTTTCTATAGCCCCTTTCACTGTGTTAATGTATTTCTTTAAATATCACAAAAAATAGGTTTGTCTATAAAAATAAGAGCCTGCCCTATTTCAATGAATACCGGTTGATACCCTCCTGGTATATATCCCCTCCGTAGGTGTCATTAGCCACTATGCACGGAAAATCCTCCACAGTCAGCTTTCTTACGGCCTCAGCGCCCAGATCCTCATACAGGACTACCTCAGCCTTCTTAATGCTGTTGGCAATAAGTGCGGCCGCTCCGCCCGTGGCTGCAAAGTAAACAGCCTTGTATTCCTGCATTGCCCTTCTTACCTCTTCGCCCCGGGGCCCCTTTCCTATCATGCCTTTCATCCCCATTTTCATGAGTATGGGGGAATAGGGGTCCATCCTGTAGCTGGTGGTAGGACCCGCAGACCCTATGGCCTGGCCGGGCTTTGCAGGGCTCGGCCCTACATAGTATATGATATGGCCCTTTATATCGACAGGAAGTTCCCTGCCTTCCTTCAACAGCTCCACCAGCCTCTTGTGGGCAGCATCCCTGCCTGTATATATTATACCGCTTAAAAGGACGCTGTCGCCTATCCTGAGTTTTAACACATCGTCCTGACTTAGGGGTGTGGTAAGTCTTATTATATCAGCCATCATAATTCTCCTTTTATATAGTTACTTGCATTCTTCGGTTTGCATGGCACTGTATATTAACAGCCACAGGCATGGAAGCTATATGGCACGGATGGGTCTCGATGTTTACCGCCAGGGCGGTAATCCTTCCCCCCATACCCATGGGTCCGATACCAAGCTTGTTTACCCTTTCAAGAAGCTCAATCTCCGCATCCCTGTATCTCGGGTCCTTATTCTTCTCACCAAGGTTCCTTATGGCTGCCTTTTTTGCCAGCATGGCGCACATCTCAAATGTTCCGCCTATCCCTACGCCCACTATAATGGGATTGCAGGGATTCCCCCCCGATTTCCTTACCCTCTCTACCACAAAGTCCTTGATGCCTTCTATGCCGTCCGCAGGCTTCATCATCTTCACCTCGCTCATGTTCTCACTCCCTCCGCCCTTGGGGACAAAGGTGATTTTAATTCTGTCCCCCGGGACTATCCTTGTATATATCTCCGCAGGTGTATTATCGGTGGTATTCTTCCTGGTAAAAACCGGGTCATCAACCATGGATTTCCTGAGATAACCGTCCCTGTAGCCTATCCTCACCCCTTCATTGACCGCATCTTCAAAACCGCCGTTTGCTATATGGACCTCCTGGCCCAGCTCCACAAAAAATACGGCAACTCCTGTATCCTGGCATATAGGGCAGTCATTCTTCTCAGCAATGTCCATGTTCTTCATAAGCTGGCGGATAATATCCTTGCCAACAGAAGATTCTTCCCGGTCCAGGCTTTCTCTGATGGCATCAATCATATCCTTTTCCAGGGTATAATTGGCTTTCATGCACATTCTGCTTACTTCTCGGGTTATCAAGGATGCGTCAACTTCTCTCATAAATAAACTCCTCCTTATTTATTACAAACCATGTTATTTTTTTTACCAGATAAACAGTTTATAATCAAATAATTTATATTTGGGATTAAATAATTTTTATAAGAGGAATAAGGCTGAAATTATCTCTATGCACGTCGTCAGGAATGACTATCCTGACTCAGGTTTTCTGTATTTTTTATTATATACAGGGGCCTTTGCTTTGCTTCCATTAATATTATGCCTGTATACTTTCCTATAACCCCTGTGGCAATAAGCTGAAATCCCGAGAGCATGGAAAACATGGCAAGCAGTGATGCCCAGCCTTCCACGGACCCCCCGGCAAGTTTAATAATAACTGCATATATAAAATACAAAAAGGCAAAGCCCGCCAGCCCCAGTCCTATATAGATGATCAGGGTCAGGGGGGCTGTCGAGAAGGAGAATATGGCATCCATGGAAAGGCTCAACAGCCTCAGGATACTGTATTTGCTCCTGCCATGGGACCTTTTATCAAGCCTGAAGGTAAGGGAAGTCTTGTTAAATCCGCACCACTGGACCAAACCCCGCAAAAACCGGGTCCTTTCCCTCATGTCATTTCTCAGTATATCTGCAATTTTCCTGGAAATAAGGAAAAAATCGCTGGCATCCTCTTCCAGTTTTATCCTGGACAGCCTGTTGAAGAGTCTGTAGAACTGGTGCTGGAAAAAATTATCAAAAACACCCTTCTTTGAATTCCCATCCCTTTTCATGAGCACCACATCAAATCCCGCTTCATACTGCTCTTTCATCCCTTTTATAAGCTCAGGAGGGTGCTGGAGGTCAGAGTCCATTACTATCATGGCATCCCCGGAAGCGCTGTCTATGCCGGCAAGCATTGCCGCCTCATGGCCGAAATTCCTGGAAAGCTCAACAAGCCTCACCCTGCTGTCGCTCTTAATAAACCCTCTTATAATTTCAACGCTGTCATCCCTTGAGCCGTCATCCACGAATATTATCTCGGCTTCTTCCCCTGACTCTTCCAGAGCGGTGCAGAGAGCCCTGTAGAAATACCCCAGGGACTCGCTCTCATCATATACAGGCGCAATTATGCTTATCATTTTCCTTCCTTCTCTATTGCTTAAAAAATAATAGCCATTCAGGGTATAGTCCATAAAAATCTGCATCAAAAGGGAAACCGCAGGGATTTCTTTATCCGCTTTGCCCTGTATCCCTTCTTCTCCAGTATCTCAATTACATTATTCTCCCCTGCAAGATGTGAACATCCTGCTATTGCAAATATTGCCTTATTTGATTTGCTGAGACTGTATCTCTCAATGCTTTCAGCCATTGCTAAATCTCTCAGGTATTTAACATCTTTAAATGCCTTGAGTAATTTTTCTTTCATTTCAGAATCATCATCTGATTCAAAAACCTGGTTAAAATCCAAAAAGGGCTGAAATTCTCTACCATTAAGCCAGTCAGATATACCAGCTTCAATCTCTGCTCCTAATGTCCTGCCTTCCTCAAAATACAATCTTACGACCTTGCTTATATAAAAACCTGCCAGATCCTGTTTCACATGCTTTTCTAAAAGATCATTGTTATAGAATGCAGGTTCAAGATTGCCGGTTCTAATCTTTCTGGAAACACACAGCTTCATAAAATAAAAATCAATCCCGTGATTGAAATAATAGCTAAATCCATGCATCTCAGCCGTTAAATTGTAGATAAAGGAAAGAAAATCAAAAGGCCTGTATAAAGAATATTCATCAATATCATAGCCATTGATCCTCAAAACATCGGATACCTTTGAATAACAGGGTTCAGGTATATAATCCTTTAATGTTTCTCCATCTTCTAACCAGTATCTTCTTGGTATATATTTATATGATATATTCTCAAACAGAACCAGGTCTGAGCTGTTAAAAGCGTCTAAAATCTTAGGGTCTATCAATGGATACAGCTCAGGCTTAAATACATGGATCGAACCAAGAAAATACACCGGCTTGCCATTGACCTCGAGTTCCCATAAATACAGCTCCCCCCTGAAAAAGCCGTAATATATGATGAATGCCAGGCATATCACGAATATGATGCCTGATATAATTAAGATTTTACTTTTCACAGGCATTAAACCTCCTGAAAACATTTTAAAATCCATATATAATCAACTAAACAAAAAAAATGGCCGTATTTTCTCAATAAGTTTCTAATAATAGGGAGATTGGCAAAGCATAAAGCTTCAAAATAAATTTAACTGCCAAGGCATTCACTCAGAACGGCAGAACCAGGGATTTCTTTATCCGCTTTGCCCTGTATCCCTTCTTCTCCAGTATCTCAATAATATTATTTTCACCTGTGAAATGTAATACTCCTGCCATGGCAAATATTATATCATATTCATCCCCATAAAGAAATTCCTCTATTGTATCTGCCATATAAAAATTTCTTTTTTCATGGATTAAATCAAGTTTTGAGGAAATAATAAACTCCAGGTCTTTGTTTACTTCTGGATCAGAGTCTAATCTGGCTATATTAGCTATGTAAGACTCATCTGTCCATTCATCAAAAGAGCCATTCAGCCAGGCCTTCATCAATGATTCACAGGATTCCTTCATAAAAAGGCCTTCCTCAAAATATCGCCTGGCAAAATGGTAAATATGGTACCCTAATTCCTCTTTTGAAAGATTCTCTTCCAGATAGACAGCAAAATAATCATGTTTCTCTAACCCGTATTTACTCCATTTGTGGTGAATATTCTCATAATAATACTTATTTACAAAAAATATATCAATACCATTTCGAAAATATCCATCCCATCCATAAATCTCAGTACTGATATTTAGAATCCTTCTTAAAAAATAATAAGGCCTGTAGGGAGAATACTCATCAATGAATAGTTCATGCTTTTTAAGCAATTCATCAAGTTTTTGATAATACTCTTCAGTAATATAATTGCTTAGGGAATCCCCTAAAGGAAGCATCCATCTTTTGCTTCTTGAATCAGCACTCTCTGTCAGCAATATATCCGATTTATTAAAAGCATCGATTATCTTTTGGTCTATTTTCTCGTACAGCTCCTGTTTAAAAG
>CAYSKJ010000197.1:0-5117 GCA_964431655.1 uncultured bacterium | reverse complement strand
AGATTTATCTCAATAAGGTCCCCTATGTATATGCCCTCTTGCCTTCCTGGATAATATTCATATTCAACAACACCAAAGACACTGCCGGCAAGCATTAACACAATAAAGGACAAAAGAACCTTTCTCATAGGCTGAACCGATGCTCCCTCATTCTGAAAAATCTCACCAGTCCGGGTATATAATCTGTATGGGTATATATCTCAATAAAATCAATACCGTTCTTCTTAAATACCATCCTTTTTCTGCTGATTTTCTCCTCTGCAACTTTCCTGTAGGCATTTCTTACTCTTCTGCTGGAACTGTCTATTACCAGATCCTCCCCGGACTCTGGGTCATATATGTTCAGAAAGCCATGGTTCCCCAGCTCTGTTTCACGCCTGTCAATTATTATAACGGGTACAAGGTCGAACCTTCTTTTAGCTGTTGGAATCTCTTTATAGTCATCAAGGGGTTCAAAATCGGATATGACAAACAATACGCCTCTTTTCTTCTGGACGCTCATAATATACCTCAGGGTGTTCTGAAGGTCCGCAACCGCAGATACAGGCCTGTATCCCATAACTTCCCTTATAATCCTCATGGACTGATCCCGTGTTTTTTTCTGGGGTATATATTTTCTGATGGCATTATCATAGAGTATAAGCCCGATTTTATCATTGTTCATGCTGGCGGAAACTGAAAGGGTGGCAATTATCTCCGATGCCGTATCTATCTTGAAATGCCGGGATGCAGTTTCTCCATCTCCGGTGCTGACGGGGAAGGAACCAAAATACATGCTCGGCGATACATCAAGGGCAAGGATTATATTCAGCTCCCTCTCCTCAACAAACTGCTTAATATAGGGTTTGCCCATCCTGGCCGTAACATTCCATTCAATCTGCTTTATGCTGTCTCCAAACACATAATCCCTTACTTCTGAAAATTCTATCCCCCTCCCTTTGAAAACGCTCCGGTAATGGCCCGAAAGCATCTCACCAGCCTTATGCCTCGTGGTTATATCAATCCTTCTAACCTTTCTGAGGATCTCCTTGATCCTTTCAGTATCGGTAGATTCATTGATAATCTCTTTAGCCATGGCCTAAGGAACCTCAATATTGCTGAAGACTTCCCTGATTACCTGGTCTGTCGTCTTTTCTTCCGCTTCCGCCTCATAGGAAAGTATTATCCTGTGCCTCAAAACATCCAGGCCGATTTCCTTTATATCATCAGGCGTAACATAGTACCTTCCCTGCAGAAAGGCATTGGCCTTGGCGGCCCGGGTAATGTATATGGTAGCCCTGGGGGAAGCGCCGTACTGAACCAGATGGTCAATGTTAATCCCGAACTGTGAAGGTTTCCTGGTAGCAGAAACAATGTCTACAATATACCTTTTGAGCTTATCCTCAATATATACTTCCCTTACTATCTCCCTTAACTCCAGGATGTTTTTTTCATCCAGTACCTTGCTGACCTCAAAATCATCAGTTTTCTCCATCCTGTTGAGAATTTGATATTCCTCCTCGCTGGAGGGATAGGTTATGTTGATCTTCAGCATAAAACGATCAACCTGGGCTTCGGGAAGGGGATAGGTTCCCTCATGCTCTATGGGGTTCTGAGTGGCCAGAACAAAAAAGGGTTCAGATACAACATAGGTCTTATCATAGATAGTGACCTGCCTTTCCTGCATTACTTCGAGAAGTGCGCTCTGGACCTTGGCAGGGGCCCGGTTTATTTCATCGGCAAGGAGTATATTGGTAAAAATGGGACCCTTTCTCGGGTAAAAGTTATTGTCCTTCTGGCTGTATATCATTGTTCCAATGAGATCTGCCGGAAGGAGGTCAGGTGTGAACTGCACCCTCTTAAAATCAAGGGAAAGGGCACTGGCCAGGGTGACTATGGTCTTTGTCTTGGCAAGACCGGGGACCCCCTCTATAAGAACATGGCCATTGGTAAGGATACCCACAAGGATGCTGTTTACCATGTGGTCCTGCCCTATTATTACCTGCCTTAACTGATTTTTAAGGCTTTCAATGGATTTATGCCTTTCTCTGATTATCTCTGCTATACCAAAATCATTCATAGGATTCCTCCCTTTAATTTGCTATATATAACAAAACAGCCCCCTTCAGGTTTCATTATAAATTAATTTTTCCCCTCTATTGATTTTTCTTTTTTTTTCCATTACAATTATGGATTATGGATGAAAACAGCTCAAAAGACCACAGAAAAAGACTCAGAGCCAGGTATGACATTAACGGAATAAAGGCTTTTCATGACTATGAAAAGCTTGAACTCCTCTTAACCTACTGCATACCCTACAGAGACACAAAACCCCTGGCAAAAGCCCTTATAGAAAAATTCAAAAGTATCTCAGCTGTTTTCTCCGCTGACAGGAAGGACCTGCAGGACATTGCTGGCATAAGTGAAAGAACTGCCCTGTTTCTAAGGCTAATAAAAGACATAGGAGAAAATATTAAGCATTCGGAACTCATTGAAAGGGAGTGCATAAAGAACCCGGTCGAGATTGTGGATTACTTCAGGCTCTATTTCACCCATAAAAAGGATGAGGAGTTCTGCGCTGTTTTCCTTAACAGCCAGAACAGGATAATCTGCCTTGACAGCCTTTTCAAAGGGACTATAAACCGTGTGGATGTGTATCCCAGAAATCTGATAGACCGGATTCTGCGCCTGAATGCCAAGAACATTATCATTCTTCACAATCACCCGGGTGGGTCTCTCAAACCTTCTGACGACGACAGCTATCTTACCTTCCGCCTTGCCCTGGCCCTCCGCAATGTGGAATCTACCATACTGGACCATATCATCATATGCAGTAACAAATACTACAGCTTTTCGGAAGAGGGGATGATAAGCGATATCTACAGGAAGATTGACAGGATTGAAAAGGAATATTTTTAGTTATGCAGTACCTGAATTAAAGGTCTGGCTTATTTTTAGCCCGGTTGCCTCTCACTGTAAGAAATACAAAGACAGCGATAACAACCCCAATAACCAGTGAAAAGCCCAGGTAGCCGTAGTTCTCAAAACCAAGCTTTGCAAGCCAGGTTATTGCTGATACTATGAAGCCTGCTATGCATACCCCTGAAAATATAAGAGCTATACTGCTGAAATACCTGAACTTCAGGAGATAGGCAATGAGAGAACCCGTCCATGCCCCTGTGACAGGCAATGGGATTGCAACAAAAAACATAAGTCCCAGCTGTTCATATTTTTCAACAGATTCGCTTTTCCTCAATGTCCTGCGGTAAAGCCATGTAAAGAAACGGTCAAAAAGCGGTATTTTCCTCAATATTCTTTCAACAGGCTTTAAAAGGAACAGGATAAAAAATATAGGTATCATATTTCCAATGACAGAAAAGATTATGACATATGCCCAGTCCAGCTCCATGGCAATGCCTGCCGGGATAGCGCCCCTCAGCTCAACAATTGGGAGCATGGCAATAATCAGTACAGCGGCATAGGGATTCACATTTCTGCTTATAAGCCAGTCTGCAATCCTCCTTCCCGGTGATTGATGCTCCGGTTTATCTGTCGGATCTGTCTGATTTTCAGCATAAAGAAAACAGCATGACAGCAGTATGCAAACAAATATGATCAATATTTTATTCATAGCAAAGCCCGATCTCCCGGCTGAATTGATCCCGGTCGCCAAATCTTTATTTCATCCGGCTGGATTGTCAAGAAGAAAACAGAAGAAACAGCCATGTCATATCTTCTTAAAATTATGCCTGTCAGCTGAAGCTGATCAGCCTGGGATAAGATATCACAGAATTTATACTCCTTGCCTTCTCGTTCAGGCAGCACCGGAATCATCTCTTAATGAAGCAGTGATGATTCCGGCAATTAAATACGCAATCCCCAGGCTGATAATACTTGAAATCACATCTAACCAGTCAAAGGTGTAATTAACGGTTTTAAGAAATCCAGGCCTCGGAAGCAACTGTGCAAACTCCAGAGCCGTTGCAGTCAGAAAAACTAAAAGGGCTGACTTCCTGAGGCTTGGATTCAGCCATCTGCTCATGCTTGAAAGAATCAGGAACAGCAATCCGGCCGGACCAAGCAGACTCGGGGCAACCCCGATCAGGAATTTTGCCGTATTCCCCATCTGCCCAAACCTGAGGATCTTTACAGGAATAATAAGAAGAAGCAGTATAGAACCAAGCCAGCCAAAAATCTGCCTGGCTCTGGCTTCTTTATACCGGCATATATCAGTCTCTTTCATAATTACCAGTTTTGCTGTATTCGGATATAATATCTTTTAATGGCATTTCAAGCGCCATGCTTACTATTTCCTTCTCTGAAATGCCTTCTTCTGCAAAGGATATATTGCTGATTCCGAACTGGGAGATGAGCCTCTGCCTGTTTTCTCCCCCATAACCGTTTATGAATTTTTTCAGCTCCGGCTGAAGCTCAATATTTGTCCCGGAATCGGCCGTTCCGAATTTTTGAGCAAGTATCCTGAAGAAAGACCTGTATTCAATATAATCACCCAGGGAATGATGAAGCAGGCCAGCGACATAGTTCTTTCTTATTGAACTGTCAATGCACAGGCCGATTCTAAGGACCGGAATTCTGCTTTTGTAAAAGGCCAGCAGTCCATATTCAAGGAGATCGTAAAAAACCCTTTCTTCCCAGAGGCTGTACTTATTCTGCCTGTATAAGCTCTCAAGATATGTATTCTTCAGGATTAATGTCGGGCATATACGTACTCCGGAAACATTCTTCCCTGAAGCCCAGCTCAGGGTTTTCATACTTTTTTCACGGGTGTCAAGGGGCAGTCCAAGCATTATCTGCAGGACAGTACCGATACCTCTTTCTGACAACAGATTCAGGCTTTTTTCTATAATATCCAGGTTATAATATCTCCTGCTATGATAAAGGACATCCTCAAATATTGATTCAATACCGAGGCAGACAGTCCTTACATTATGCTTTGCCAGAAAATCCGCAATACTTTCATCCAGTGCGTCGGGCCTTGTTGAAATTCTTATTTGGCTGATACTCTTCTCCCTGATAAAAGGCTGTACAGGCAAAAGGTATTCCAGCATCTCATCACGGCTCATCCGGGTGAAAGTCCCGCCGAAAAACGCAACCTCAGTTTTTCTGGTGCTGTCATC
>CAYSKJ010000196.1:0-5171 GCA_964431655.1 uncultured bacterium | reverse complement strand
TATTTACCATGAATATTGACGGCTCCAGCCCCAGAAGGCTGACCCATTTGCAGGGATCCAATGAAGACCCGTCTTTTTCACCCCGGGGCAGGCTCATAGTATATTCATCCAAGGAAAAAGGTTCCATACGCTTGTTCTTGACAAACACGGAAGCAGAGTTTAATATTCCCATTACAGATAATAATATGAATATAATTCAACCCCATTGGAAATAAATAAAAGAGGAGAAATAAAAATGACAAAAAAGCTTTTTGTTATCATGCTTGCTATTGCATGCACCTATTTCATGGTCTCCTGTTCCTCCAAGAAAAAGGTTACCCTGGATGAAGACACACAGCCTGTTGAGGAAGAGACCTTCGTTCCTGTTGAAGAGGACATCCGGATCCATGACCTTGAAGATGACCAGGATATTGTGATGGATGAGTATGTCACAGCAGAGGGATATGTGGACGATATTTTCTTTCAGCTGGACAAGTATAACCTGGATGAGGAGTCAAGAAGGATACTGGACAGGAATGTCCGGTGGCTAAAGGACAATCCCAGGGTAAAGGTCCTGATAGAGGGGCATTGCTGTGACATAGGCACGGTTGAGTACAACTATGCCCTGGGTGACAGGAGGGCCAATGCAGCAAGAGACTACCTGATGCTGAACGGGATAGACCCTGCAAGGATTAAAACTGTGTCCTACGGGAAGATGAAACCCTTTGTCCTTGGCACCCTTGAAAGCCAGAGAGAAATGAACAGAAGGGCTCATTTCAAGATTCAGAGGTACTGAAGCAGATGCGGTATATCTGCCTGATCCTTTCCACGCTCATTATGTTTTCTTCCTGCGCTCACCAGGCTTATAATGAATTCGGCAAGGATTTGAAAAAGATCGAGATACAAACCCGTGAGAACGCCAGAGCGCTGGATGAGATAGAGTCAAAGATGAGCCAGCTGCCTGACTCCACTTTTCAGCTGATGCAGTATGTGAGAGAACTGCAGGAGGATATAATCGGCTTAAGGGAAAACCTCAAGAAGATAAGTGATGATGTGAAGGAGCTGAACTTTACTCTGATGTCCATAGAGGGTAAGACCGGGCATATGGCATACAGGGATCCCGATTATACCGGGGAGCAGACGGACATAACCCGCCAACCGCTCCAGCAGGGCAGTCAGACAACCATTATTGACCAGGATACCGATATAAAGAAGCCAGAACAGAGGCCCCGGGAACTTCCGCCGGTTCCTGTAACAGGGCAAAAACCCGGGATACCTGAGCTTCAGAAGCGCTATAATTCTGCATACAGTGATTATATTGCTTCAATATACTCCATTGCAATTGCCGGATTTGAGTCCTTCATAAATGATGCCCAGGGTATAAGCGAGCTGGAATATTTGGTCGTTGACTCCTATTTCTGGCTTGGAGACTGTTATATGCTGAAAAAGGAGTATAACAGGGCTGCTCAGTATATGGAAATGTATGTCAGCGAGGCAAAAAGGACCCGTCCCAGGGAAAATAAGCTTCCGGATGCATATTTCAGGATAATACAGATTTACAGCGAGCTGGGGCTTGTTAAAGAAGCAAGAAAATACCGGAGCATTCTAAATGAAGAATTCCCACTGCACAACAAGACACGGGAAGCAAACCAGCTGAATATGTGAATTCTCTGCCGGCAGGCCATAAAGCCTGCCGGTATTCCTATCATTTCTGACTGTTACCGTTACCGCTGCTGTTTATAATCGAAAACACCTCATCTATTAGGGACTGTATGTCTTTGGCAGCCTTGCTTGACGGGAGATACTGCTGGATGGGCTTACCGTAGGAGCTGGTCTCGGCAAGTTTGGTGTCCTGCCTTATTACTGTCTCAAGGAGATAATCGCTGTAGTTGGACTTCAGGGCTTCAAAGGATTCAATAGATATGTTCTGAAGGGCATTATACCTGTTAAGGAGTATAAAACTGTCGAGAAAGAATTCAAAATCCTCTTCAATTTCCGAAAGGGTCTCAAAGAGTATCTTGAGGCCGTGGAAAGAAAGGAAATCAGCGAGCACAGGGATTATTATGGTATCGCTGGCAAGGATTGCATTTAAATTAAGGATGCCCATATTGGGAGGAGCGTCAAAAACTATCAGGTCATACTTTCCTTCTATCTCCTGAAGAGCCTTCTTGATTTTCCATTCCCTGTTAGTTTTTGATACAAGGCTGATTTCCACGGGAGTGAGGGAGAGGTTGGATGGTATAAAATCAAAGGTTTCAAGGGTGGTGTGCTGTATTACACTGCTTATGCTGAGCTTGTTTATCAGGACATTGTAAAGGGTATTATTAAGGTTTTCCGCGTCGTATCCAAGGCATTTGGCTACATGGCCCTGGGGATCCAGGTCAATAAGGAGGGTCTTATACCCCATCTCGGCAACCCTGTATGCATAGGAGGTGGAGATGGTGGTTTTGCCTGTTCCTCCCTTGAAGTTAAGGAAAAGCTGTTTCTGGGGCTTTTTAATCAGGGGTTCAATATTGAGAAGACCGCGGTATACAGGGAGATCAGATACTGTGAACTGCCTGAAATTGGTGTCCGGATCCCGGCTGGATTCAGGGACCGAACCGTTTTTTGCAAGCTCCAGGAGCTGGTTTTTGGTGATGCCAAGCTCATCGCAAAATTCTTTAATTGTAAATGATTTACTATCCATATAAACCCCTCAAAAAGCACGAGTAAATGAATTATAATAAAAACTCCCGCCTAAGGCAATTATTTTTTTGATATTTTAATCCAAAGGCAATATAATATTCTCCCGGATACCTAAAAAAAAGCAAGAAGGCATTTTATGGTAGGTTTTAGAGACAATGTAGCTTCAAAGAAGCCCCTCGGCAAGAGGCACCGAAGGGATTCCTGGGATAGCAAGCCCGAACTCCTCGAAGACAGGACAACAGACCAGGACGGTGAAGACAGAAAAGAGGCCAGGATTTCCCCAATGAGGAAGATCATCAAGGCTGCAAAGGAAATCCACAGCGGTGAAAATGATGAGGATAAAAGCCCCGGGAAGGGTGATGAAAGTTCGAAGCCGGACGCCGGAAAAGAAAAAGAGGCCACTCCAGCAGAACAGACTGCGGTTGTTGGCGCAAAGGAAAGTCCAAAATCCGCGGAGAAACATGCTGAAGGTGATAAAAAACCTGTAAAAAGCACTAAGGAAGGCCCCGCAGTTCACAGCGAAAAAGAACGGAGCCTGGGTGAGAACCTGAAGGTCAGGGAATACCTGCATAATTTTAAGAACTCCCTGACGGAAATGAAACAGAAGCTCATCATGAGCAGGAATGATATTGATATAGTAAATAAAGAGACAGGGGATTATAAAAAATTTATAGAAAATGAAGAGGACAGGAGCCGTAAGCTTTATGAGCTTCACGCCTTTTTAAGCAGGCAGTATGAAGATTCCGGCACCGGAGCCAGGACTGAAAATGTTCTGAAAAACGAAATTGAGGCAAACAAGGCGGAGATAAAAGAATTGAAGGATGAGCTTGAAGCACTGGAAATGGAAGACAGGGCGCTCGAATCTGCTCTGGAGAAGCTTAAAGAGGAGCATGCAGGAAAACTTAATGAATTAAAAAAGGCAGAACTGCGATTTAAAAGCCAGAAAGAGCTCAGAGAGATAGAAAGGGGTGAGTTCATTAATCTCATAGAGGAGAAACACAGGATTGAAGATGCAATATTTACCCTTAAAATGGAGCACAAAAAGGAACATCAGCGCAACACCACCCTTAAAGCCCGCTCAGAACAGCTTGCCCAGACATTGAGTGATTTAAAGAACATTATGGGAATAACATAGGGAGGGCAGGTATATGTCTGGAAATGAAAGCAGTGCGGTTACAAAGATAATTGAAGAGTATAAAAGCATGGAAATGGAGTATCAGAGGAATGCAGATGAGCTTCTGACAAAAAATGAAGAGCTTGAATCAAAAAAAACACTGCTAAATACGCTTAAAGAAGCAAACCGGGCGGTCCTTGAAAAAATTGCATCGCTGAAAAAGGAGATTGAAAGCGACAAAAATGCACAACAGCAGTATGCCGGCACCAAAGCCGAATATGACAGGCTTGCTCAGCTGAAAAATGATATGATAAACAGGACAAAGAAGGCAAAAATTAGTATAAGCCAGAAAAAAACGAGGATAAGAAAGCTCGAAATAGAAATGAAGCAGATAGATAAAAGCCTCCAGGAGTATAAGGATACAGCCAGCCAGGAAAACAGGCTTACGGATTATGATAATGAAATAAATAGAAGGGAACAGCTTATCAAGGAACAGGATGAGCTTAAGATAAATATATCCTATCTGAAAAAATCAAATAATGCGCTGAACAAAGACATTGAGGAAATGGAATACATACTGAAAAGACTGGAAAACAGCCTAACATGATGTTAAGATTTTTTTTCTGAACCACAATAAGCATACCTTCCTTGATATTTCTTTTTTTTCAATAAGGTCAAAATCCGGCAAAAGAGTCCGGGTATAATCAGAGACACGAATAAGGGCACAGGACATGAAGAAATTACCGCCCTTTCTTAAAAGGCTGAGGGCAGTAAAGCATAATTCAATGCATGTGAGCTTGGTCTCATGCTTTGATATCTGCATGGGACGGGACTCCGGTTTTAATCCCGCATTGATTTTGTAATAGGGGGGATTGGACACAATGTTTTCAAAGGAATGTTTGATAAAAGGGCAGTTCTTCATTCTGGCATCACCGTGAAGAAGAAGGGTTCCTGACCCGAAGCCGTTGGACACAAGGTTTTTCACTGCCCAGGGAGAAAAAAATTTCTGTATTTCCAGGGTGTATATATTCATAAATCCCCTTTTTGCAAGCATCAGGGGAATGATGCCTGAGGCGGTCCCAATATCAAGGAAGGATTGCCCTGACAGGCAGTCCGGGATGAAATATGCCAGAGCAATGGAGTCTCCGTTTATCCTGTATCCTTTGTCCGGCTGAAAAAAATCAATATAATATACCACGTGCTGTCAGGGCGTTTTTACCGAAAGGTGAGGCGGATATGCGCAAATCCGTCCCCAAGGAGATTAGACATCTGATAGGTGCCGACATAGGTCGGGTAGTTATCTATGTAGAACCTGAGCTTTCCCTCGGTTATCGCCTTGCCTATATTGCTTTCCCGGTTTTCGTAGAAGCTGGTGAAATACTCCCTTGCCAGG
>CAYSKJ010000195.1:0-5343 GCA_964431655.1 uncultured bacterium | reverse complement strand
CAGATGCATAAAAGCGGTTTACAGTAACGGGGGTTTTGTTTCCTCCTTTGCAGGCGATGCATTTACAGCAGTATTTCAGACAAAAAAGGCTGAATGTGCATTAAATTCAGCCCAGCAAATTATCAGGATCTTCAGATCCTGTGGATTACACAGAACCAAACTCGGTGAGTTCCAGCTAAATGTAAAGATAGGGCTTTCCTGCGGAAACCTCAAATACTGCATAATTGATTCAGAGATACAAAGAACATATTTTTTCAGGGGAGAGGCAATAAATAATTGTGCCCTGTCGGAGCATCTGGCCGACAAGATGCATATTGTGGCAGATACTATGTTTATAGACAGATTAGAAGTGAATATTGAGAAGGAAAAGATTGGAGAGAGATGGTATAAGATCCTTGGGGTTACAGACGATATAATGTATGCAAAACCCAAGAGGAAGAAAAACAAAATTATACCTTCAGGTCTGGAAAATCATTTCATCTCCCGATTTGTCAGGGGAAAAAAAGATGAAGGAGAGTTCAGAGATATTGTATCATGTTTTATAAGCTTTGAGGAGAAAGGGGATTTCTGCGGTGCATTAAAACAGCTCATTGCTAACTGCCATATTTTTGGAGGTTATTTTAATCGTGTGGATTTTGGAGATAAAGGCGGTGTCAGCCTTATATTATTTGGCGCTCCTGTCAGCATGGAAAAACTATACCAGAGAGCAGCAGATTTTGCTCTCAGTCTGACCGATATTCCCTCTTTCAGGTTCAGAGTTGGGCTGACAGCAGGTGTTGCTTTTGCTGGTTTTGTTGGATCTGAAAAAAGACATGAATATACCGCATTAGGAAACATTGTCAATTTATCGGCACGGCTGATGATGAAAGCAGACTGGGGCCAGATCCTTACTGAAAAGAATCTGACAAATTATCTCAGGCAAAAATATTATTTAAATTTTAACCAGTCCTGCTCCCTCAAAGGTTTTAGTCAAAAGGTCGATACCTGGATTTTGAAATCCCCCATCACAAAGAAAGAGCATTCATGTTTTTCAGGCGAATTCATTGGCAGAAAGGCAGAAACTAAAAAACTTCTACGCTTCATCTCGCCCATTTTTGATGGGAAGTTCGGAGGACTGATATATATTGACGGCAGTGCCGGCATCGGCAAATCGCGTTTTATCGAAAATTTCAAAGAAAGCTTGAATAATAAAGAATGTAATTTTTTATATCTTAATTGTGATGAGATACTCAGAAAGCCGTTTAATCCTTTCAGTTATTTTTTTAAGATTTATTTTGAGCAATTTGAGTCAAATGATAAAAAGCAAAACAAAATTGCTTTCAAATTCAAATACAAAGAATTAATAAATCAAACTGAAGATATAGAAATAAAAAACGAACTGATAAGGACAGAATCTGTCATTGCATCAATTATCAGCCTGGAGTGGAAGAATTCTCTTTATTCAAAACTGGAGGCAAAAGACCGATATGAGAGTACTCTGTATGCTGTTAAGAATTTTATCAAAGCTTTATGCGAAAAAAGCCCTGTTGTAACTATTTTAGAAGATTGCCATTGGATAGATAATGACAGTATGGAACTGATTAAGGTCTTAATCCGTAATATAGATAATTATAGATTTGCTATTATCGCTCTGTGCAGACCCGGGGATGACGGAACTGATTTTAATTTGCTCAATGACAAGGAAGTTGAAATCAGCATAAACAGGCTGAGGCTTGCAGCCTTCAGCGAAGACGATCTAACCCGGTTCTGTTCAGAGATATTCAAAATCAGTTCAGTCCCTGAAGAAACCATGTATTTTGTAAAAAATGCAAGCATGGGAAATCCATTCTTTGCAGAACAGCTAATTCTTTATCTGCTGGAAAATAATAAGCTGGATCATGAACACAGGATAAAAGGCGGTAATATAGAACTGCCGTCTGGAATCAATCAGATTATACTGGCAAGAATTGACAGATTGTCTGAAGATATCAAAAATTCCATCAAGACAGCTTCCGTACTGGGGAGAGAATTTTTGCTGAGTGTCCTTCGAAAGATGCTTTTATATCAAAAGATTATTTCTGATGAAAGTGAATTTGTGGAACATTGCCAAATTGGAGAAATCCAGCAGATCTGGGGTGCTTTGACAAAGATCAGTTATATTTTCAAACATGCATTGATAAGAGATGCGGTATATAATATGCAGCTTAAACTGCGTTTAAGAACACTTCACCGGCTGGCCGGCATTACTATTGAAAATTTATACGGTAAAAACCTGGAACCGCATTATATAGAGCTGTCTTATCATTTCGGCAAGTCCGGAGATACTTCAGCTGAAAGGAATTATTCATTGCTTGCCGGGAAAAAGCTCAAAGACCAGGGTTTATATCCCAAAGCTCTGAGACTTCTAAGACGTGCACTGGAGCTGATCCCTGCAAAGAATATACAGGAGAAGAGGAATCTGGAACATATAATAGCCACTGCACTGGAGGGACTTGGTGATTATAAGGGAGCACAGTCAATGATTGACCCGGTTATAAGCTATTTACGTCAAAAAGGATCTAAAGAGAAACTCATTAATCCTCTCTGTACTCTTGGGCTGATAAAGGAGAGACTGGGACATTACGGTGAGGCAAAACAGATATATGTGGAATGTCTGGAAATAGTCCAGGATTCTCATTCAGGAGAAATTGATAAAGCAAATATCTTATCTCACCTTGGGGCAGTCCTAATTACCATGGGAGAATATGATTCAGCTATGGAAAAACTCAAGGAGTGTCTGCAGGTGATTAAACAGAGCAAGTCTGCTCTCTACGAAGCTCTTGTATTGTCATTGATTGGAATTATTCATGCAATGAAGAATGAAGTGGATGAGGCTATTGAACTTCTTGAAAAAAGCCTTTCCATGTTTCGCAGTATAGGGTTTCCGCGTCTGCAGGCAACTAATCTTGTCAATCTCGGTGCTATTTACCAGGATAAGCAGGAATTATCAAGAGCATATGCATATACAAATGAAGCAATGAAGATTTACCATGAGATTGGAGACCAATATGGAGAATCTGCATGCCTTGCAAACTTATCATCGATATCCCGCCTTCAGAATAATTTGACAGAAGCTGGTGAGTTAATATTACAATCCATAAGGATATCACGCAAAATAGGCTCAATACCATGCCTTATGAGCTGTCTCCTTGAAAAAGCAAGGCAATTCGCCAAAAAAAAAGACTGGGAAAGAGCGTTATATTCATGGGGATTGGTAATATCGAATCCTAAAAGCTGGGCAATCACCAGAAGTGATGCCCAGGATGATATAAATAATCTGCACGGTGAGGTTCCAGGGAAACTGGTCGAAGAGATACTTAAAAGCTCCAAAAGCACAAATTTGGACTTGTTTTTGGATCAATTATTTGAATGACAGCGGATTAAAATTTTTGCTTTTATCTTCTTCTTCAAAATCCATTATACCAGATTCTCTTTATTTTATGCGGTCTCTAATGCCTGTCAGCTGAGGCTCATCTCTTTGCCTGCGCTCCTGATGTTTCTGCTTTCATGCAGTAATATATTGGCAACTAAGGCCTAATCAAAAATAAAATCAGGATCGCCAAGTTCCCTGCTTGCCCGTGTATATGTTTTTCCCCTGTATATGCAGGCAGGCCTGCCTGCTTCAAGAATAATGAATTCCATATCCGGATAGGGGGCGTACATTTTATCACTGCCGAAATGGTTGATCATGTCATCTGTTGTGGGGATAATTTCCGGGCCATAATTATTGAAATTTCTCCAGTTTTGGATATCTGTCATGAGGAACCCGAGCCTTTGGTCTATGTACGCTTTTAGAGAGTCTGACCTTCGGATTCGGGGGTCAGGTTCCTGGTGCACGCTATGATGCTTTTTGGGTAATAGAAATATATTGCCGTTCTTTTTATGAATATCATATTTGCCTTCTATTTCATCCATTTTTTCCCTGTCATCAAAATACATGCTTATGGACAGCTTCAGGCTTTTTTCCTCCCTCGCCATTTCTATAAGTTCTTCAGGGGTTTTGCCGTCACACTTGCTGATCAGACCTCTCATCAGATCTTTATCCATCCCGACAAGTCCCTTGCCCATTTTATAGTTGAGTGCTGTATATGGGCCGTATGCTATTTCTTCCAATGCTGAGATGAAGGACTCTTTATCATGACTGCCTTTAATTTTCCTGCTTATGTCTAATATGCTTTCATTATATTCCTCAATGGTACCGGCTTTCATGGGTATCTCCATTGGATCAGTGCCCGCACAACTCCTTAATATAAAAAAAAGCAACAGGGCTGCAATTATTAATATCAGTAATGGCTTTTTCATTTATTATATTCTCCTTTATCAGACAAATTTTTCAAATCTAATCGCTTACGTTATTGCGCCCCTTTTTCTTACAGCGGTAAAGCGCCTGATCTGCAAGTGCAATGATCTCTTCCTCTGTGGAAGCATCTTTACACAATTCGGCTACTCCAATGCTGATGGTGGCACGGACTGACACACCTTTCAGGCAAAATTCAGCCTTCTCTACTTCCTGCCGGATCTGCTCACCAATGATTATTGCCCTGTTCTTGTCGATCCTGGGTAACATGGCGCAGAATTCATCTCCTCCGAACCGGGAGGCTTCACCCTTGCCCCTAATGATCTTACCTATGATATTGCCTACCCTCGATATGGTATGTGCTCCCATCTGATGTCCGTGTTTGTCATTAATTGCTTTAAGACCGTCCATGTCCATCATCATTATGCTAAGCGGTGTTTTTGCGGCAATAGCACTACGGATAGCCTCCTGGAGCAGAGAATCAAAACGGTGCTTGGCCGGCAGGCCTGTCAGGTGGTCAATACCTGCCATATGCCCCATGTTTCTAAGATAATCAGCTTCTGTCCCGTCAATAAGCATAAATTTTAATATAGTATGGCCTAATAATATCTTATCTCCTTCATTTAATTCTGCGGGCTGTGTTAATTGCCGGCCGTTAAGAAGCGTGCCGTTTGTGGAACCAAGATCGTTCACATAATATTTCCCGTCACTGAACTCTATATATGCATGTTTTCTGGATATTCCTGAATCATGGATCTGCAGTTCTGCGGGATCCCTCCCTACTATTACCCTGCCTTCAATCAGTATATGATTCCCTATATCAGCAGGTGAACCTGAGATAATTAGCAGAGAACCGGTTTTCAGGGGGTCGAGCAAATCCTGAAAAGCTGCATTGTCAAGCTGTATTGTTTTGTCAGGATATAATGAGCCGGGTGCATCTTCTGCTTTTTTTCCCACTTTTTTTGTTTTGTCTATTTTTTCCTGCATATACTTAAAACTGAACTTATTTATTGCTTTTACAATAATTA
>CAYSKJ010000194.1:0-5386 GCA_964431655.1 uncultured bacterium | reverse complement strand
TTGCCGGGGATGCCTTCAGCTCTGTATTTACAGCTGATAAGGAGGATCATGCCCTTAATGCTGCATTCAGCATTAACAGGCTCTTCAGAAGACAGGGCCTGGTGGACACAAAGCACGGCACTTTCAATTTATCTGTAAAGATAGGGCTGTCTTTTGGGGATATTGAATACAGGATCATTGAGACAGAGCTGCAGAATACATGGTATTTCAAAGGCAAAGCGGTGGACAGTTCTGCCCTTGGTGAACATAAGGCCTCAAAAATGCAGATTGTTGCAGACAGGAGTATTGCCCGGAAGCTGTCTTCATTCGCCAGACTGAAGCCCCTGGATAAGGAATTTTATCTTGTGATGCCGGGGGATCCCGTTATGCCGGAGAAAGAGATTAAGGAATCTTTACCATCAGAATCCGAAGCTCTTTTCTTCCCTCCTGCTGTCACAGAAATTCAGCATAAGGGTGAGTTCAGGGAAATTGCATCATGTTTTGTTAATCTCAAAGAAGATGAAAGGCTTGATGAATTTGTCAGGATTTTTATAAAAAAATCCAGTGATTTTGGAGGGTATTTCAGCAGGATCTATTTCGGCGATAAGGGATGTACGGCCCTTATCATATTCGGAGCACCGGTGGGAAAAGAGAATCTTTACCGCAGGGTATGCGATTTTGCCCTCTGTTTAGGCAGGATAAAGGGCCTCTGTTTCAGAGCAGGGGTTACAGCAGGTTTTGTTTTTGCGGGTTTTGTGGGATCTGGAATAAGGAGTGAATACACCGTGCTCGGTGATGTGGTCAATTTATCCGCACGGATTATGATGAGTGCAAAATGGATGGGAATATATGCGGATAAGACACTAAAGGATAAGCTTTCGGGTATCTACAGCTTCCAGTATGCCGGATCCTACAGCCTGAAGGGTTTCAAGTCAAAAAAAGAGCTCTATGTATTAAGGGCAGAATCAAAGAAAGGAATTCAGTACACAGGCAGTTTTATCGGAAGGAAAAGAGAGATGAAGAGGCTGGATAATTTCCTTTCTCCTGCCTTGAGAGGAGAAAACGCAGGAATAATCTATATTGAGGGCCCTGCCGGGATTGGCAAAAGCAGATTTATTGATTATTTTTCAAATCTGCATGAGGAATGCAGTTTCTTTAACCTGCCTTGTGATGAGATACTTAAAAAATCATTTAATCCCTTTGCCAGTTTCCTTAAATTATTCTTCAAACAGGATGAATCAAAAACCCTGGAAAAGAATTTCCAGGCATTTAATAATATTTATAAAAACCTGGTGGATATGACAGGGAATTCTGATGTCAGAAACGAGCTGGTGCGAACCAGGTCGGTCATTGGCGCTCTCATTGATCTGGAATGGGAAAACAGCCTTTATTCGGAACTTGACGGGAAGGGAAAATATGAGAACACTCTCTACTCTGTCAAGAACCTGATAAATGCCCTGAGTTTGATCAGACCGGTTATGCTTGTAATTGAGGATGCCCAATGGATTGACAGTGACAGCACAGTATTGCTGAATCTTATTTCAAAGGCCTCTCATAAATTACCCATTGGCATCATTGCCTTGTGCAGGCCTGATGATGACGGCAGGGCATTCAAAATACCGGGAATGGCATCCAAAGGGAAAAGGATAAAACTGGCGCCCTTTGACAGGAAAGCCTTGAAAGAGCTTATGCTTGACAGGCTTAACACGGACAGGATACCAGAAGAATCAGAATCCTTTATCTGGGACAAAAGTGAAGGCAATCCCTTCTTTGCTGAACAGATAATTCTTTTCCTTTATGAAAATAACCTTCTTGATAAAGAATTCAGGCTGGAAAATAAATCGGAGGATATTCCATCCGGCATTGCCCAGATAATAGTAGCCAGAATAGACAGACTGTCAGCAAAGCTCAAAGAGACCCTTAAGACTGCTTCAGTTCTGGGAAGGGTATTTGCGGTTAATATACTTGAAAAGATGCTCAGAGCTGTAGATATCGCCGTTGATGAAGGGGAGTTCAGGGAGTATCTGGAAGAGGGCTGCAGGGAGCAGATATGGGAAAGCCTTTTAGAACTTAATTATATTTTCAGACATAGCCTCATCAGGGATGCATTGTATGAAATTCAGCTTAAAAAAACGCTGAGAAGGCTCCATGGACTTGCAGGAGCAATTATGGAAGATATTTACGCGGATAATCTGAAGCCCTATTATGAGGACCTGGCCGATCATTACGAAAAGGCTGAAAACCTGCAGAAAACTCTTGATTATCTGGAAAAATCCGCTGATTCCGCAAAAAAGGAATACAGGAACATCCGCGCAATTGAGCTTTATGACCATCTTCTCAAATACATAGATAAGAAAGAAAAAGCAAAATACATTGAGGTTCTTATCCGTAAAGGCCAGATTCTCGAACTTACAGGAAGCTGGCGCGATGCAGAAAAAGCATACAGAAAAGCCTGGGAGCTGTCAATAAAAGCCGGTGATATGGGCCTCCAGTGCGACTGTTTAAGCTATATCGGGTTTATACTCACCAAGTTTGGAAGGCACAGGGAGTCTTTGGATCTTTTGCATAAGTCTCTGTCAATTGCCCGGGAACTGCATGATAAACAAAGAATTGCAAATGCCCTTAACAACATTGGTATCACCCTCTGGTTATCTGGAGAATCTGTACAGGCAATGGAGTACTATAAGAATCAGCTCTCAATCTGTGAAGAAACAGGGGATAAGACCAGCATTGCATATGTTACGGGCAATATGGGTATTCTATACAGTGATAAGGGTGATTATGCACAGGCACTTGCCCTGTACGAAAAGCAGAGATCAGCCTGTGACGATATTCGTGACAGGAGAGGAGTTGCAACCGCCCTGTGTAATATCGGTATTATCTGCTCACGTCAGGGCAATTACAGCAAAGCAAAGGAATTCTATGAAAAATCCATGTCCATCAGCCTGGAGATAGGGGATAAACACGCTATAATTGATACCCACTGCAATATGGCTGAGTTTTATTTCAGGAGGGGAGATTTTCAGAAGGCTATTGAAAGTTATAATAAACAGCTTAAAAATTATGAAGATATGGGCGATAAAAATGGATTATGCATTGCCCTGGGCAATCTCGGGGTTGTATATACAAATATTGGAGATTATAAAAGAGCTGCAGACTATTATCATCGGCAATTATTAATCGCGGAACAGCTGGGATCAGAAAATCAGATATTAACGAGCCTTGGTTATCTCGGTGATGTTTACTGCTTTTTGCGTGAATACGATAAAGCCATGGATTATTGCCGGAAACAGCTGGAAATGTCAAAAAACCTGGGCATGAATAAAGAGACAGCCACCGCGCTTGGAATAATCGGAAACATTCATCTTAACAGGGGTGATTATCAGAGGGCAAAAGAATGCTACGAAGAAAAGCTTTCAATATGCCGATATCTTGGAGACAGGCATGGAATCAGCTTCTGCTTTACCTGCCTGGGACAGATTTTTAGCATGGAGGGCAGATATGAAGAGTCAGCAGAATACCATGATAAAGCCATTGCAATATCAAGAGAGCTGAATACCCGGTATGTGCTTTGTGAACAGTTATGTATCAAAGCTGAGTGCATGATTAAAATGTCGGACACAGAAAAAGCTCTAAGACTGTTTGATGAGGGCCTTAAAATAGCCGTTGAAATTAATAAAAAAGATGTTATCTTAAATGCCAGTATTATTAAATACAAGCTGGAGAATAATATAAAAGCACTTTCTGCGATGCTTCTGGACAAAAAATACGGTCAGGAAGAAAAGGCCATTATAAACTATGAGCTCTGGAAACTTACAGGTCTTGACAGATACAGGACAAAAGCAAGGAATTTATATAAAGGGCTGTTGGAAAAGAAATCCAGGCACGACTTCAGGCAGAGACTTGAAGAACTGCAGTGACCATTTGAATAAGTAAGGCATGCCTTATCAGGGGGAATTACCTTTTATCAGTAATCTGCTGATCCTCCAGCGGACCTGTAAATTAGAAATTCTCAGGCCAGTTATCAAAGACATCCGGTCTTAAAACCTTAAGGACTATGCCGTCGACTGATTCAGTCATGGTTCCGTTCTTCAACCTGAATACTACGGAATCATCCTCGCTTGACAGCCTGAAGACTCCATTGGGCCCCCCGCTGAAGGTCCCTGCCCATGTCATGGCAGATTTACTGCCGTTGGGCATTACTTCCGTGACAGTCAATACCGCCTTATCATATCCTTTGACAAGGGCACCCACATTGTAAAAGCTAAGGGTAAAGGTTGTTGTAATGGTCGCAATCTCCTTGCCGTAGGTTATTTCAGCCTCTGTGCTGGCGGTTGCCAGAGCCTTTTTTGGATCAACATGGTCAAGGATCTCAGGGTCTTCCCTTCCCGGGGATTCATCATCATCTCCCTGCTGACCAGTGCCGGTTCTGCCCTCAATATGCCTGCCCAGGGTTGTTTTTGATGATTGGCGGTATTCTCCCCCCGATACATCGCTGACATCCATGGCATATTCTGTCCTTGCAAAGTCAGAGCTCATCTCATGGCCGTATTTATTGTACCAGTGAGTACAGGTATAGCTCTCGCCGGTGTCGGGATCGTCCCATGTTGTGTCTGTCACCGTATTTCCCAGCTCATCCTTGTAAGTTGTAACCGTTGCATCATCGGGTATATTGAATTCATCTTTCGCTTTCTGCAGATAGCTGTTTATCTTGCGGTTTCTCTGAGGCTGGGTCAGCTCAGCTGACCTTTCCTTTAATTTATCATATCCGTCAAAGATCATCTGCAGGAGGGACTCAGCACCCTTGCTCGCGACATAGCCGACTGCAATGGCAGGCAGTATGGGAGCCGATGTACCTGCAAGGACTGCAATTGCAAGTCCTCCCATATAATTCCCTGCAACCATCTTGGTAAGCTCTCTGCCCGCAAGGACCGATGCATTGTAAGAATGCCCGCCCTTCCCCTTATTATACTCATCGTAGACAAGGACACTTCTGCTCACCAGGTCAAATATTTCAGCGCCCTTTCCCAGCCGGTAGAGATTTGACCCTGCCCGTGCTTCAGGAACTACAGTATCATCAACATTGCGGAGTGCAGTCTTTAATGCGCTGCCCCAGTCGTTCTCCGATTCACGCATTATCTCAAGGCTCTGGTCTATGGCGTCTGTGATTGTCCCGGAACTGTCCCCGGATGATTCACCGATATATTTTTCCAGTCTGTCGTAATTGTCCAGATTGGGGTTAAGCCTGTAATTATCAAGAGCTGAAAGGTCAAACCCCTTGTCCTCTCCAAAAAAGCAGGGGGATATAAACAGACATAAAAAAACAGACAAAATCATAATTGATAATAATTTATCACACATATTCACGGAACATATATTCTGTAGATCCAGCTATTTTTATTAATTG
>CAYSKJ010000193.1:5189-5411 GCA_964431655.1 uncultured bacterium | reverse complement strand
TGTAAATTATCCTGGATGCTTCCAGGGAGCTGATATAACCTTTATATGCATTGGGGGCAATCAGGATTTTCATAAAAATAAATGCCTGTTTACTATATAGGGAATGTCAGCGGGGTTTTTCCCTTCAAGAATGCTAATAAGAGAGTAAATGCACCTTCCAGCCATTCCCCTGTCCCTGTCCAGAGACAGTCTTGTAATCCTGCCTCCCGATGCAAAATGATG
>CAYSKJ010000193.1:0-5179 GCA_964431655.1 uncultured bacterium | reverse complement strand
GTCTGGAAAGGTCTTCGGAAAGAAGGGGGCTGTCAGGGGGGAGAGGCTCTTTCTCAAATACATCGAGGGCAGCCATTTCAACTCTCCCATCCCTCAGGGCGTTTATGAGCTCCGGCTCATCTATGATGCTTCCGCGAGATGTATTTACTATGCAGACACCCTTTTTCATCAGGCTGAACTCTTTTCTGGAAATCATGTGAAAGGTTGAATCCTTGCCCTTTTTTATCAGGGGAAGGTGAAGGGATATTATGTCGCTGTTTTTCAAAAGCACACCAAGACTGCAGTATTTAATCGTCCTCCTCTTTTCAGAAAATCCGGCATTATAATAAACTTCCATAATATTTCGGCAATTTTCTTCAAAATCACGGTCTTTTGTCCTGGAATACATGAGGATATTTACATCAAGGCCCAGAAGCTTTTTAATAAAGGATTTGCCTATTTTCCCTGTGCCTATCACGCCCACAGTACTGCTGTATATTTCCCTCCCAAGGAATGGGTGAAAGGGATGCCAGCCGTCCCACATGCCTTCCCTTACAAGCCTCTCCGAGGGATACTGATGACGGGACATATTTCCCATCGCAAAGAGTGCAAACTCGGCGACCGCCTCTGTGAGAACATCCTGGGTATTGCTGACCGGTATTCTGTACCGGTTTGCTGCAGCCATATCTATATTGTCAATGCCTGCCGAATCCTGGGCAATTATCCTCAGTCTTTCCCTGCCTGCTGTTATAACTTCTTCATCAATATTATCTCTAAGATTAGTAATAATCGCATCAAAACCCTCTTGAATCTTTTTTTTAATGTAGCTTTTCGGAGGGCTCTCAAGGCGGTCATAGACATCTAGTTCATAGCCTTTTTCTCCAAGGCGCCTTAAAGCCTCATCTCCTATATTGGCGGTTATGAAAATTTTGAATGACATATTCACCTCCCGGGAATAAATCCATTGGAAATAATAACATACCATTATGTTATTGACAACAGGGTTTTTTAAAAATATTATCAGGTCAATAATTCCGAAAGGAGCTGATACAGTATGGATAAAAGCACATATATCAATAGAAGGAAAAGGCTCATGGAATCCCTGGATAATAGAAGCCTCGCAATTTTAAGGGGATCTACTGCAGTTCATATTTACAGCGGTAATTACAGGCCCTTCAGGCAAAACAGCAATTTTTACTACCTTACGGGGCTTAATGAACCCAATATAATGCTCTTTCTCCTGAAAAGCCCTTCCGGGGTTTCTGAATTCCTTTTTTTGGAGAGACCGGATGAGCATGTAGAACAATGGGAAAGAAAGATACTTAAAGCCAAAGATGCCTCTTTGATATGCGGTATAGAGAGATCATACTACATTGATGAGGTCTTTAAGGTTCTGGAAAGGCTGGTCCCCTCAGTAAACAATATCTATATTGATGAAAGCTTTGACCAGTTTGTTTATAATAAGGACCTTTCAAGGGATATAGTACAGCATGTCCGCAAACTTTACCCGACCAGAAGATTTCTTGATATTTCAGGGAACATAAGCCCCTTGAGGCTTATTAAGGATAAGCAGGAGATAAACTGCATAAAAAAGGCTGTTGAAATTACAGGTATAGCTCTTGATGAAGCCCGGCAGTTTATGCATGAAGGTATTGCTGAAAATGAGGTCTTAGGCAAAATCATCCAGGTATTCCTCAGCTGTAACACCTACGCCTCATTCAGCCCGATTGTAGGCTCGGGTCCAGAAAGCACCATACTCCATTATGATAAAAACAGCAGGAAAACCAAAAAAAACGATGTGATACTCATCGACATAGGAACAGAATATCAATTTTATTCCAGCGATATTACCCGGACATTTCCCTCATGCGGCAAATTCACAGATTTCCAGAGGGATGCATACCAGACAGTCCTGGATGCCCAGGAATTCGCCTTCAGCATTGCAAAACCCGGAATTTCCCTGCTGGATTTTAATAAAGAGGTCAGGGAATATCAGAAGGATCTCTATGTCAAGAGGGGATTTGCCAAAGATAAATATGAAGCCGAGGGCATAATAGTACACAATATAAGCCATTACCTGGGTCTGGATCCCCATGACCCCGGCGATTTCAGCATCCCCATGCAGCCCGGTATGGTAATAACTGTAGAACCCGGAATATACATGAAGGAAAAGGGTTTTGGAATCAGAATTGAAGATGATATCATGATAACAAAATCAGGTAATGAAATTCTATCAGCCGGGATAAAAAAGAAGCTCAGGGATATCGAGAAATAAAAGAACCTTAATGAGCAAAAATATTTAGGTAAGGATTTTCCTAATTAGATTCTAATCAGCGGCCTGATGCATCAGTGCAATTAATTTGTACACTTATTATCTGCATACATATTCAGGAGTAAGATACTTTAACATATACGTGTTTCAGTGCCCTGTTTTTTAAATTACATCGTCAGATATTTACACTTTGCCTCATAGCATACATACCAGATTTACAATTTATAGCGTATTCATGGATTTCCTCTTCCTGCAATATAAATGTGGGTACAGGGGGTACCCCCCTGCACCCACAGATTATCAATTTACGAATAATCTCTATTGCCCGCAGCGGACAGGCCAGACGCAGTATATATCCCCCTTTGCATCGGCATCCACATAACAGCTGTAAATGGTTATATACCAGGCTTCCATACTTAAATAAAGGAAAGTTGAGGACGCCCAGTAGCGTTCGGCCTGAACGCCTGTAAAGGGATGACCATAAGGAAGCCCAGGTTCAGACTTTGAAAAGTCGCAAAGGCTGTGCAGCTCTCTTACATTGGGAAGACGCCAGTCATCATGGCCTGCATGATTTAGTATATTACACCAGTCTACGGCGCCATTCCAGTTTTTTGCACCATCAAGATTGGCATTCTTTGCCCACATAAGGCCTGTAAGATTATCTGCCACCGTCCCGTCCCCGTTATCCGTAAACCTTGGTTCGGGCCATTCTACGCCCATTTGATAAAAACCGTCATCACCTGTCCTGTAGGATAACACCTGACCTGTTTTTGGTACCGGGGCACTGCCATAAGTTATTCCGCGGACCGGCCAGACATAATTCGTCTGAGTCTTGCTGTCAGTATTGATATCTCCAGAAAAGGCGATCACATCCCAGGCACTGCCTGAGTAAGCAGCATAGGTGGTTGAGGACCAGTAGCTGTAGTGCTGTATACTGTTAAAGGGATGACCATAAGGAAGCCCGGGGTCATACCTGCCGTAGTCAATAAGGCTGTTAAGCTCTCGCACATTGGGAAGACGCCAGTCATCATGGCCTGCATGATTCAGTGTATTACACCAGTCTACGGCGCCATTCCAGTCTTTTGCACCATCCAGGTTGGCATTCTTTGCCCACATAAGGCCGGTAAGGTTATCTGTTGCCGTCCCGTCCCCGTTATCCGTAAACCTAGGTTCGGGCCATTCTACACCCATCTGATAAAAACCGTCATCACCTGTCCTGAAGGATGTGGTCTGCCATGTCTTAGGTATGGGGGCATCAGGGTTTCCATAGTGAGGATAGACATAAAAGGATATCCCCTCATAGGTCCAGTTGGGCAGATGCATCACTGCATCTCTCTCTGCCTCGCTTACTGTATAGAGGTGGCCTCCCCTGACATGGTTGAAAAAACGGTATACAGCTGTGGTATTATGCGCAAAGTCTGCAAACACATAGAATTTAATGCCCTCATAGTTGTAGTGGTCAAGCTGCATTACTGCATCTCTCTCTGCCTCATTTATGGTATAGAAATGTATCCCTGTACGGGTGTTGAAAAAACGGTATGCCGCACAGGTGTCAGGTGCCAGCGTTTCATTGACATCAAACTTTATCCCCTCATAGCTCCACTGAGGGAGGTAATCCATTATATAGTCTCTCTCAATCTCTGATATGGTATAGAGATGGCCGCCCCTCACCGTATTAAAAAACCGGTACACCGGAACCGGCAACAGCTTATTGCCGTAAAGAAAGCCTGTTAATGACGCAGATAAAATCAAAATAAATAATGAAATAAAAGCAATTCTTTTCATAATATCCCTCCTTTACATTTATAACGCCAAAGAGAAAATATGAAGGTATTGAATAGGTTCCTCAAATTGAAGTTCCAATACTAAGTATATTGAAAAAGAACATAAAAAACAATATAGGTTCTGAAAAATATATTTATAGAACCGGCATATGAATTGCATATATAGTGAGGCTGTTCTCGCTCTTTAGGCGTGCATTAATGGCAGGGCTTTATTTTTTGCCCGAAAGAGCCGCCAGGACTTCAGAATAATCAGGAAAACCATCCCTTTCCTTAAACAGCTCCATTCTTTTGTATATATCGCCTGCTGATCTGTGAAAACCCGGAGGGAATCCCGCTTTTTCAAAGGATTCAGCTATCTCCTCCATTTCACCTGAAAATCTCCATGCTTTTGCTGTGATTCTGCATGCCATATTTTTTGTTTTAACTGAGAAATCAGGATCATCAATATCCCACTGCTCTTCCAGGTATGCTTGAATACCATAGAAATCTGAGACACCAAGGATTGCGCACAGGAGTGCTGACCTTCCTTTTGTATAGGCCGCATAGCACATTTTGAGGGCGGAGGCATCACCGGCTTTATCGCCTATTATCCTGGTCTCCAGAGGCCCTTTTATAAAACAGTCCGACACTCTCTCTGAGTCGCTTCCTGAAAGATAAAGCCAGGTGGTTCCCGGCTTCCAGGCCGGACCCCCGATTATGCCACCATCAACAAACCTGTTCCCTTTTTCTTCCATCATACCTGCAATTTTCCATGCCTTTTGCGGTGATATGGCATTTAAGTCTGCATACAGGCCCTGAAATGAATGATTCAGGACTTCTTGAGCAACATCCACAGCATAACTGGGCGGGCACACGCAAAGAATAATTTCGCAGTTTCTGCATAGTTCCCTGACGGCCCCGGCATCCTCCAGGCCATATTTCTCTGCTCTTTTTCTTGTATTATCACTTCTTTCTTCAGACGCCCACAATATCTGATGCCCGCTGTTTTTTGCTGATACAGCAACAGAAATACCCATGTTACCCGGGTGAAGTATGCCGATTCTCTCCATCTTAAATCTCCTGGACTCCATGTTTAATTTGATTAATAACAGCAGATTATAATTATATTATTATCCATTGACAAATTTTAAATTTCTAATTAACA
>CAYSKJ010000192.1:0-5415 GCA_964431655.1 uncultured bacterium | reverse complement strand
ATTTAAATTTATTATCAAATGAACCTCATGAAACAAAAATTTTTGAAAATGAATCAATAATTTTTTTGACTGTAAACCGGTATTTAAGTATATTTGCTTATACAGCAATTAATCAGAGGTATGCCTGAAATGCAGCATGTAATATTAAAAAAAGAGAAATTTGATTATTTTATCAAGTCCCTTGCGAGGCAGAGCAGGTTAATAGCCCCTGTCAGCCGGGGTCACAACAGCTTTTCCTTCCAGGAAGTCCATGACAGCAGGGATATAGCATTAAAATACATACCTACCATACTGCCCCCGAAAAAGTATTTCATGCCCCAGCAGGAGACCTTCCTTGAGTATGACAAGACCGCCGGGGAAAATATGCAGGGCATTATAGAATATGATGATTATATCCTTTTTGGCGTTCATACCTGCGACCTTGCAGGCATTCAGGCATTGAACGTTGTTTTCCGTGACCCTCCCAAGGATATCAACTATCTCTATAAAAAGAACCATATCAGGATAATCGGCCTGGAATGCAATGATTACTGCGATGCCCATGCTTCCTGCGCCCTCATGAAGAATCACCTCCCCATGGGGGGGTATGACCTTTTCTTTACTGACCTGGGGGGATATTATTTTGTGCATATCAATACTGATTCCGGTGAGAAGATAATTGAGCATTCCGGCTGTTTCGACAGGGCTGAGACCAGCCATCACAAGCAACTCCAGGAGCTTCGGGATAAAAAGAAAGAGATTTTTACAAAGGAAGTGGATATAGATTATTCTGATATTTCCTCGCTTTTTGAACGCGCCTATGACTGCAGGGTATGGGAGGAACTGGGAGAAAAATGCCTTGCCTGCGGCAACTGCACCAATGTATGTCCTACCTGCTACTGCTTTGATATAGTGGATGAAGTTAATCTGGACCTTACCACCGGCAGAAGGTACAGGGTATGGGATTCATGCCAGTCAGAACCCTTTGCGAGGATAGCAGGCCAGGAAAATTTAAGGGAGAATCGCTCCGAGCGCCAGAGGCACAGGTTCTACAGGAAGTTCAGCTACCAGGTGGAAAAATATTTCAGGTATTTCTGTACAGGATGCGGGCGCTGTTCCAGGACATGCATGGCCGGCATTGACCTGAAAGAGACCCTTAAAGCCATTATAGGGGAGGTGGCTTCAAATTGAAAAAGTCTATAGTAAATGAATCTGAAAATATAATAAAAAAGCGCAGGATTCTACAATCAAAGCAGATGACAACCCTAGAGAGAATTTATGAAATAAATCTGCCTGATGGCGAGAGCCTGAAGCATGAACCCGGCCAGTTCGTCCAGGTGTCGCTCTTCGGAGTTGGGGAAGCCCCCATATCCATTTCTTCCAGCCCTACCAAATATGGATCCTTTGATCTCGTGGTAAGAACGGTCGGCCGGTTTACCAGTGTACTAAACCGTCTTAAACCCGGTGATGAGGTAGGTATCCGGGGGCCCTTCGGAAGAGGATTTCCTGTCCGGGTGCTGGAGGGGAATGATATTCTTTTTGTTGCAGGAGGCATAGGCATAGTACCTCTGAGATCCCTGATAAACTATGTTATTGATAACAGGAGGGATTTTGGAAAGGTATCAATACTTTTCGGGTGTAAAACACCCGGGGATATCCTGTTTTCAGAGGAATTTGACGAGTGGGGGAGAAGACTGGACCTGGAATTTGAATGCACTGTTGATAAGGGCGATCCTGACTGGAAAGGCAATGTCGGCCTGATAACAGGTCTTATCCCCGAAGTAAGCCTCGTTCCTTCAAAAACTTTCGCAATTGTATGCGGTCCCCCGGTGATGTACCGGTTTGTCATTGCCGAACTGCTCAAAAAGCAGATTCCTGAGAGGCATATATTCCTTTCCCTTGAGAATCATATGAAATGCGGTTTAGGCAAGTGCGGGCATTGCCAGATAAATGACTTCTACTGCTGTAAGGATGGCCCGGTCTTCAGCTATGATGAAATAAAGAATAAAAAAGAGGCGTATTAAGATGGATAAGCCTAAGATAGCATTTTTTGATTTTGCCTGCTGTGAAGGTTGCCAGCTGCAGATAGCAAACTTCGGCGAAGCCCTGCTTGATATACTGGAGCTTGTGGATGTGGTGGAATTCAGGGAAGTGATGTCTGAAAGATGGGATGGCCTGCTTGATGCTGCCATAGTCGAGGGAAGCATTACAGATAATCATGCCGTGGAAAGGATAAAAAAAATCCGGCAGAAATGCAAAATTATGATAGCCTACGGAGCATGCGCCACCATAGGGGGTGTAAACGGTATGAAGAACAGTCATGATCCGGGTGAAATAAGGCGCTATGTGTACAAAGAGCATTACGAGTCCTTTGATACCATACCTGCAATGGCTGTCAGCGATATTGTTTCAGTGGATTATTTTGTTCACGGATGCCCTATCTATCCTCCGGAGTTTATAAAGGTCCTGAAATCCGTACTGCTTGGGATTTCCTATACGGTTCCTGATCATGCGGTATGCCAGGAGTGCAAGCTTAATGAAAATGTCTGTCTTTTTGAAAAAGGGATAACCTGCCTGGGGCCCATCACCAGGGCAGGATGTAATTCCTGGTGCATCAATAACGGCAATATATGCTACGGGTGCAGGGGTATGGTAAAAAACCCAAACCGCCAGGGCGCTGTCGATGTTCTTAAAAAATACGGTGTAAAGCTCCAGTTCATTAAAAGCCGCTTTATGATGTACAATACCTGCAGGGAGCTGAAAAATGAGTAACAAAGACCTTAATATAAATGTGGAGTACATTACACGGGTTGAGGGGCATGGAAATATTGAAGTTGATGTAAGAAAGGGTATCTTAAAAAAATGCCAGCTGCAGATAGTTGAATCCCCCAGGTTTTTTGAGGGTATGATCCGGGGCAGGCCCCTGCTTGAAGCACAGCATATAACTGCGAGAATATGCGGTATATGTTCTGTCGGCCATACTCTTGCATCGATACAGGCTGCGGAGAATGCCCTCTCAATTATCCCCTCCCCTCAGACTGAAAAACTCAGAAAACTTCTCCTGCACATGGAGATACTGGACAGCCATATCCTGCATATCTACCTGCTTGTTCTCCCTGACCTTTTAAGTGTCAAGAGCTTTGTTCCCCTTATCAAAACCAACAATGCAGCTGTAAGGAGAGCTCTGAGGCTAAAAAAACACTGCAATGATATCTGTGAAATCCTTGTCGGAAGGCATATACATCCCATTTCTGCCATAGTCGGCGGGTTCACCAAGCTTCCATCGCCGGCAGATATCGACATGATTGCAGAGATTCTGCTTTCCATGAAAAAGGATATGGAGGATACGGTGGAGCTGTTAAAAGGATTGAAGTTTCCGGTTTTTGAAAGGGAAACAGAATACATCGCCCTGGTTGATGATTCCGGTGAATATCCTTTACTCCACGGCGATATAGGCTCTTCTGACGGTTACAGAATACCAAAGGAAAACTACAAGGAAGTATGCAATGAATTTATCGTATCCCATTCTTCAGCAAAACACACAAAGCACCACAGGGATTCCTATGCTGTGGGTGCACTGGCCAGGTACAATCTCAACGGCTACCTGCTTCATGAAACGGCAAAAACAGCCGCTGATACGCTGGGCCTCAAGCAGAAGGTGACGAATCCTTACTTAAATACGGTGGTTCAGGCTGTGGAATGTGTACACTGCATCGAGGACAGCCTGGCAATTCTCAAAAATTTAAAGGATACCGGTATCAGGTACGATGAGGAAATTGTGGTGGGCTTGAATGAGAAGGGTATAATACCAGTGAAGGCAGGCCAGGGCATCGGGGCTGTAGAGGTTCCCAGGGGGCTCCTTTTCCATGACTATACAGCTGACAGCAATGGTGTCATTACTGATGCCAACTGTGTGATACCTACAAACCAGAATGTAAATAATATTGAGCACGATATGAAACTCCTTATTCCCAGGATACTGTACAAAAGCGAAGATGAAATAAGACTTCTCCTGGAAATGCTGGTAAGGGCCTATGACCCATGTATTTCATGTTCGGCCCATTTTCTTGATGTCAGGTTTGTCCGTTAATCAAAGAGGTTTTTAATATTGTCTGCGATATCATCACGGATAAATTTTAATACAGAGGGATGGCTTACAGGCATTCCATCAAGCTCTTTCTTTATCTCCACTGTGTCCAATATGTAGGAAAACCCGTCGGCATCTACCTCGAACAACAGGTCTATAGGGTCACCCAGGCCTGCAATTATCGCCGTCAGGCTCCCTGCAAGGTTCCCCATTACAGGCCTGTCGGGGTGGCTTAATTTCATTAATGCCTCTACCATGGTGCCTGCACCCGGCACAGAATCAATAAAAAAACTGCATTGGGTCTGTTCGCATGTCTGCTTTACCAGGGCGAGGCCAAGCCCCCCCTTGCCCCTGGTTTTGGTGGAATAGAAAGGATCGGTGGATTTTGCCACCTGTTCAGGAGTCATTCCTCTGCCATTATCCTTTATGATAACCTTCAACAGGTCATTGGGGCTGTCTTTTATGATTTTGAGGAGGATCCTTGAGGCTCCGGCGTTTATGGAATTTTCAATTATATCAAGGATATGAAGGGAAATTTCATCCATATCTAAAAATTCTCCTTTTGCTCTGAATACCGCCAGACCCTTCTGAAAGAGCGTCCGCCGTAAGATTTAAGAGCCAGCTTCAGCTCTTTTAGAGTCGGCTCTTTTATGAAAAATTCTGTGTACCTGCGCCCTATATCCCCGGGGTAATGAGCATCGGAACTGGTTATGGCCGGGTATTTCAGAGAATCCGCCATGCTTTCCGATTCCCTTTTCTGAATCTCCACACCATCTATATTCAGGCCTTCAGGTATAAAGCCCAGCTGGGAGGTTATACTGAAAGAATCCGAATCAATATGGGAGAGCACAATCATTGTATCGAAGCCCCTTGCAGTCTCTATCACATTTTCAAGCTCCAGGTTCACAGGGGATATGAGAAGCCTGTCCTCCATCCTTATGATATTCTCATTTGAATCAACTACAACCTGATAACCGAATTTTTCGGGAACATTTTTGACAGGGGGAAAATGCCTGGATAAAATATCCTGGAATCTCAGGCTGTCAGTCAGGGAAGCAAAATAAACAAGCACATGTATATCCTCCATGGTGCTTACTTCGATTCCCGGTATGAAGAATATCCTGCTTTCAGCTGCGATTTTCAACGCTATGCAGTTCTCGGACATATTATGGTCTGTAAGAGATATTATATCCAGGCCCCTTGAAATGCCCTGACTGATTATGTTTCCAGGCCCCATTTCAAGGTCACCGCATGGAGAGAGGGCTGAGTGTATATGCAGGTCTGCCTTATAGAGTCTCATCAAGCATTCTGCATATTATTCCGGAAATGGAAAAAGCGTCCCTTCCGGT
>CAYSKJ010000191.1:0-5534 GCA_964431655.1 uncultured bacterium | reverse complement strand
GGCCATCTCTATACCATAAGCGAAGCAGAGCGGGATGCTGTCATGCAGCTTCCCAGCTGGACCTATGAGGGTATATCCTTTTATGTAATAGGCTTATAATTAGATAAGTCAACGAATGGAGCAGGCTTCCTTCCTGCTGTAAACTGCCGGAAAACGGGGCCTGCCCTTATTTATAAAAAAACTGCAGAAATTATGTTAATTACTCTTGCATTATTTTGAAAAATGTGTTATACTTGCAAAGATTAAAGTCCTAATTCTGTTAGGAATAAAGTTATATAGCGTAGTAAAATTGGACAGCTGTACAGACGATTATAATTGTTATTTTCCGTTTTCTTTCAAAGGAAGGATAATGGAGCCTTTCTCTCCCCCTAATAAAATGAAACATTGTCAAGATGCTGGAATATTTTCTTTATATAATGAAATGGAAAATAATTCTTTCACATAGAACAAATAAATAATAAAACAGGAGGAACTCATGAAAAAGGTTCATTTGGTTGTTTTCCTAGTCATACTCTGCCTTTCCTTCAATGCATATTCATATGACGGGTTTATAGAGGCAGAAAGCGATACTCCCCAGGGAGTATCAGTTGAGAGGTATTCTCCCGAGAAAATTATGATCAAAGCGGGTATAGAAGGCATGTTCTACAGGACCCATGTAAAAGAAGGCCGGGTCTATGCGGAGCTGAGTTTTGAAGACGGTTCTGTATACGGAGAATACGGAGACCCGAAGTTCCCGGTCTACTACAAGCTGGTGCAGATACCGGAATCAGCTGAATATACTGTTACCTATACTTTGGGTAAGGCTGCAGAGATTGACCTGCTGGCTGAAACGGGAGCAGAGCGCCTGTATCCTGTACAGCTGCCTGTTCCTAAGGACCCGGAAGCAGAGATCCCCGGGTTTATAATAAATAAAGAGAAATACAGGGCAAAATCCTATATGCCCGAAGAGTTTATAAAGGTAAACGATGAGATAAGGGCCAGGGGCAAAAGACTTCTTCCCCTTACCATATTCCCGTTAAAATACAATCCATCAACAGAAAGGCTCATGGTCTATACGGATATAAATATTACCATAGAGCTGAAAAACTCAGACATGGAAAAGACTGCACGGATTATAAAAAGGTATGAATCCAGCTTCAGCAGGATATACGACTCTGCTTCCATAGGCAGCAGCGAGCTTAAGGAATCTGCCGGAGCAAAGGGATTTGACGATGAGGGCATTCTCATCATCACAGCTGATGCATTATACTCAGGGCTGTCTTCTTTTGTGGAATGGAAGGAAAAGAAGGGATATATCGTTACCGTGACTCAGCAGTCTGATATCACCAATGGTTCCACAACCGGAGGCATACAGAGCTATATACAGGATGCCTATGACAACTGGGCCGTACCGCCTGCCAGCGTCATCCTGGTCGGTGATTCCGATACCATACCCACCTATACGGGAGCCAGTTCTGGGACTGCAGCGGATGTTTACTTTGTTTACCTTGACGGATCCGATTACTTTCCCGATGCCGGGATAAGCAGGATTTCTGTCAGGACCGCAGGAGACCTCAGCATCTACCTGGGCAAACTCCTTTATTATGAACAGTACCAGAACTCCAATTTGTCCTGGATGACCGACGTGGCCCTTGCCGCCGGCTATGACTCCAGTTACTCGCACGTTGGGGAAGGGACCTTCAATTATGTTGCTTCCACCCATTTAGACCCCAATGGATGGGATTACGATAAACTATATGCATATTCCGACGGTGCAACAGCATCCCAGGTGATAGCCTCAATGAATGCAGGAAAGATAGTTGCAAACTACTCAGCCCACTGCAGTCAGACTGTCTGGGCTTTTGGAAGCAGTACAAATATTACTGTTTCCAATGTAAATGCCCTTACCAACCAGAACATGTATTTCTTTGCCGTGGGCAACTGCTGTCTCAGCGCCCAGTTCAACACCTATGACGAGTGCATCGGCGAGGCCTTTATCAGGGCGGACAATGCGGGTTTTGCCTACTGGGGAGCATCCAATTCCTCTTACTGGGATGAGGATGACTACCTTGCAAGAAGGTCATGGGATGCCTTCTTTGATGGCATGCATACCCTGGACCAGAACACAAACTACTCCAAGGTTCTATTATGGAATTACTATTCAGGAAGGGGCCAGTCCCGGTATTACATGGATATGTACGTTGTTTTCGGCGACGGAACGACCTTTGTTCCCTCGGCTTCGCCTGTAACTCCCTCAGTTGTTTCCCCCGACCTGCTTCCGGTGGGTACTGGAAGCTTCCAGGTTACGGTCAGCGACAGCAAGGGCGCAGTGGAAAATGCCATAGTCAGCGCCTATAATCCGGCACTGGGAATAAGGGGGGCATCCAGGACCAATGCTTCCGGTACCGCCACTGTAACCCTTGATTCTCCTTTGAGCTCCAGCGGTGATTTCCTCCTGGTGGTTACCCATCCCAATATTGTAAATTATGAAAAAACCATTCTTATAGGCTCTGCTTCTGATGGTATAGTAAGCTTTGATGCTGATATATACAGCTGTACATCCACTGCTGTCATCACCCTCTCCGATTCGGATCTGAGCGGGGAAGGGACCCATAATGTAAATGTCAGCTCCACCACAAATCCCTCAGGAGTAACCCTGACCCTTTATGAAACCAGCACCGACGGTGTCTTTGAGGGCTCCATACTGCTGGGAACTGGCATAGCTGTTGCCCATAACGATACTTTGACTGTTACCTACTATGATGAGGATACCGGGAGCAAGAAAACCAGGGCTGAATATAAGACCGACACCGCTGTGGTTGACTGCCAGGGCCCGTCCATTACAGATGTTGCAGCCGGCAGTATTTCCGGGGACAGCGCTCACATTACCTTTAATACAGGTGAAAACGCCATATCATCCATCAGCTACGGCCTTTCATGCTCAAGCCTTACGAATACCGTGGATGTAAGCACATCCTATGTGACAGCCCACGGCAAGGTCATTACCGGCCTGGCTCCGAACACAAGGTATTATTATAAGGTGACTGCCCAGGACAGCGCAGGAAACCAGACCGAAACCGCCTGTTATAATTTCAGCACCCTGAATACCCTGGTTGTCGGCAATGGAACCACAGAAATAACCAATGCCCCTCTCTATACCTATTATGAGGATAACAGGACTCAGGTCATATACCAGGCTTCAGACCTGGGAAATGCGCCTATGACGATAAACAGCCTGTCCATTAATGTTTCTTCCCTGCCTTCCCTTGCCATGACCAACTGGACAATACGGATGAAGCACACAACCAAGGCTGATTATGAATCCTCCGCTGTATTTGAGACAACAGGCTGGACTGTAGTTTACCAGAATACAACCACAATCAGCGAAACCGGCTGGAATGAGTTTGTTTTCTCTGCGCCATTTGAATATGATGGTACTCAAAACCTGATGGTGGATTTCTCTTTTAACAACTCCAGCTGGGCATCCCCGGGCGGAAAGGTTTTCTGGACCCCAACCTCTACCAAGAGATCAATATACGGCTATACTGATTCAGGTTACGGCGACCCTCTGAACTGGACAACGGGCAATACACCTACCGTCTATACCACCAATAACTTTATAAACCTGAAGCTTGGTCTGGCCGGCGATAATCCCCCCTTGGACCTTGACAAGGCCATGATAAGCCTTAATGCCGACTTCCCGGCCATATACAGCTGGGAATACAGTGAAAGCAAGCCCATTGTTTTTGAAGAGAAGGGTTCAACCTGGTCTCTGATGATGAACGGCAATTATGCTGACAAGATAGTCGCCGGGGATATCACCGGCGACGGAAGGTCTGAATATGTGGCTTATTTTGCAGGCTCAGGGCTTTATTTTTATGATTTTACAGGTTTTAACCTCATTACAACAGCAGCAGTGAATGATTTTGAACTGGCTGATATAAGCGGTACAGGCCAGAAAACCCTCATAGCTTCCCTGGACGGATTCGGGCTGTATAAATGGGAATACTCCAAAGACAAATCCACATGGCAGTTCAGCCCGGACAAGGGGACCTGGGTTGCCCTTACGACCCAGACTGCTGACCTGATACAGGCTGTTGACATATATAAGAACGGCGTTGATGAACTCTTCCTGGTATTTCAGGGGATTAATGCCGGTTATATATACCAGTTTGCTGAAAGCCAGTTCTCCATGGCTGTCTCCCTTGCACCTTCAAAGCTTTCTAAGGCCGATATAGACGGTGACGGCTATGCTGAGCTGATAACAGCCTTTAATGGTGCAGGCATATATATAATGAATTACAGCGCAAAGGTTAAATCAGCAGATAAGGGCTCAGTCCCGTGCTTTGATATTCTGAACGATATAACCGAATCCTTTGCCTGGATCTCAAAGTCAGAAAACCGCGCCTTTCAGTGGATGAGAATCCTTGTGGTAGCTCCTGATGCTGATGCAGAGCTTTATTCAGGCAATATTAACGGGGACGCAATTGAAGAGATTTTTACCTGCATTGCCGGAAGGACCTACTATTACCAGCCTTCAAACCAGACATGGAACCTGCTGATTGCAGCATCCTTTGACCGTATGATCTTTGGAAACTTCAGCCAGGAAGATGTGGATGACATAATTCTATCAAGCAAAGCCAGCGGGTTCATATATCTGTATAAAACAGCTGAAGCATCCTGGGAGAGGCTTCTTGCAGGGATATATGCATCGGATATGGCTGTTGTACTATTTGAGGATCAATAAAAATTTCATAAGGAGTTAATTATGAAGAAACTAAGTTTATTTTTTGCCGTCCTGGTTTTTACAGCCTTCAGCTGCCTGCTTTATGCAGGCAGTATGCCCGAGAGGGGCTGGGTGGCCTTTGATGACGGCAGTGAAAACAGCGCACCAGTTATCAGGGTTGTGGAGTCCAGGGGAGACAGCCTTATAATTGAGGTTCTGCTCAAGGGCTTTTATGCTGATACACAAAATGAAAAAGGGGTTGATTATACACGGCTTTCCATGCCTGATGCCTTCAGCCTTCAGGATATCGGAAAAGCCGAGCTTCCCCAGACCGGAAGGATGCTTCAACTGCCCTTTGATTCAGAGTTCAGGTATTATATTATTGAAAAGGATACTGTGACCTTTGAAGATGTTATAATATACCCGAAACAGCAGATGCCAAACAGGGACAACCCGGGGTTCAAATATCCATTTTATGCCGACAGCGAGTTCTACAAAAGCAGTCAGACATACCCGCAGGATATAATCACCCTGGGGGATGCAGGCGTCCTGCGTGATGTATATGTTGCAAGACTGGGCATATTTCCCTTCCAGTATAATCCTGCAGAAAGGAAGCTTGAGGTTCACAAACGGATAACCATAGCCGTTGATATAAAGACGGGAGCTGAAAGCAGGATGTTCAGGCATGATTCGGTTTCTTCCTCCTTTGATGCTCTTTACAGGGGAATTATACTTAATTATGATCAGAACAGCAGGGGAGCAAAGGTTGAGGCCGAATCCATGCTGGTTTTAATCGAGGACAGCCTTGATGCAAATTTCGCCCCCTTCA
>CAYSKJ010000190.1:0-5540 GCA_964431655.1 uncultured bacterium | reverse complement strand
TCTTTTGTGCCCAAAACTTCCGAATGACCACTTAAAGAACCGTCCCTTTTGCTTCACTTTTTTTACTTCTTGAGTTTGGAGAGGGCATCGGCAAAGGGAGTATTTGCTGATTCGGCCTTATCCTGCTGTTTGAGGAACCTGGAAATATCCCTTTTGCTAAGTTTATCATCCTGCCGCTTTTTAAAATCAGATAATTTCTCCCTGTAGCCGCAATTGCAGAAGAATATACTGTTTTCGCCATCTCCCTTCAGTTCAAGCTTCTTATGGCATTGGGGGCAACGGGCATTGGATTTTTGGGATATCATCCTTCGGTAGCCGCATTCCCTGTCAGGGCATACCAGCATCTTACCCTTTTTGCCGTTGACCTCGAGCAGAAATTTGCCGCACCGGCACTTCTCCCGGGTTATATTATCATGCTGGTAATTCTTATCGCTGGATATAATGGATTTTACAAGCTTATGGGCATAGGATTTCATTTCTTTAATAAACTCTTCAGGATTCGATTCGCCCCGGCTTATGGATACCAGCTCCTGTTCCCACCGGGCAGTCAGGTCAGGGCTCTTTATGTCCTCCGGCACTATTCCGATAAGCTGAGTCCCCTTTGAGGTCGGATATATGTCCCTGCCCTTCTTCTCGATATAAAATGAACTGAAAAGCTTTTCAATGATATCAGCTCTGGTTGCAGGAGTGCCGAGGCCTGTCGTTTTTTCCATCACCTTTTTAAGCTCCTTGTCATCCATATACTTTGAGGGATTTTCCATGGCAGACAGAAGGGTAGCTTCATTAAACCTGGAAGGAGGCTTTGTCTTTTTCGCAATGGCTTTTGCATCCCTTATTATCGCTGTGTCTCCCTTGTTCATTTCAGGCAGTTCCTGAATATCTTCTTCATTATCTTCCTCATCAGTGCCCAGGGCATTGCCATAAACAGCCTTCCAGCCAGCATCCCGGACCCTCCTGCCCCGGCATGTGAATAACTCGCCGGCTGATTCAACCTTAAGCATGGTTTCCTCAATTTTACAGGGGGGATACAAAACAGCAAGGAATCTTCTGGCTATAAGGTCATATATGCAGGCTTCCTCCCTGCTTAGGGCTGAAAAGTCGGCTGCCTGCTCAGTCGGTATTATGGCATGGTGGTCGGTTACCTTGCTGTCATCAACCAGCCGATTTGTTGCGTGAATCCCGCTTTCTAAAATCTTGCCTGCAGCAATTCCGTAATAATCAGATGGAAGGTTTCGAAGCCTTTCTTTCAGTGTAGGCACCATATCCCGGGTAATATACCTGGAATCAGTCCTCGGGTAGGTAACGGCCTTGTGTATTTCATAAAGAGCCTGCATTATGTTGGAGGTCTGCTTGGCAGAATACCCATATCTCCGGTTTGCATCCCTCTGCAGCTCAGTCAGGTCATAGGCAGGGGGCGGATATTCCAGTCTTTCCCTTTTATTGATGTCCGCAATCCTGCCCGGCTGACCGCTTACTTTGAGTGAAATGCCCTGGGCCTTATCCTTGTCAAGGATATTGGACTGTCCGGTTTTTCTATCCATCCATACAAGGCTTATCCCCTTAAATCCTGCATGCACTGTCCAGTAATCTTTCGGAACGAACTTCTTCAGCTCTTCTTCACGGTTGACAATCATAGCCAGGGTTGGGGTCTGGACCCGGCCCGCAGAAAGCTGAACATTATACCTGCAGGTAAGCGCCCTGGTGACATTCAGCCCCACAAGCCAGTCGGCCTCTGCCCTGCATTGGGCAGAGAGGTAAAGGTTATCATATTCCGAGGATGGCCGAAGCCTGCTGAATCCATCTTTTACAGCCCTGTCGGTCTGGGATGATATCCACAAACGGCGGGAGGGTCTTCTGAAACCTGCTTTCTGAAGTATCCACCGGGCAACAAGTTCACCCTCACGCCCGGAGTCGGTGGCAATTATCAGGCCGGAGACATCCTTCCTCTGCAGAAGGCTTTTTACCGCAGAATACTGCTTTTTTGTCTGCCTGATAACAGCAAGTTCCATTTTTTCAGGGAGCATGGGAAGATCCTCAAGTCTCCAGTACCTGAATCTCTCCCCGTAAGCCTCAGGTTCTGCAAGGGTTACCAGATGACCCAGTGCCCAGGTGACTATATAATCATCACCTTCAATAAACCCCCCTGCTTTAGCCCCGCATTTAAGCACCCTGGCAATATCCCTTGCAACCGATGGTTTTTCTGTTAATACCAGTGTTTTTGACATCATTCTTCATCCTGGCTTTATAATTTATCAACCAGAACTATAATACACGGAAAATCATGTATGTCCATTTTCTTTGTAAAGAGAATTCTCTCAGACCCTTATTTCAAACTATTGACATTGCAAAAACCCGGTATATTATTCTTTTAATACAATACAGAGGAAAACCAATGGGAAAGCATTCTCTGCCAGAAATAATAAGCAACCGCTACCGGATTATCCGTGAGCTCGGTCATGGAGCAGTAGGCATAGTATATCTTGTGGAAGATAATCTTATGTACAATATGCATTTTGCCTTAAAGACCCTTAAGCCTGGAATCCTCGGTAAGAAAAAGCAGAAGAAAATTGAAGGATTTAAGAATGAATATGAAATAATGACCAGGCTTAAGCACCCCAACCTTGCAAGGGTTTATGAATTCGGAGAATCCGATGATATATGCTTTATCCTTATGGAATATATCGACGGGTCATTGATCTCAGGTTATAAAGCCGGCGACAGAGAAAAAATAGACATACTGGTTCAGATCCTGCGGGCACTGGAATATGCCCACAGCAGAGGTATCGTCTACCGTGATGTCAAACCCGGAAATATAATAATATCAGCCGATGGAGTAAAACTGCTGGATTTCGGCATATCAGGTTTTGCAGAGCATAAACATAGAAATATAAAGGGGACCATTTCCTATTTGTCACCCGATGCCTTTGCTGGAAAATACAGCTATTCAACGGATATATTCTCCCTTGGCATTCTGGCCTATGAATTTATCTCTGGTAAAAGATTTTATGACAGAAAAACTGAGTTAAAAACCATAATAGAGCTCCTGAATAAAAAATCCAGATTCCAGAAATACCACAAAGACAGGCTGGACAGCATAAACCACCCTATGAAGGATATTATCAGAAGGATGGTTTCCCTGGATTATCCATATAGAACCTGCTCCGAGGTCATCTCTGATATCAATGCCACCCTGGGATTCAACTATGAATATGAAACCAAAAGCACCAGGGACAGCTATATCCTGGGCAATGCCTTTTCCAACAGGAAAAAGGAGCTGGAATTACTAAAGAAAGGTGTGAAAAAACCGGAAGGTCTTCTGGCTTTCAGGGGCCCTTCAGGGGTCGGCAAGACAAGGCTTTTCACTGAATTTAAAAAATACTGCCGGCTCAATAAAATCCATTTCTTTGAAACCAGCTGTGCCGAGGGCAGAACCATGGAATACAGTTCAATAGGAGAGATTCTGTCCGGCATGATAACCTTTTCCCGGAAAGATTTGCTGAACGTCTACGGGAAATACCTTAGCCTTGTGGTCAACAGCAGGTTACTAAAGGATTACCCCAGGGAGCCAGGGGATTATAAGCCTGATTATCTGCAGAATATTTTAATTCAGAATATTACAAATTATATTATCGATTTCAGCAAAACCCAGCCTACGGTACTGTATTTCGGTGATATGCAGTGGATTGATGCGGGATCAGAACTAATAGTAAAAATCCTGCTAAACAGGCTTTCAGAGCTCAATAACAATGGATTATTCCTGTGCGCCAATTTCGATGAAAGCAAATCAAAAAAAACCTTCATGAATTCCAGCTGTCTGCAGATCTATGATCTGCACCCCCTGGATCTGGAAGGTGTTCATGAATACATTGAAAATATCTTCGGGAAGGATTTTCTGGATGAATCAGTAAAGAATGCTGTACCGGGGATCAAAAGCAAAGTCGGGGGAAACCCTCTTTTCCTTGAGGAATTTATCCGCTCTTTGATTGACAGGGAGATCATTGTCAAGGATGAGTCCTGCTGGAAACTCCTGAAACCCTTAAATGATGTGGATGTACCCGGAAATATCAGTGATATCATTAGTAAAAGGCTGGATAACCTGTTTAAGGATGAAGACAGAAGGAAAATTCTGAAAGTCCTGTCAATGCTAAGAATCGAGCTCGATATTGGCACTATCAGGAAGATCATTGACCGTGTCGCAGAGCTGGACACAGCAAAGGTACTGCTGGAACTGGAAAACCTGGAGTTACTGCAGTCTTTTAAGTCTGAAGATTCTGTTTATTACTCCTTCTGCAGCAGTCTGGTAAAAGACCAGGTAAAGAATTTCATTGATAATAAGGGAGAGGTAAACCTTCTTTTAGCCGATGTCCTCAAATCCCATGACCCTTCTTACTATGCCGATGAAATAGCCTTTCATTACCTGGAAGGGGGAGATGAGGAGCAATCTGCCGTTTTTTACGAAAAATCAGCGGATACAGCAAGAAAAAACTATTTTAATGAAAAAGCGCTGAAATACTACAATACGGCCCTCGGGCTCACAAAAGACATAGAAAGAGCCACAGGCATCAGGCTCAAAATGGGTACTGTCTATGACCTGACCGGTGACTGGGAAAAATCAGAATCCCTGTATAAGGAATGCATAAAAGATTCTGTCCGGGAGGAGAACAGGAAGCTTTTAATGGAATCCTACAGGCTCCTGGGAAACAGGAAAAGGAACAGGGGATGCTATGCCGATGCCCTGTCCTATCTTGAGGAATCGCTGATGATAAGCCGGGCTGTTGGCGATAAAACCGCAACAGCTTCCATAGCAAGCTATATAGGTCTTACTTATTATGACCTGGGGGAATATCCCGGCGCATTGCAATACTATCAGCAGGCAAAGGACCTTTTTGAAGAAATGGGGGAAAAAAGCGGCATGGCAAATGTCATGGGCAATATGGCAGGGGTATACCATGCTCAGGGGCAGTATGAGAGGGCTCTTGAATGCCTTGAATTTCAGAGAGATATCACTGCCCAGACCGGTTCAAAAAAGGAAATGGGTATGGTGCTGGGCAATTTAGGCAATGTGTATGTTTCGATGGACAGATACCAGGAGGCTCTTGCCTGCTACGGTGAATGCATGAAGATTGCAGAGCAGATCGGTGACAAACTTGCTATAGGAAGGACATCGTGCAACATGGGGGTGGTATATAATTCCATCGGACAGTACGACAAGGCTCTGAAATACTATGAAATAGATAAAGAAATCTGCCGGGATACGGGATATACAAAAGGAATAGGCATAGCATCGGCTAATATGGGCCTTGCCTATCTTTCCCTCGGAGATTACAATAAAGCGTCGGAATGCTTTGAAATTCTTCAGAAAATCGCAAAAGATACGGGAAACAAAGAAGAAACCGCAATGGCTTACGGATATTCCGCCAGGATCCATATGGAGAAGTGCAATACAGCCAGGGCACTGGAAAACCTCGACATAGCCATAGAATTGTATAAAGAGATGGATCTGCAGAACACATCCTACCTTTATTGCCTGATAAACAAAT
>CAYSKJ010000189.1:0-5583 GCA_964431655.1 uncultured bacterium | reverse complement strand
AAGATACACAAAAACCAGCCCGAATCAATGTGCAATCCTTATTACCAGGCTGAGATCTGCAACAGGAACAATACGGACCTCAATATCATATTCGGCCTGTGCATGGGTCATGATATAGAGTTTTCAAAGAATTCAAAGGCACCGGTTACAACTTTCCTTGTAAAAGACAGGGTACTCGGCCACAACCCGGCGGCCTGCATTTATTCAGGGTATGTTCAGAAGAAGATGCTTGAATACCCTGATAGATGATCAGGACGTTTTCTTTTCTATATCCTTTATAAGCTCCACAAGTCTGCTTATTCGGTAGGGCTTGGGCAGAAGGAAGGTCTGGTCCCTGGTTTCTGCATCACAGCAGTCTTTTTCCAGGAAGGAACCTGAGGTAAGGATTACAGGCACAGGCCTGTCGTGCTTGCTTATCTGCGAAATAAGTTCATCACCGCTGACATCCTTCATGTGCCTGTCGGTTATAATAAGGTCAATATCACGGTTATTGCTGAATTCCTCTAATGCCTGGAAACCGCTGGAACAGGGTATGATACGGTAGTCAAAGCCGGAAAGGGCTTCGCTTTCTATTGAAAGCAGTGTCTCATCGTCATCTACTAGCAGTATAACCTTTATCATAGTAAATATATCTTATATTCTCTGACTTTCCTTGTCAAAGAAATATTCGCATGATAATTTACTTGAAAAATGGCTTAAATAAAATATATAAAAGAAAGCTAAAAGCATTTTAAAGGGGAGATTATAATGTGCGGTATAATTGGTTATATAGGAAAATCCAATGCCTGCGGCATTCTGATAAACGGACTGAAAAAACTGGAATACAGGGGTTATGATTCAGCAGGTCTTTCTTTTTTTAATGGAAACAGAATCAAGAGATACAGGGTCCTTGGCAAGGTTGCCGACCTGGAAGCCCACATATCCAGCCAGAACCTTAATGGTAATCTCGGAATAGCCCATACAAGGTGGGCAACCCACGGCAAGCCCTCGGTCAAGAATGCCCACCCCCATTCGGACTGCACCAATTCAATTCATGTCGTGCATAATGGTATTATTGAAAATTACAGCGAGATAAGGGATTTTTTAAAGAGCAGGGGGCACAGGTTCTCCAGCCAGACTGACACGGAAGTGATAGCCCATCTGATAGAAGAATATAAAGGACAGGGATTTGAAAATGCCCTGAAAAAGGCCATGGGAGAGCTGGAGGGGGCTTTCGGAATAGCTGTCATAAGCCAGGATAATCCTGATACCCTCGTGATTGCCCGAAGGGGAAGCCCTATGGTTTTTGGACTGGGTGATGACGGCTATATTGTGGCTTCGGATACCCAGGCCATGAACAGCAATATCCAGAAGGTAATATACCTGCAGGACAATGAGATGGTGTTCATATCAAAAGACAGCTACCGCCATCTGTCCATTGAGGACAAACCCATCAACAGGGAGCTCCAGTCCATTGAGATAAAGGAAACTGTCATGGATAAAAAGGGATATAAGCACTATATGCTCAAGGAGATATTTGAACAGCCAGAAACTGTGGAAAATGCAATTAAGGGGAGGATTGACCAGAATGATGCCGTATCCAAGCTCGGTGGGCTGGAGGATATAATCCACGAGCTGAAAAAAAAGAAAAGGCTTCTGCTCGTATCCTGCGGTACATCCTATTATGCAGGGCTGTACGGCCGTTATATATTTGAAAAGCTGACAAATCTCGATGTTGAGGTCGAGCTGGCCTCCGAATTCCGCTACCGGTATCTAAGGCTCAATGAAAATGATATAGTCCTTGCCATAAGCCAGAGCGGGGAAACCGCTGATACCATAGGAGCCATAAAGGAAGCCAAGAGAAGGGGGGCCATGGTGCTGGGCCTGGTAAATGTGGTGGGAAGCACCATATCCAGGCTTACGGATGCCGGGGTATACAATCATGCAGGGCCAGAGATAGGGGTTGCCTCCACCAAGCTATTCACTTCCCAGTGTGTCATACTGCTCCTTATGGCCCTTCTTATCGGAAGGCAGTCATACCTGTCCTACGGTGACGGGCTCAGGATCATAAGGTCAATAAAGAAGCTTTCCATGAAGATTAAGATACTCCTGGAAAAAAACCAGGAAATACTGGAGATAGCAAAAAAATACGCTCATTACAAGGATTTTCTCTATATAGGCAGGATGTATAGCCTTCCCATTGCCTATGAAGGCGCTTTAAAACTAAAAGAGATATCCTATATACATGCTGAGGCATACCCTGCCGGGGAGATGAAACACGGCCCCATAAGCCTTATTGATGAGAATTTCCCAACAGTTGCCATTGTGCCCAATGATGTGTCCTATGAGAAGACCATCTCCAATATTGAAGAGATCAGGGTGCGGAAGGGAAGGGTTATAGCTGTGGCCACGGAAGGGGACAGGATGATTAAAAACTATGCCAATGATGTTATCTATATCCCCAAGGCTGATGAGGTGGTACAGCCCATATTGTCGGCCATTCCCCTTCAGCTCTTTGCCTATCATGTTGCAGACCTGAACAGGAAAGAAATAGACAAACCAAGGAATCTGGCAAAAAGTGTTACGGTTGAATAAAAGATATCTGTTTATTATTCTTTTTGTCTCCGGGTTTTATTTCCTGTATTCAGAAATACTATGGCAGAGGATACTTAAACTTCTTCTGGGCAGTTCAGTGCTTTCAAGCAGTCTGGTCCTGACGGCAATTATGAGCGGCCTTGCCCTGGGATACCTGCTTTCCATCAGGCTTATTGAGCGTATTTCACAGGACAGGCTCCTGAAGATTTCTTTTCTTCTGAGCATCATTTCATCATTTTTATCTGTCCTTATTCTGAGGTATGTTGATTTTTACCGGTTCATATCGGGAATCATAAACATTGAGGAAACATCAGGGTTCAGCATTGTCCTCTTCAACTATCTCTTTGCCCTTCTGGTCACCATCATTCCCTGTATATCAGCTGGGATGATAATTCCCGCTGTCCAGTCCTTTATGCCCATAAAGGAATTTTCAGCAACCTATATGGCCTATAATGCAGGAGGCCTGGCCGGGGGCTTTATCTGCGCCTTCTACTCCATAAGGTATTTAGGGCTGTATACGGGATTTTACATAATAAGCGCTCTGCTCCTGGCCCTGGGTATATATCTGCAGTTTCTAAAGCCCTGGGGCAGGGAATCTATTGAAAAAGAAGATAACCAGCCCTGCAAAGATTTTGGCCTTTCTTCCCGCTGGATAACAGGACTTCTCATTATGCTGGGATTTTCCTCCCTCAGCCTGCAGGTTCTGTTTTCCAGGGTCCTCAGCGTCATAGTCTCCAATACCACTTACAGCTTTTCTACCGTTGTTCTGGTATATATTGCCGGGATATCTGCCGGCAGTTACCTGTCCGGCAGGACAAGGGCAAAGGGCATGAAAAGCCTGGTGTCCTGGCTGTTAATTCTTGCATTTTATGTGGTTTCAATGTCCCTTCTTCTGGAAAAGATAGGAGGCATCTATGTTACCCTGGGGAGAGCGCTGGCCCAGTCCTATTTCAGGACGCTGATCCCGGTCTTTGTGCTTTGTGTTATACTGCTTTTTATTCCTTCCATATGCATTAATATCCTTTTTATCAGGCTTACCCGGGCACTCGGGGGACAAAAGAGGGAAAAAACCGCTTCATCCCGGAGCCTTCTGTATTCCACAGCCGGTTCCGTTGCCGGCGCCCTTTTGACAACCTTTTTTCTGCTTCCATATATTGGCATTTCAAAATCCCTGATCCTGCTTGCCCTGGTTTTTACAGCCGTAAATATCTTCCTGGCTCCCGGGAAAAAGGCAAAAGCCCTGGTATCAGCCTTAGTCATCATTATCCTTCTTCTGTTTTTCTTCTTTTCTGCAAAGGTTCTTCCGCCTTCTGTTTTTCGTCTGGAGCACAGGGATGACAAGCTTGTATTCTATGAGGAGACTCCCCATGGCAATGTATGCGTCATAGAAGACCAGAGCAATAATCTTCTGGCAGCCTATGTCGATAACAATGCTGTTATAGGCACTGCCTACGATGCCATGAAGACCGTCAATATGCTGGGATTTATGCCCCTGCTCTACAACCCTGCCCCTGCCAGAGTCCTGGTTATAGGTTTCGGCATGGGAGTGACCAGCGGTGTTCTGGGAACTGCGGCAGGAGATGATATATACAGCGTTGAGATAGTGCCTGCCATATTCAGGGCTGCGGAGTTCTTCAGACGGCACAATTACAGTATACTGGAAAATAAAAGGCTGAACAGGGTGGCTATGGACGGAAGGATATTCCTGAATTATACAAAAAACAGCTTTGACATTATCTCCTGTGATCCCACTCACCCCCTTCTGGGGTCTAATGCCCTTTATACAGCTGAATATTTCCAGTTATGCAAAAGCAGGCTGAAAGAGAACGGCATTATGACCCAGTACCTTCCCATGCACTTTTTATCCCACAGAAGCTTTCTGAGCATACTCAAGAATTTCGCCAGCGCCTTTGATGACCTGACCATATGGCTTTCTTATACCCATCTTGTAATTATGGGAAGAAAGGGTAATATTTCCATGGATTTCCGCAATATCCGGGATATAGATATTGATGTCCGCAAAAACATGCAGGCCTTCGGCATTACGGACTTAAGCAGTGTCCTGTCCAACTATATCTGCAGCAGGGATACCCTGGTAAAGAATCTTCCAGAAGATATGCCCCATAACAGCGATTCTTTTCCCTTTGTCGAGTTTGATACATTCTTCGACAGGGAAGAAGAGTTCAAAAAGAATATTGAGTTCATCACCGGCTTAAGGAGTGTCCCCACCCATCTTATCGGCGATGCCGGTGAAGAAAAAGTGAAAATGGCCCACAAAGCCAGGGAATACATGATAAAGGCCCTGGTGCTGGAAAGAGAGGGCAGGATAAAAGAGGCTGTGGAACAGCTGGAAATGGGGCTGAATGTCTACCGGGGAGATGCCGAGATGAGAAATTATTTATCCTTCCTGAAAAGACAGGCTAATCAGTAATTATTTATATATCTGTTATTTCCGGGTTAATCCTTATAAGAATACGCAGGGTTCTTTAGTGAGTGTAAGGCCGTGGATTCTAAAGGAATGGCAGATATTAAAAAAGCATTAATCTGCAATTTACCCGATCGGGGAGATAGCGTCTCCAGCACCTGGCAAATGTTTAACTAAAGTGCAGCAATGGTGCAAAATTTTTCTCCATGGAAGGTGCATTCCTGCTTGCCTTTTACAGCCTTCAGTTAAGAATGGATAATGGATGCCAGAATACATCAGATCACTTTATTATTCAGATCAGATGCCGGGGAATTGCTCCCAGCTTTGGTTACCCGAGAGAATCAGCGAACAATGGAGTTGCAGAACACTTCAACAGAACATTGAAAAAACAGATAATATATGGCATGACAGAGAAACTATCCGATGCTTATAATAATCATTGGATGCTGGAGAAAAATGGGTATCTCTCTCCCCTGGGGGAAAAAATGAATTTAGTGGCTTTATTGACTAAAAAGCTGCCTAGGTGTATACCCTATGTGCCAATATAGATGTCGCCTCTAAACAAGGAGGAAAAGATGTCATAT
>CAYSKJ010000188.1:0-5589 GCA_964431655.1 uncultured bacterium | reverse complement strand
AAGGTTCTCAAGGATCTGCCGGGTTTTCTGCGAAAGCTGGGAGGGTGCACTGCTTTCAGTTTCTGCGTTTTTCAGCATTTTTCTGGATTCATTACAGAATATCTCCAGGGCTGATAAAAAGGGCATGGGCATTCTCTTGCCCAAAGGGTTGAAAGACAGGGTATGCAGGAGCTTCAGAGGGAAATAGGACCTTTTGGAGTAGGTGACGGATATATCATTGGAAAAGCCGATATGCTCTTTTATTTGATTAATCTGTTTGTTTAGATTATTTCCGATAAGATTATTCCATGACTGGTTTACCCGGGATGCAGCAGCATAAGCGCTCCCGCCGGAGATGCTTATGGCTTTTTCAAGGGTCATGGCCTTGCTCTGGGGAGGTATCTCGATTTCCATCCCTGGCGCCAGACTGTGTCTGTTTTTGAGATTATTATACATGATCAGATCATCGGCAGTCATATCAAACTTTCTTGCTATCTGGGCCAGAGTATCCCCGGGCCTGACCGTGTACTTGTTCTGGCTGGGTATAACAGGGTGTTCCAGAGGAACATTGACTTTAGGATATTTAATATCCATATCATGAAACTCCTTTTTGAGTATTTTTCAGCCTGAGCGACTTTATCTCTCTTTTAAGATTATAGAACTGTTCAGAAATGTCCATATAGTTATGAATAAATGTTGTATTGTTTATGTTTAGAGGGTCTTTTGATATTTCCGGGTGCTGTTTTTCCAGCATATCAAATACCGGGGTGCCGGGGACCGGCGTCAGTTCGCTCAGCCCGACATAATAGCCTTTGCTGGTATATTCCCTGGCAAAATCCCTCAGCACCTGGAAATCCTGGCCAGGAAGGCCGAACAGAAGGTAGAACCCCATATCTTTTTTTTCAATGCCGGCATTATCAAGTATCCTGAGTACATCAAGGAATCTGCTGAACCTGATCTTTTTTCCTGAAAAATGCATGGTTGCAGAGTCAAATCCCTCCACCGAAAGCCTTATGGTTTTGAAGTTAAGCCTTTTAAACAAAAGTGCAAGCTCCTCATCCATAAGGGCTGTATTCAATCCGTTGGGAAGGTGGAAGCGGTTTTTTGAAAGGCCATGGCCTGCCAGCTCGCGCAGTACGGGCTTAATATGCTCCTCCTTTCTGTAAAGAAGGGCATCGTCGAAAAATACCATGTCTTCTTTCATGCAGGCTCCCTTCATAATTTCCTTTATTACATTATCGGCATTTCTTTGGGTATAGTTGTGTCTGTGCATCACGGGGCTAAGGCAGAAAGAGCAGTTAAAGGGGCACCCCAGGGAGGTTATGAGGGGATAGAAATCAATGTAGCCTGGTATATCCTGCTGGCTGTAGGACTTGAATTCTTCATATATATTGATATTTACATGATCTTTAAGGAGGTTCATATCCGCAAGCAGTGAAAAAAGCTGGTTTAGTTCAGGCCCTGCCAGTGAAAAGCAGTCTTTTGTCATGCTGAGCAAATTACTGCAATGACCGGGATACTGGGTAGGCCACATGCCCCCAGCAATAACCGGAACATCCGGGTAGCAGTCCCTGATGATTCGTATGGTCTCCATGACGCCCTCATACCAGTATGACATCAGGGAAGTGACCAGCACCACTTCCGGCTTTTTAAGAGAAAGAAGGTAATTTCTCAGGATATTTTCAGGCATGCCGTAGATTGAAAATACCTGGTACTGTGCTCCCGGGTTTCTGCTGTCCTTCCTAAAAAGCCTTTTATGAAATTTTCCCTTTCCGTAAGGCCTCTTTTTATAATACTGCGGATAGATGTTTTTGCCTGCCCTCAAAAAATCTATGAAACTGACATCAAAACCTGTATATTTCCTGAGGATAAATCCTATGAAATCCAGGCCGAAGGGGTAGAGCCAAAGGTCAAAGGCGGCATAATCCGATATAAGAGGGTTTACAAGAAGTATCCTGCTCATAAAATAATAAAATATGCGAATAGTACGTTTATTGTTATCACTGCAGGAAATAAAAGTAAATATAATTTTTACCTGTCAGGCCAGGGCAATGCAGGGCTGGTTTTGGGAAGGGCCCCGGCTGTGTTTAATTGCAGCCGGGGTTATATTTATGGACAGGGATTAGAATTTATAGCAGAAGGTGGCCCGCAGGATGAGGTCCGAATCCGTGTCAATTCCATCCTCTTCATCATAGAATACATACTGCACATTGGGTATGAAGCTGATATTTTTGTTGATCTTATAGGACAATCCCCCTATCAGGTAGTTGGAAGGATTCAGGCCTGACATTTTCAGGTAGGATGCGTTTTCAGCCCATGGGTTGGAATCCATCATTTTGTCATACCTTAAAAACAGCTCAAGCTGTTCTGCTATGGGAAACACTCCAAAAAATGATACCATATTATAGTCTGCATCGGATCCATCGGTTTCTATATTTTTCCTGGCATATAATGCGCCTATTTTGCCCCATTTATCCCTGTATGCAAGGAAGGCCTGGAACATTGATTCCTTAATACCGTTGTTTTTATCGGTAAAGTTATAAAACCCTTCGGCGTACAGCCCGGAATCTTTTCCGTAGGAAAGGTGCAGGTTATAAGATTTTCCATTGTTGATCTCATTCTTGTTATTCTCCCCATTGCCGAAAGTCGCCTTGAATGTCAAAGGATCTGATTTATATTCATATCCTATGCCCAGGTCCCTGGAACCTATTAGCTTCTGTACATGCATGGGGTATGCCTCTATGGACCTGTAGCCCCAGATTGAATCATATGCTTCTCCCGCAGGAGTGCCCAGTATGCCAATAAAGAATGAATTTTCATCCATTCTATAACGCAGGTAAGCATCCTTAACATAAGGCTTTAATGTATCATTGGAGACAAAATCGCCCGGATGGTTCATCTCAAGCCTGAAAACTGATAGCCATTCATCACTTATCTTGTATTTGTAGGTAAAATAGATCCTCCTTATTATAAAGCCGTTTTTACCCTCCAGCTCCTCCAGATGGTGACTGTTTACATAATAATAGTCACCGAAAACAATACCGTCAAAGGTCCCCTGGGCAGAAGCAAGCAATGGCAAAACGGCCATTACGGCAAACATGATTAATAATGCTTTTTTCATAGGTTTCTCCTTTTCGTTTTTTAAGGGATGATTATAATAAACACTTAAATTGTCAAAAAAAAAGATTAAGTTATGTTATTTACGGAAAGCTATTTATAAGTTTTTCGTCCGGGCTTCAGTAGATACCCTGTATTGCCTGCAGTTAATAGCACCCTTATCATTCCTGAACAGTAATGAATCCTGGGTAAAGAAAATTTTGCAAGGGATGCTGGATTATTTTTTTTAAAGTCAGATCAGTCACGCTCTCCAGATTACAGGGCTTTGCAGACAAAATCCCCTCCGGGCAGATCTGCAGGGTGAGGGGCAAAAGTGATTATTCAGGGTTAAAGCTTTGGGTTCGCTCATTTTTGTGCAATAAAAATCAGGAAATTAATAAAAAATTAACAAATAATTATCTGAATATTAAATTGAAGTTCCGGTTTTAATGAATTATAGTTTTAATAAATCTTTCAGGAGGGAAGCAATGTCAAAACTTATTGCCATTGTGGATGATGAGCCCGATATCATTGAGCTTGTTTCAGTTAACCTGAAAAAAGCCGGATTCTCAGTAAGGGATTTTCATAATGGAGAGGATTTCTATCAGTACCTGAAACAGGCTGTCCCGGACCTGGTTGTCCTTGATCTGATGCTCCCTGATGCAGACGGCCTTGAGATATGCAGGTATATAAGGTCTCAGGACAGACTGAAAGGTATCAGCATAATCATGCTAACTGCAAAGGATGAGGAGATTGACAAAGTAGTCGGGCTTGAACTGGGGGCGGATGATTATGTTACCAAGCCTTTTTCCCCCAAAGAACTGGTGGCAAGAGTAAAAGCGCTTTTCAGGAGAACGGATAAAACTGAAGAGGAGAACATTATCAGGGCTGGAGGTTTAATAAGCCTTGACCCTGCCAGGCACGAGGTCTATATAAGGGATGAAAAAATTGACCTTACTACAACCGAGTTCAATATCCTTAAAATACTTGCAGAGAAGAAGGGCAGGGTATTCTCCAGGGAAAAGCTTCTTGATCTTTTATGGGGGAATGAGAAAATAGTCCTTGACAGGACCATTGATGTGCATATCACCCATTTGAGGGAGAAGCTGGGAGAAGCCGGCAGGATAATCAAAAATATAAGAGGGGTGGGGTATAAGATAGAAGAATGAAGAAGAGCATGGTTTTCCGGATTTTTACAGGTTACCTTGTACTTGTTCTCATCGCCTTCATAATCGGAGCGGTTCTTTTTTCAAATTTACTATACAGTTTCTACATAGAGCAGCTTAATTCACGTCTGATGAGCATTGCCTTAACCCTGAAGCCCCAGGTAGATGATATGTTCTGCAGGGAATGCAGGGAGGCCGGGGATGATGAAGATCTGAGAACACGGTTCAGAAGCATCGCCGAAACCCTTGGAATGAGGATAAGCCTTATAGACAGGGAAGGGAAGGTCCTTTTCGACTCGGAAACGGACCACAGGCTCATGGATAACCATATAAACAGGGCTGAAATAACTTCTTCAAAGGACAGTGCCTTCGGCTATGCCGTAAGGCACAGCACGACACTTGGCCAGAAGATGCTCTATCATGCTGTTGCATTAAGAAACCGGGGAGAAGTGGAAGGTTTTATAAGGATAAGTGTCCCAATAGGATATATATATGGAAATATTAAAAAATGGATATACAAGCTTGGTGTTTTTGGCTTTTTTATAATAATTTCGTCGCTGGTAACGGGGTATTATTTATCAAGGGGTATTTCCAGAAAGCTTTCTGACCTTGTAGCTTTCTTTGATAATGCTGCAAAGGGGGACATGGATACGAGGTTCATATCAAAGGAGAATAATGAGCTTTATCCCCTTCATTTATCGGTGAATAATATGCTTGATACAATAACGGGCAGGTACGCAGGGATGAGCACTGAGGAAAGGATGCTTCCTGCAATCGATTATATGCCCGGTCCTGCTGTGTTTATCGACAGGGATAATAAAATAGCAAGGGTTAATTATGCCTTTGGCCGTGTTTTTGAAGGGGATTATAAGAACAGGATGTACTGGGAGTATTTCAGAGACTCAAACCTGAACAGTGCTGTTGAAAAAGCCCAGACTGCGAAAGAAACCTCCTTATCCAGAATCATACACGGCAGTCGGGTTTATGAATGCCGTGCTTTTTTCATTGAGGATACCGGGTGGACCCTGCTGGCATTCAATGATATAACAGAGCAGAAAGCCTTTGAAAAACAGAAAAGGGAATTTTTTACCAATGTAAGCCATGAATTAAAGACACCCCTCACTGCCATAAAGGGTTTTGCCGAAACCCTGGACGATGAAACGGAAGGCATGCACAAGTCTTATACAGCCATCATGCTCCGGCATATTGACAGGCTTATAGATATTATCAGAGACATGAGCAAGTTTTCCGGCATGGAGGATGGGAAAATCAGGGCCGGTTTCAGTGATGTTGACATGGGGGAGGTGCTGGAAAATGTTATCCTGCTTTTTGAACAGACCTTAAAGCA
>CAYSKJ010000187.1:0-5626 GCA_964431655.1 uncultured bacterium | reverse complement strand
CCCTGTCCCGGATAAGCTGATAAGGGAATTTGACGGCAAAGTGTCCTCCCTGCTGATTGTAGAGGAGCTGGAGCCGTATATTGAAGAGCAGGTCAGGAACCTGGGAATCGACGCTAAAGGCAAGGAATACATACCATTATGCGGAGAACTCAATGCTGAAATAGTGAAGAAGTCGATTTATTCCTTTATGGGGGCCGAGTTCCCAAAAAAAGAAGAGACTGTTAAGACCAGTCAGCTTCTCATGAGACCGCCGACCCTGTGTCCCGGCTGTCCCCACCTGGGAACCTACTTTGCCATGAGGAAGGCAGTGGGAGCCAAAGACAGGATTGCCATGGGAGATATCGGATGCTATACCCTCGGGCTTATGCCTCCCATGGAGGTTATAGAATCCTGCTTCTCCATGGGGGCCTCCATCGGTACAGCCCTGGGGCTTGAAAGAGCCCTGGAGAAAAGTGAAAACATATTTGCCCTTATAGGCGACAGCACATTTATTCATTCCGGGGTTCCGGGGATTATGGATGCAGTCTACAATAACAGCGCCATTACTGTTGTCATCCTGGATAACGGCATAACCGCCATGACCGGGGGCCAGGAGCACGCGGCCACGGGAAAGGATATATGCCGTCAGCCTGCTCCGTCCATTGACCTGGTAAAGACCCTGGAAGGCCTGGGTGTGAAGCATATAAGGATCGTTGACCCTTATGATTACCAGGAGACCCTGGCCGCATTCAGGGAGGAATCCAAAAGAAATGAGCTGAGCGTTATCATATCAAGAAGGATATGCACCCTGTACCCAAAAAAGGTAAGATATTCAAAATACACTGTAGATCCGGATAAATGCATAGGCTGCGGGACATGCATAAGCATAGGCTGCCCTGCCATTTCAAAGAGCTCAGAGCTTACGGATAAGAACAAGAACAAGGCTTTTATCTCTGCAGAGGTATGTATAGGCTGTTCTTTGTGCAGTCAGGTCTGCCCGGTAAATGCCATTAAAGAGGTGAAAGGGGAATAATCATGGAAAAATCATATAATATAGTAATGAGCGGAGTGGGAGGACAGGGAATCGTACTGGCTTCTGATATAATCTCCGAGGTGCTGATAAGGCTGGGTTTTGATGTCAAGAAGTCAGAAACCCACGGAATGGCTCAGAGGGGCGGGGTCGTGACTTCTTTCGTAAGGGCGTCGGAAAAGGTTTATTCACCTTCCATTCCTGACGGGGAGGCGGATATTCTTTTGTCCTTCGAGCTTCTGGAAGGCCGAAGATCCCTGAACTGCCTCAAGCCCAGGGGAAGCGCAATAATAGCTCAGACCAGGCTTATTCCGCCTTCGGCAAACCTCCCGGGAATGAGCTACCCCGATGATCCCTACAGCGATGTGGATTTATCCCTGTGGGATATACACTTTATAGATTCGGACAGGGCTCTGCGGGAATTAAAGAACACAAAGATACTCAATACCCTGATGATGGCCTGTGTTTCCGTAATACTGGACCTTGACAGGGATATATTCCTGGATGTGATTCTGAAAAAGGCTCCCAGGGGCACCCGGGAGATCAATGAAAAGGGATTTATAAAGGGCATCGAACTGGTTTCCTGATATCATGCATGGATAATAAAAAGAGGATTATACTTTTCAGCGGAAAGGGCGGTGTCGGAAAAACCACCCTTTCCCTTGCTACCGGGATCAAAGCCGCAGGCAGGGGCAGAAGGGTTATTGTGATCTCGCTGGATCAGGCCCACAGTCTTCGTGATTCCCTGGATATTACAGACGGGGAGCTGTTTGCATCAGAACCGGGCAAGCCTATAAAAATCAGCAATAATCTATTTATCCAGGAAATAGATGTACAGACCGAGATTGACAGAAACTGGCACAGGATATCAAATTATCTTTTTTCCCTGTTTAAGACAACGGGCTTTGAAGATGTTGTCGCTGAAGAGCTGGCCGTTGTACCCGGTATGAGCGAGGTAATAGGGCTTTTGTATATAAACAGGTATTACCGGGGTGATGAATTTGACACCATAATCCTGGACTGTCCGCCTACCGGCGAATCCCTTCAGTTTATAGCAATGCCAGATATGCTGGAATGGTATATGAAAAAGCTCTTCAAACTGGAAAGGAATATTGCAAAAATTGCCAGGCCTTTTGTAAAAAAGCTTACTGACCTGCCCCTGCCGGAGGATGATTATTTTGCTTCAATAAAAGATCTGTTTTATCAGCTGGAGGGGATTGACGATATACTTTTTAACCCGGAGATTACAACGGCAAGACTGGTTACCAACCCCGAAAAAATGGTCCTGCAGGAAACAAAAAGAGCATTCATGTACTTCAGTCTTTTCAATTTAAGCATTGATGCTGTTTATGTGAACAGGATACTGGATGAAAGCATATCAGACCCCTTTTTTAAGCGGTGGAAGGAGATACAGCTGCTTTACAGAAAGCAGATGGAGGAGTTTTTCTACCCGGTCCCCGTTCTGGATGTGCCTCTTCTGGAGAACGAGGTTCTTGGCCTGGAGACTCTGAGGGGCTTTTCAGACAGGGTATATGGGGATCATGAAAGTCCTGACGATGTATTCTTTACCAAAAAGGTTATGGAGATAACCGGAAAAAGGGGACATTACACATTAAGGCTGTTTCTGCCTCTGATAAAAAAAGAGGATATATATCTTTACAGGAATAACCAGGAACTGATCATAAGAATTGGTTCCTTTAAGAAACATGTCTTTCTCCCGGATTCCCTGAAGAAGCATGATGTCATTTCGGCAAAGAAGGAAGGGGAATATCTCTGCATCGGGTTTGGAGATAACAATGAAAAAGTATGAAGAACTAAAAAAGGAAGTCTTAAAGCACTCGATTTCATCTCTGAAATTTCTCAGAACCATGATGGATTATGGTATCGGCATCCTTGAAAGGGAGGCCGATGACATGAAAACCGGAAAAAAGGAAAAAGAAAAAAGGATACAGAGAATAAAAATCGAATAAACAGGCTGAAGGCATTTTATGCACAGTTCCCTAAAAAGCATATTCTGCCGGGATGATTTTAAGTCCGCTGTCAGGGATGTAGTTTATCTATATGACAGGAATTACCCCGAAAAAACCGTAATCCAGGCTGTGGGCAACCGTTACCGTCTGACCAGGCAGGAGAGGATGATCCTTTACCGGGGGATATCCAAACTGACCTATAACAGACCGTTAAATATATTAAAGCCGGACCTAATCCGGGATAAAAGCCTTTTTGTTGATGGTTTCAATGTAATTATTACCCTGGAAAGCTATTTAAAAGGAATTATTGTCTTTAAGGGAATGGATGATATTACACGCGACATTGCAGGCCTGCACTCATACAAATCAAATCCGGATATTTGCGAAAAGGCCTTGAGCCTTTTCATGCTTGGCCTTATAAAATTAAAACCTTCCCATACAGAGGTAATATTCGACTATCCGGTCTCAGGAAGCGGTAAAATGGCTAACATGGTGAACAGGTGCTTTGATTCAGAGAAAATCAAAGGCAGGGCCTTTACAGACAGATCTCCCGATTATATGCTGAAATTGACCGATAAGGTGGTATGTTCCTCTGATTCGGCAATTATAAAGTCTGCGCAGGAGGTATTTGATATGCCCGGCTTTATAATAGAAGGGATAATGAATAAAAAAATCTTTTCAATACCAAAAAATTAATATAGATTTAATTTCAGGGAAAATTTGCAAAAGGAAACACCATGCTTGATATAAGCCTGCTTACGGACGCAATAATCAATAAAAAGAATATTGATGCTGAAGATATTCCCAGGATTGACCTCAATGAAAAATTTCTTATAAAGAATATAAATATGCTGATAGATGACTACAATCTTATAAAAGAAAACAGCAAGTCCGTAGAAACTCTGGTAGGACTTCTGCAGGACACTTCAAACAAGCTTGAGCAGAAGGCGAAGGATTTTGACTTTTTATTGAATATTGCCAAAAAGAGCATTAATGTCATGTCTCTGGAAGCCCTCTTTGATTCACTCCTTGAAATTATCATTTTTGAGACAGAATCGCATTTTGCTGCATTTGTGCTGGATAACAGGGATTTAAACTCAGGAAAAACAATACATGTAAAAAATACCCTTGGCAGTTCCGGGGTAATAAACCACCTGTTTCCAGCCTGGGAGGACATTCGGGAACTGGCCCTGAAAAACATGAAAACGGTATTTATTCACAATACCCAGGAACATCCTGTATTTGAGAACCTGGATCTGCTTCCCTTCAGTTTTATATGCCTGCCCCTTTACTACGGCAAAGAGATCCTCGGAGTACTTAACCTTGGGCATAAGGAACCTGACCATTATCCTGATGATATATTAAAAAACCTGGAAATAATATCCTCTCTGATAAGCGTTATATTGAAGAACCGGATGGTACTCAGCCAGTACCGTCTGCCTCCTTCTGCTATCACCGAGGCGCTTTTTAATACATCCTGGGATTGTGTATTCATACTGGATGCTTCCTGCAGGATTCTCCTGGCGAACCGGCATGCCGGTGAGCTCCTGGGAAAAATCGGCCTGGAAGGAATGTCATTTTTATCCTTTTTGTCTAATGATATTGACAGAAACAATTTTCTATCCCTCATTGAAGACCTGTTAAAGAGTAATACAGTATCAGACAAAGTGCGTTATGAGTTAAAAAACAGCAAAAAGGGATCAAAAACCCTTGATATGTCCATATCCATCATAAAAAAGATAAACAAAACCATAGAAGCCATAGTAATCTGCGGGAAGAATAAAATTTAAGAGATCACCAGTCATCATGTTTGTTATTTCGGATTGATAAAAATAATCTTAATTAAATATTGAATATTAATATATGAAATAATATAATAATATTTCGGAATAAAAATAATCTTAGAAGGAATTCCGAATGAAGGGAAAGTACAAAAACTCTGCTTTATGCCTTATCATCCTTCTTTCATCACTGGCCATGGCAGGATGCTATACATGGCATCCGGTTGATGTTAATCCCTTTCTAAATGCTAAAAGCGAGATTATTATCCGCCCTGAACTCCAGGATATGCTTGATAGAAAGGGTAACAGCCTTAAAATTGTGCTGAGGGTGCCTGCTATGCCTCCCCATGTGTCGCAGGCTGACATATTGGCAAAGAACAGGCTGTATGACATTATTGAAAAAGCACTCTACAAGGCCGGGTTCACAGTCCGGGACAGAGCTCTTCTTGAAAAAGTACTTCAGGGCGAGATAGGAAGCTATAGAGAAGTAGCTGACAAAATAGATACTGATATTATTCTTGAGATTATCTCCCTTGATACTGATGTCACATTAAGCCACAGATACTATTACGACCCCTCCACCGGCACCGATGAGAAGCTTGCTGATTTTATCGGTGAGAATCAGCCAGGACCGGTTTTCATACTTTACGGCGGCAAGCTGGATGCAAGGATAATCACCGTGAAAGACGGCTCAGTAACAGGAATATTAACTATCTACGGGGTTCCCTATAATGCAAGATTCCAGGTCCTTACGCCCTCAACAGCACCTATGAACATAGGACATCCCGGCTATACCGGGTTCGGTATCGGAAATGAGGAAGAAGCTGTTGATTTCATGTCCCTGCTGGTAGTGCAGACGCTTCTTG
>CAYSKJ010000186.1:0-5801 GCA_964431655.1 uncultured bacterium | reverse complement strand
ACGGGAAAGATGCAGAAGAGTACAAAATCAAGACCCTTTCCAGTGAAGGTTATCTAAGGTACATAGACTGGGTAAATTCCAACAGGGATTATGTAGAAAAGGCTTCAGAAGGCCGCATAGGTTATATACACCTTCCCGATATGAGCGCCCCCGGCATGGTGGAATTCAACAAGCAGTATTACAATCAGCTGGATAAAGAAGGTCTGATAGTAGATGTAAGATATAACGGAGGGGGGTTTGTTTCCCAGCTTATTATAGAAAGGCTGAACCGGGAGCTTATTTTCCTGGACTACATGAGGCATGGCAAAAGAATGGAGACCTATCCCCACAGGACATTCCTGGGACATATGGTCTGCCTTATCAATGAGAATGCCGGTTCAGACGGTGACATATTTCCTGAAGCCTTCAAGAAATCAGGGCTCGGCCCCCTTATAGGGACAACAACATGGGGCGGGGTTATAGGAATAAGAATGGACAAACCATTTGTGGACGGCGGGCTCATGTCAATACCAGAATATGCCCACTATGACCCGGAGAGGGGGTGGACACTTGAAAATATAGGTGTGGACCCTGACATAGAGGTAGTAAACAGGCCCCAGGACCGTGCTGCCGGCCTGGATCCCCAGCTTGAAAAAGGTATTGATGTCCTGAGGCAGAAAATTATGGAATCACCAGTGGCATTGCCGGAGATGAAACCTTTTCCCAACAAAAGCATGGAAAAGTGGATTGAATACTGGGAAAAGCTGGGAGTAGAAACCCCATGAAAGGATCATGGGAAATATAAATCCTTCTTTTTGGTTAAAAAAAGCACGGCTTTTGCCGTGCTTTTTTTTGTTGTTAACATTTGCCTCTTTTTTCCGTATTAAAAAGAAATTATAAAGATGTGGAGGTAGGAATGTTTAAAAATATTTCTTTTTTCTTATTTGCAGTATTATTTTCATCTGCTTTCATTTTTGCCGGTACAGGCTATTATTATTACCCTGATATAAGGGGAGATATTATAGTATTTTCATCCCGCGGCAGGCTCTGGAAAGTTGGTTCTGACGGCGGTACTGCCATATGCATCGCCTCAGAGAATTCCAATTATGTCTCCGGCAAAATCTCCCCTGATGGTCAACATATAGCCTATTCAATGTCTGTGGGCTCCAATATTGATATATACCTTATGCCCGTAAATGGCGGTGTATCCCGAAGACTGACCTATTATCCGGGCCGTGATACGGTGCTAGGTTTCTCTCCCGACGGCAGGCATGTCCTTTTCTCTTCATCGAGGTACCACCCCCACAGGAGGAGCAATATCTTTAAGGTTCCAATAGAAGGGGGACTTCCTATGATGGTTGATATAGGCAAGGCTGATCTTTTAAGCTTTGCAGATAACGCTGATTTCATAGCTTTCAACAGGAATGCGGCGCCCCATGCTACATGGAAAAGATATAAAGGTGGCAGGATGTCTGAAATTTGGGCAGGAAGCCTGCAGAAAAATGATTTCGAACAGCTGACGGATTTTGAAGGAAGCAACAGGTTCCCAATGGTTTACAGGGACAGAATATACTTTATAAGCGACAGAAAAGGAAGAAACAATATCTTTTCCATGGATTTCAAGGGTGAAAATATATCCCAGCATACCTTTTTTGATGATTTTGATATAAATTACCCTTCACTCGGGGATGGGAGCATAGTCTTTCAGAAAGCTGGGGATATCTACAGGTATGATATAGAGAAGGATGCTTTAATTAGACTTGATATAATCCTTCCCACTGACAACAAAGCTTACCGGAAAGAATACAGGGATGCATCAGAATGGATAGACAGTTTTGAGCTTTCCAGCGAGGCACAGAGAGTACTGCTGGAAATCAGGGGAAACCTGTATATTACATCGGTTAAAGAAGGCAGGAGCCTAAGTTTAGCAGTATCTCCGGCTGTCAGGTTTAAAAACCCTTCCTTCAGCATTGATGGATCACAGGTAGCGTATTTTTCTGATGAAACTGGGAAAGAACAGCTGTATGTATCAAAAACTGAAGATAATGCCAGAAGGATTAAACTGACAGACAATCCTGACGGATGGTACAATAAAATATCATGGTCACCGGACGGGGAGAATATTGCATTTTCCGATGAAAAGCTGAGGCTTTATATATACAGCTTCAAATCAGGGAAAACCCTGTTGATTGACCGGTCAGACTGGGCTGAGATAAGGCATTACTCGTGGTCCCCATGTGGTAAGTACCTTGGTTATTCCAAGGCTTCAGAAAACAGATTTTCTGATATCTATATTCATGACCTGGCAGGGCAGATGTCATATAAGATAACCAGGTCTGTTACCAATGATTTTGAGCCCGTATGGGATCCCAGGGGTGAATATCTGTACTTTCTGTCACAGACTCAGTTCAGCCCTTTGATGGACCATATGGACCATGAGGCGGTACTTACAAAAATGACCAGACCCCATATAGTCCTTTTGAACAGCCGGGTTAAAAACCCCCTTCTGCCGAGGGAATGGTATGAACTGGCAAAGGATGAAGGCATGAAGAGGGATAAGGATAATAAAGATGAGGATGCATCAGAAAAAAGCCCTGTGACAGATATTGAATTCAATGAGATAGAAAAAAGGATTTTCCCCCTTCCTGTTAAAGCGGGCAATTACCATGAACTGAAGGCAGCTAAAAATAAGATATACTTTCTCGACAGGGAAGACAGATTATGGATGCCTGACAGACAGTATCAGGCGAAGGATTATTACAAGAAAACACTGTATTCCTACAATTTGAAGGATCGCCAGCTGGATGAGGTCTTAAAGGGAATAGACGGCTACAGCCTTTCAGTCAAGAAGGACAAAATACTCTACAGCAAGAATAACAGCCTTATTATCGGTGATGACACGGTAGATCTTGCCAGAATCAACCTGCATGTTACCCCCTTCAGGGAATGGGCTCAGATTTTCAATGAAGCCGTAAGGCTTCAGAAGCTTCTATACTGGGCTCCCAATATGGGCAATATTGACTGGGATGGATTTGCAAACCAGTATAAAAACCTTCTTACCAGAATAGGAACAGGATCTGAGCTGTATATGCTGATCGGTGAACTTATTGGAGAGCTGGCCACCTCCCATACCTATATTTTCAACAGGAATTATGATTTTCATGAGGAATCCATAAGCATTGGCTTGCTTGGAGCTGATTTTGAGGTTGAGGGAGACAGGTATAAAATTACCAGGATTTATGAAGGCGATCCCTTCTATAACCATAACTGGTCACCTTTGGCTGTCCATCCGATCAGGGAGGGTGATTACCTTATCTCGGTAAACGGAATACAAATTACAGCTGATAAAAACATATATTCTTATTTTGAGAACCTGGCTGACCAGGAGGTTTCAATTGCTGTTTCAGATAATAATGCCGGGGAGAAACAATCGGTTTATACAGTCAGGCCAATACCATCAGAATATTTGCTCAGATATTATGAATGGGTATATGACAACAGGGATTATGTAAAGAACAGAACCGGAGGGAAAATAGGATATGTTCATATTCCCGATATGTCCGGCTTCGGCCTGGTTGAATTCTTCAAGCAGTTCTTTAATCAGATGGACAGAGATGCTGTCATTATTGATGACAGGTACAATGGCGGGGGGAATGTATCCCAGATAATACTGGAAAAGCTCAGGCGGGAGCTCTCTTATCTGTCTGTAAACAGGCATTCGCTGCCCAGGACATCCCCAAGGAATGTTTTCCTGGGTCATTTTGCCTGCCTGATAAATGAGGATGCAGGATCTGACGGAGACCTTTTCCCGGAGGCTTTCAGAATGTACCGGCTGGGCAAGCTTATAGGTACCAGGACCTGGGGAGGGGTAGTCGGCATAAGAAGCGATAAACCCTTTGTGGACGGCGGTATGATGACCATTCCAGAATTCTCAAATTACCATTTGGAGAAGGGCTGGATACTGGAAAATGAGGGTGTGATACCCGATATTGAAATTATCAATTACCCCCAGGACAGCCCTTTGAAAAAAGACCGCCAGCTTGACAAGGCGATTGAAGTTCTGATGGAGGAATTAAGGGACAACCCCGTACCGCAGCCTGTAACTCATCCCTATCCGGATAAAACATTAGAATCATGGATAGAATTCTGGGAAGGTAAAAAATCCGATGGCCCCGGATTATAGACTTAAGAAAGTCCGGGTCAATGACATATCCCTTTGCTGTATTATAAACGGCAGTAAAGGCAGTCTCGACCGGGATAAGCAGACCCTGCTCTTTATAACTGGCTACGGGGGGCTCATGGAGATGTGGCCCCCCTCTTTCCTGGAACCTATTGAGAAGCAATACAATACTGTACTGTTTGATAACAGGGGTATGGGGTTCAGTACAGAAAACGGCCTGGAATTTTCAATAGAGCTTTTCAGCGAGGATACTTCGTGCCTGATTGAAGGGCTTGGTATTGAAGGCTGTAATATTGCAGGCTGGTCCATGGGAGCCTTCATAGCCCAGGAAACAGCGCTCACCAGGCCTGAGATTACAGGAAGACTGGTTCTCCTGGCAGCCTCCTGCGGGGGAGACAAAGCTTTATGGCCTGATGAGGGGGTATGGAATTCTCTGACTGATCTGTCCGGGACAATGGATGAGAGGATTAGCAGGATGTGCTGTAATCTCTTTCCTGAAAAATGGTTAAGGGATTGCGGGGATGCCCTTAGCTGCTTACCTGAAGTAAAATCGCCTGTAAAGGACAGCATAATACGGCGACAGTCAAAAATACTTAAAACATACAGAGGCACTTATTCCAGGCTTTCCAGGATAAAGAACAAAACCCTGATAGTTGCAGGAACCCATGATAATATTATCCCTTTGGAAAATGCCTATATACTTGGAAAAGCTATAAAGAATTCTTCTGTAATGGAAATTAATGAAGGGGGCCATGGTTTTTTCTACCAGTATCCCGATAGAATCGCCCGGGCAATTATTGATTTTCTGGACTGAATACTTTTCTGTGCCGGCATTATTTAGCTGTTGACAAAGATTAATATTTCCATTAGAATATTACTGGTATTTCCTCTAAAACCTAATTATAGTGGAGATGTTGCTTGGGAAAAGTTAATGGATGTCATGGTGCAGAACCGTCGGAAAATCTGCTTCATAGCCATATAAACCTGCTGGAGATTATATCAAAGATATCCTACCGTTTTATAAGTTCCCCGCCAAGGGATATTGATTCCATAATCCATGAATCTCTGGAGAAGATATGCAATATAGAAGGGGTCGACAGGGCTTACGTATTTCTGTTTGACGAGGAATTTGCTGATAATACCCATGAATGGTGTTCTCCCGGCATAGAGCCCCTTCGGGACCGTCTTCAGAGGATACCCGTTAAAGAAATGCCATGGTGCATCGGACAGCTTGAAAAATTCAACATGATTCATATACCTGATGTAAGCAGGCTTCCTGAATCTTCATCCCTTGAAAAGAACATTCTTGAAAAACAGGGTATAAAATCCATTTTAATCGTGCCTATGCTTTTGCAGGGTGATCTGCTTGGATTTCTCGGCTTTGATTCAGTCAGGGAGAAGAAGCTCTGGAGTGATGACATTATAAGATTTCTGAGCTTGATCAGCGATATAATCATAAATGCTGTCTCCAGAAACAAGATGCAGGAAAATATCATTGAAGCCAACAAGAACCTTAAATCAGAGATATCCAAGGCCACAAAAAAACTCATAAGAATTAATCAGAATCTTGAGGAGGAGGTAAACGAAAGACGTCAGGCAGAACATAAACTCCTGACGAGGGAAAAGCGTCTGCTGGACCAGA
>CAYSKJ010000185.1:0-5905 GCA_964431655.1 uncultured bacterium | reverse complement strand
CAACGATAAGAATATTCATTCTTCATTCCTCCTCTTTGCAGTCCCATGAAAGGTACTGCCTTATTTCATTTACGAAGGTCTCTGGATTAATGGGTTTCTCAATATAGCCTGTGGCTCCGGCGGATAGTATTTTCTCCCTGTCCCCGGCCATGGCATAGCTTGTCACTGCAATAATTGGAATGCAGTTTGTAAGCTGGTCAGCCTTGAGTCTCCCCGCCACCGCATATCCGTCCATTCCGGGAAGCTGTATGTCGAGAAGGATAGCATCCGGCCTGTATTCAACGGCTGACCTGATCCCGTCAGGTCCGTTCTCGGCTGTTCTTACCTCGAAGCCGTGCTTCTCAAGCAGAAAACGCATCATGTAGGAGTTCTGCAGGTTATCCTCTATAATCAGCAGTGTATGGCTCATTTCATCTCCTTTGGGAATCTTATGGTAAAAATACTGCCTTTCTGGTATTCACTATGGACATCAATACTGCCCCCCATCATCTTTATCAGCTTACTGCAGATGGACAGGCCCAGCCCGGTACCTTCCCTCTTCCTTGCAAGCCCGCTGTCCACCTGCTGAAATGGCTTGAAAAGACCCGGTATATCCTCCTTTTTGATTCCTATTCCTGTATCCCTGACTGATATTAGATAAAAATCCCCGTCTTGTTTACCTTCAATATCAACAGTGCCCTCATCTGTGAACTTTACTGCATTATTCAGCAGGTTCAGTATAACCTGCTCTATCCTTCTCTGGTCGGAAACGGCCTTTTCCAAGCCTGTCAACATTGTTTTGACCGCTATCCCCTTCTGCTCTGCAAGGGGAGTCACAACCTTCACCATCTTCTCAACGGATTCCCTGAGGTCAAACTCCCCTATGGAAAGCTGCAGCTGATCGGCTTCTATCTTGGATATATCCAGAACATCATTTATCAGGGCAAGGAGGTGCCTCGAGCTTAACTGTACCATATTCAGCTGTTTTTCCTGTTCTTCATTTAGTGGTCCTGCCAGCCCCTGAAGCAGTATGCCCGTAAAGCCTATTATGGAGTTCAGAGGGGTCCTCAATTCATGGGACATGGTGGCTAAAAACGCGCTTTTAAGCTGGTCTGCGGATTCTGCCTTTTCCTTTTCTATCTCAAGCTCCCTGGTCCTCTCTTTAACCCTCCTCTCCAGGTTTATATTAATCTCCCTGAGTTCAGCCTCCGCCTGCTTCCTCTGGGTTATATCCCTGATCATGGCCTGCACCAGATCCTCATCACCTATCTTCATCATATTAAGGCTTATTTCAGCCATGAAGAGAGTCCCGTCCTTCCTGCAATGCAGCCACTCAAAAAACTGCGGGCCATCTGTTTCTGCCAGCCTTAACTTCTCACTGGCCTTCGTTCTGGAATCTTCTCCATCCGGCTGGGTCTCGGGAGAAAAGCTGTAGGGGGATTCCCCCAGCATATCATCCTTTTCACACCCGAAAAGTTCCAGGACTCTGGGATTGCATTCCACTATGCAGTCCCTGTTCAACAGAAGTATGCCGTCATTGGCAGTCTCAAACAGAGTCCTGTACATGTTCTCGCTCTGCCTCAGCTGCTTCTCAGTAGTTTTCAGATCCCGGTTTATCTCCTCCAGCTCTCTGGTCCTTAGATTAACCTCTCTTTTGAGTATAAGGCTTCCGGCTACGCCCCCAAGGATTAAAATGCCCGTTATAACTCCTGCTATACTCACCCATTCAGGAAGTTTATGTCTTACCTGCTCCGATGTCCATCGCTGAAGGCTGTCATAGTATACAGACGAGCTGTCCCTTTTTAACCCCAGCATATGCCTGTCCACAGCCTGCAGAAGATCCCGGTTCTCCCCCATCGGAGCTGCAAAATAAAGCCTGGTGGGATTGAATATGATTGCCGTAGTCTCCACCTGGGAGATTAAATCAGCTGAATAAAAGCGGTTAACTATAGCCGCATCAGCCTCGCCTTTTTCTAATTTTCCTAAAATGCTTCTGTAATCGGGCTCAGCCTTTAACTCCAGAGAAAGATCAAATGATTCAGCCAGTTTCTTGAATGCCTGCTCCTGAGCCGAACTCTCCAGAACAAGCACCGTTTTTCCCTCCAGGTCCATTATGCTTTTTATATCCCTTCCCCGGTGAATATAAACCTGGAACCAGTCTGAAAGAACCGGTTCTGTGTGAAAGGAAAATTCATCTTCCCTTTCAGGTGTAAAGGCAACATCAGGCATCAGATCTATCTCATTATTTCTAAGCCTTTCCAGGCCCTCTCTCCACGTCCCTGCCACATAGATAATTTCCCAGCCCTCCCTGTCAGCCATGTATTCCAGTATCTCGACAAAGATACCGCTGGCTTTCCCGTCTTCGGAGAATACTTTGGGGGCATTCTCATAAATACCGACTTTTACAACCCTTGCATACAAATACTGACTGCAGACTACAATAAGGAACAGAATTCCCAGTGAAAATTCTCTCTTAAAAACCATGGCTTACACTCCCGCACTTTAAATTATGCATAATTTAACTATAAAAGTCAAAGCCTTTTAAAAAATATTTGCATATAGGATGCCGTGTATTATTATATTAGGAATGAGATATATTTTGGGGTTATTCTCAAAGCTTTTTTTAAAAAACCATAGTAATAAGGACAATCTCAGAACCCGGCATGACAATTCCATATTTCTCAACACCAACTGGATATACCGCAACAGGAACCAAAAAGAGCGTGACTGATGCCGGAATGTACAAGGGGTATAAAAGGAATAAAAATATTGAATGCAATATCAAACCGGTTATAATTGTCCCATTGTCATAAAACATGAAATAGGAGTTTGAATCAATGGCAAACTTTGAGTATGAGATACTCGAGCATTTTGGAGTAATCAGCGAAACATCCAATGGCTGGACCAAGGAGCTGAACCTCGTGTCCTGGAACAAACATAAGCCTGAATATGAGATAAGGACATGGGAGCACGAAAACAGCAAGGCAGGAAAAGGCATAACCCTCACCCATGAGGAACTCATTACACTAAAAGAGCTCCTGGACGGTATGGACCTGGAGAACCTCGAAGAAAACTATGATGAAGACTATGAGGACATAGACTATTAAAACTTTCAGATAAATTTACCGGCATATCTGCCTGCCAAGGCTTCTATTAATCAAGGTACTGTTTTACAGCCAATTTGGGGGGAAGTTTAATCACCTTCAGGCAAGGAACAATACATAAGGATGATTAATAGCTGTGCCTGCATACCTGTTAATATCAGGCGGAAGGCCGGGGAGGCGGTACTTTATGCACTATTTTGATTTACTTATAGCTTTATGTTTTTATATATTCTTTTACCGGGTAGGGATGCATGAATACAGATCATGGTTTATTGCTGTATGCATGGGAATATTCAGTGTAATCCTGTTTGTTATTACCGGTTTCGGGGGAAGGCTGGTGCAGATTTTGGCTCAGGCTGTTTATTTCTTCTCCCTTGCCTTTGTCCAGGATGTAAAGAGATGGCTTAATAAAAAAGGCAGATGATCTTCTAAAGCTATGGCAAAGGACAGACCCCGGAGTGTTTATCCCGGCCCTGTTTTTTTGATTTCATCAGGTCTTTTATTATATTCTCCGGCCATGTTTTTTATCCGTCATATTAAATGATTCTGCAGCTGAAATTATCATAAGGCAGAAAAGCAGAGAGGATGAAAAACCGGCAATAGAAATATTGTATTTTCAAGGAAATAAAATATTTGCGAATTTACAAGAAATAAAGTATCATGTCCGATTAATATATTAAATAGAAAGGAGAATTAACATGAAAAAGACCACCGTCATTTTAATTGTCATTTATGCAGTATTTTCCCTTTGCAGTTTCCTTTCTGCGGAGGAGAAGGAAGAAAAGACAGAAATGCAGATTCTTCAGGAAATGCTTACTTCCTATGCTTCAGAAAAAAGCGAGGCAAATTTCATTAAGCTGATTGACAGGATTAACTCAAATATTGAAAAGGATTATCAGAAAGGCTATATGACGGCGATGAAAAGCTATATCTATATGATGCATTCCGGTGAACTCCTTGATCAAAGCTGCAACTATTTCGATGGTATGAGCTTCGGTCAGAAGTTTTTTCTGGGAAACATATACCTGGAAAAGAAGGATTATAAAAAGGCCATTGAGATATATGACCTTATAATAAAGGATACTCCGAACATCACCTGCGTCTGGAGGCATAAAGGCGAAGCCCATTATAATCTCAAGGATTATGTCAGTGCAGAAAAAGCCCTTATAAGGTCCATCGAGCTGAAAGAAGACCATACAGACGCCTATATGTGGCTTGCCATAGTCCAGGCTGAGATGGACAAGAACCAGGAAGCCCTGAAAGCCGTTGACAAGGGTATTGAGCTTTATAAGCAAGGAAATCCCGGCTGTGAGGATGAGGAAATGTATGAGTATTATGAGCTGAAAGCCGACATCCTTGTTAACCTGGGAAATTACGGGGAAGCTCTGGCTGTCTATGAGAAAATAATGCCCGACCATCCCGACAGGGAAAACATCGCTGAAAAGATTAGGGAAATACCCCGGGCCAAAGAGGAAATCTCTGAATAGCTTCTGTTTTTACTGCAACAGCAGTATTAGAAAAGGAAGGATAAAATGGAGTTAATAAAGCTTGAAAACCTGCCTGTAATAATTGAAAACGATAATTTCTATGCCAGGAAGGTTCTTGAAAATGCTGATGTCAAGGTCATGAATATATCTGTTAAGCCCGGAGGCAAGGTCCCGGAGCACTCCGTTCCCGTTCATGTCTTTTTCTATGTGGTAGGGGGAAAGGGCAGTATACAGATAGGTGATGAGGTCAGGGAGGTAACAGCCGGAGATATAATTGTATGCCCGGCAGATACAGAGATGGCATTATTTGCTGACAAAGACTCTGAGCTGGTTGTGCTGAATGTAAAGACACCCTCCTATAATCCGGTGTAATCTTCTCCAGGTTCAGGAAGCCTTTCAGTCTCTGTCAGAAAGAAGGTATATCAGATAATACTCCTCAAAAGGGGCCCCAGGCCCCGGTATATTATCTGACCGCCTATCTGCAGCGCTCCTTTTTCGGATATTAAAAAACTTATACAGCTCCAGAGGATCCTGAGTATCATCATAGAAATACGCAGAGCTTTTGTTTACCAGTTCTTTTATCTCGGAGCCGGCTATGCACTGCTTGTTGCTGTTCCTCATATGATGGCGCAGGTATTTTATATCTTCAAAAGAGAGTCCGAAAAGGAATTCTTCAAGGGCCCAGGTTTCGTCCCTGTTCTCAAATACATTGAGAAGGTAATTCCTGCAGACATCATCCACTCGGGCAACAAGATTGTAATATTCATGGGTTCCCCGCAGAGTACCATATACCGGGCATATCAGCCTCCGGTTTATCCAGAGATTGGCAAGATCAGGGATATAGTTTCTGATATTGGGTGAGGTTCTTCTGTCCCAGATTTCAGCCAGAGCTTTTACGGCCCTCTCTTTAATCCCAATCCGGGTATCCTGTCTGCTTATGAGCTCTACAAGCACCTCTTCTGTAAGCACAGAAAGAACCAGTTCAAGCATCCTGTGGTCTATCCTTTCAAGAAGGCTGGCATTATCAAACTTATTTTTCAAAAGCAGTCTTATCATATAAAAGAAATTAATCTTGCCGACAATGAAGCTTTTTCCCATTAGTGCCTTCGTGGGAATTACAAAAATACCGTAAAAATTGAATTTATTAGTCAGGGCAGCAATAAGGGTATTTATATTCCTTTCCGATGAATTGAAAATGGTGCTCTCTGTAATGGGAGGATACAGTGATATAGCCTTGGCCTGATGATTCAGGGCTGCAGAGAGGTTGTGAATCTGAAGCCTTTCGGGTTCATAATTATCCTTGTCCATTATTTCAAGAGTCTTTTCCAGAATGTT